>NZ_JAWPOT010000299.1:0-681 GCF_033344415.1 Vibrio sp. 1727
TGGTAAACGCTGGGTTCAAGTTTCTCCTCCAAATTCCAGTGGTACGAACCTGCTTTTGGCTCAAGCGAGTACACCAGAACAAATGCAAGCAGTAGGGAATCAAACGGGTGGTCGTGTGTTCTTGTTCTTACAAACTAACAATTTCTGGCGAGACTACGAATTAATGAAGACAAATGGCATTGTATTTAATGAAGAGCCACGAGTTGAAGAGTACGGTACAGTGGTGGTATTCCAAGATCTCTATGGTAACAAATGGGATTTACTGCAACTAAACAGAGCAACCAAATAGCACGCACATAACAAGCAATTTAAGAGGGATTCCCAACGCTTGGCATTTTTGTTTTGCTTCGGTTTAAGTGTTTACGGCACAATACTTTAAGTTTGGTGGTATGCGTTGCTCACCACTTAACGCGGCGTTATGCCTCTTATTGGTATGGCGCAATATGGTAAGCTCTACAGTTGTATGTTTTATAGACTTTCCTCATTTGAGATGTTTGAGGTTTGGTTTATGGAACATGACGGTTTTTCTCGTTGGAAGAAAGAAGCTGATAATTTTTATGTAGCTTATTCTTCAACATTAAATGTAATAAAGTTTGGTGTATCTAAAAACCCATCGAAGCGGATGAGTCTTTTTAACTATCGAAAACCAGGTAATACTAATGATTTTATTCTAATTGGTGA
>NZ_JAWPOT010000300.1:0-679 GCF_033344415.1 Vibrio sp. 1727
CAAACTACGTTCTATTCTATGAGAAAAGGTCTAACTCGTTTTCTTCGTGATAATCCGGTAACCGCTAACGGTACTATACATTGTGTTGGACACAGTTTAGGTGGTGCATTAGCGACTCTGGTTGCGAATTGGATTTCTGCTTCTCCAGAGTTTAAAGGCAGAGTTAACTTATATACTTTTGGCTCACCAAGAGTCGGAATGAAATCTTTTTCGATCAACTCATCATCTCGGATATCGATGCACTTCCGTTGTGTCAATGGTGCGGACCCCGTAACAAAAGCGCCAGTATGGCCTTTTTATCATGCTCCTTTTAATGGTACTGAATATGTAGCGAGCAAGCAGCAAGGTTTGGTTATTTCGGCTCATGATATGTCTCGTTACGCTAGTTTGACTGACTTTCAGAGTTGGGAAAAAATTTATACTCAAAAGTCTGCCAATGCGTTTGAGAGAGTCGTTCTAAATTATAATAATCGACTTGATGCCAAAACAAACGATCTTTGGGCAGATAAGATATCTGCCGCAATTTTAACACTGTTAGTTGATGGTGGCTTTGCTGCGACAGTGTTCGCTTTGCAAAGTGCAGGTTCTGCTATTGCTACTATATATGACGCGATTGCTCGTTCAATCGTCAAAATTTCAGAACTCTCTAGCGAATTTTCTGAACGCGTAAAAGGTTTAC
>NZ_JAWPOT010000301.1:0-678 GCF_033344415.1 Vibrio sp. 1727
CCATCAACACTGGTCCCTGCTCTGCGCCATGATATCCCGGTTTTTGTTGGCTCATCTAAAGAACCAGAAAAAGGTGGCACGTGGATTCGTCATCAAGTCGAAAGCTCACCGCTGTTCCGTGCTCTCGCTCTGCGTTGTAATCAAACGATGGTCACTCTGCGTAGTGCGAACATGTTCCATGCGTACGGCTTCTTAGCAAAAGTATTTGAGATTTTAGCCAAGCACAAAATTTCGGTAGACCTTATCACCACATCAGAAATCAGTGTGTCACTCACACTGGATCAAACTGATACCTCAGGAGGCGCACCACAACTTCCTCAAGCAGCACGAGAAGAGTTGGAAGAGTTATGTAAGGTCGAAGTAGAACATAACCTTTGTTTGGTAGCCTTGATTGGTAACAAGATGAGTGAACGTAAAGGCTATGCGAAGCAAGTGTTTGGTACGCTAGAAGATTTGAACTTACGCATGATCTGTTATGGAGCAAGCCCTCATAACCTGTGCTTCCTTGTGAATGAGTCGGTGGCGAAGCAAGCCATTCAGAAGCTGCATACAGAGCTCTTCGAACAATAACATTGGTTTGTATCCTCAAGTGACCACTACCGTGGTTCAAAAGCATAACGTGGTTTTTGAGGGAACAACGACAAATTAAAGGGCTGCACATTGGCAGCCCTTTTTATT
>NZ_JAWPOT010000302.1:0-677 GCF_033344415.1 Vibrio sp. 1727
CATCTAACTTTCGGCGCTTTTTCTCGATTTTGTCGCTCGAACCCGACGGTTGTGCCTCTGCCAATTCTAGCTCGCGGGCTTTTACTTTTTGCGCTTTTTGTTCGACTTCTGATTGCAGTTTTTCGCGTAAATCTTCTTCCGAGCATTCATCCTCAATCGCAGCAAGGGCTCGTTTTAATCCATCAATGCGCTTTTGATTACCTTGTACTGTGGCGTATTCAATTTGCTGCTCAAGAGCAAACGCTTTGGCATCACACCCTTTTAGCTCTTCTTGAGCGACAGTAGGAAGCGAAATAGCCATCGTTAACGCAGCACCACAAATCACGGCTTTCATTTTAAACCTCTCCAGTAAATACAGCTCGCGCCCTCAAATGAGGGCGCATAAAAATAGGTCAACATCATTGGCAAACGCACTTCGCTCGCCGAATGTTTCAAGGTCGAGGAAGTTAAGATTCTGCGCTTTGCTTGTTGTATTCAATCGAATTGATGAACCACTCTTTGTCACCTTCCGGCGTTCGAACGGTAAATTCTTCATCCACTTGCTTTTTCAACATGGCTCTGGCCATAGGGGAATCAATGGAGATGTAATCTTTGGCATCGCCATATATTTCTTCTGGCCCCACAATGCGGAACTTCTTCACATCACCGGCTTCGTTTTCAATCTCGACCCAAGCACC
>NZ_JAWPOT010000303.1:0-677 GCF_033344415.1 Vibrio sp. 1727
CACAGGATTACTGCTGGATCTTAGCCGCTGGATCTTAGCGCGTGGCTGGCAGCCATTCTTGGATGAGAAAGCGCGCGAGAAGATGGCAAGCAACATCATGCCGTTTTCTGTGACGCAATTGGATCGCACTTGGGCAGAGCTGATGGAAGCTTTCCCTGCAGAGCGTGATTTGTCTGCGCAAGAGTATGTGGATCAGCGTTACCGTCTGCTGCGTAACCTTTACACTGGAATTGGTTTTGCGAGCTTGTACAACTTCGACGAGCGTAATAGCTTCCGCCTTCCTTGGGCTGACTTAGTGCATGGCATTGATGATCTGTTGATGCTGAACCATCTATTGCCTTTGGTCGATATGCTGGAAAATGAAGAGAAAGAACAGCTAGAGCGTTGGCTGCACCGCCAAGAGCGTTCGATTCTTCATGCAATGGATCAAACAAGAGCAATCAGCGTAGAGACTCAGCCGTACTGGCGTGAAAAATAAGACAAGCGAGCGTAAAGCAGCGTTATCTTCATTAATTTAAAGAGAAATAGGACCGATAGGTCCTATTTTTTTGTCTGAATTTTGCGTTGCTGCATTTCCTCTTCGATAAGAGTTAGTCGCTCAAGGATTTGTTCTTGCTGTTCTAATAGCTGTTCTAACATCCGCTCTTTGTTCTTAGAACGGTGATCTTGCTGTTTAG
>NZ_JAWPOT010000304.1:0-677 GCF_033344415.1 Vibrio sp. 1727
TGTTGGCGAATCCGGTGCGGGTAAGTCCACCGTTGGTAACGCCGTTATCGATTTGCTGAGCCCTCCGGGACGCGTTGCCAGTGGCGATGTCTTTTTGGATGGTGAAAAAATCTCTGGCTTAACACCAGAAGCGATGCGTAAGGTGCGTGGCTCGAAGATTGGTTTTATCTTCCAAGACCCTATGACCTCTCTTAACCCTTTGTTTACGGTTGAGCAGCAGCTAAAAGAAACCATTCATGCCAACATGAAAGTGTCTGACGACGAGGCGTATCAACGCGCGTTGTCTCTGATGCAGCAAGTCGGCATCCCTCAGCCTGAAAACCGTCTTAAACAGTATCCTCACCAGTTTTCTGGTGGTATGCGTCAGCGTGTGGTTATCGCGATCGCTTTGGCTGGTGAGCCAGATCTGATCATCGCCGATGAGCCAACCACGGCACTGGACGTATCAATCCAAGACCAAATCCTGAATCTTATCCGTGAGTTGTGTATCCAGAACAATGTTGGTTGTATGTTGGTTACGCACGACATGGGTGTGGTTTCAAACGTTACAGACCGCGTGGCGGTGATGTACCGTGGCGATCTTGTTGAGTTTGGGCCAACGGCAAAAGTGTTGGGTAACCCAGATCACCCATACACGCGCAGCTTGATTTCGGCGGTTCCTCGCTCAGACCGAAAGC
>NZ_JAWPOT010000305.1:0-676 GCF_033344415.1 Vibrio sp. 1727
TTGTACAAAACTAAGGCGATTGAATAATAGAAAAGCCCCAGCACAGATATCAAAACATCATGTGTTGGAGCTTCATTTGCATTTCTATGTAAGTCTATTCGTAAAGTGCTGGCGTACTTTGTAACTGTTCACTAAATTTGAAAATATCGTCAATCGAGTCGATTGGATGGCGGGTTTCTGTTTTAGCTTCATCAAAGAGGCCAATGTACTTTTGTTTGGTATTGAACCAAAGGCGACATAATGGCTTCCGATTGTTGTCATCAAGCAGGATACCAAAATAACTTTGCGTATCACGGGCGCACACTCGCTGTACATCAACTTGTTGTCGCAATATCGCCTTAACTACATTAAAACCCTCGATCTCTTCATCTGTCGTTTGAACTTTGGGCTTATCTTGAGCAGGTTCGACGGATTCTTCAAAGGTGTTAACGCTATCGTCTACCTTGATCGGTGCTTTATCATCTCCACCAATTGCAGATTTCAATCGAGCATTAATGCTGTCGTTCAAGAATTGTTTTAGAGCCTTCGTTGTAATATCCATGAACTGTGCTTTGACTTTTGCGGTTTGGACGCCATCGTACACTTTTGAAGTAAAGAATTTTACAAACTCCTCTTCAGGGTTCTGAAACTGTTCATGAAGTGCTTTTTTAATTTGATTGAGGTACTTGAGCTCGCC
>NZ_JAWPOT010000306.1:0-674 GCF_033344415.1 Vibrio sp. 1727
TCATAGAACCCTAATATTTCGAGCCCACCTTTAACCTCAATAACTTTATTATCCTTCGTAATACCTAATGTCTCAGATAACTCATTAGAAGCTGCGTTTAACCATTGTGGAAATAAACTATTTTCCGTTAGCTTGAACAGAGATCTAACAAATTCTTTTTCAACACCAGTTAAATCTATGGGAGAAAAAAACTCTTTAGGACTCAAAACTTCATGAGAAATATGGCTATCGCCAAATTTAAATATAAGTATATTACCCGTATGAAGTATTGTTTTTGATAAGGGGACATCGAGCACAACGTTTTGAGATAGATGTAACTCTTGATTTTGTGCAAAGCATTGAAACGAGAGTACTAAGGCTAACAGTTTTATAAACTTCATTTTATACACGACTCAGATTTGATTTTATCCAAATCTTCATATGGTAATCTTTTAATGTCTATAAACGTAGAAACTGTTTCTTCGAAATGCGACTAGCCTAATAAATCTCTGCAATTGTTAAATATGTAAGCTAAAATTACTTTTCAATATGAGTTGATTATCAACCTTAAGTCTATTTTCAATATTAAAGCACGTAGTATCCAACCAACTTGTAACTCGATCATATATTGTTAATTCATCTTGCAAGCCATTGATTTATTAATAACAATTATTTTTTAGAGCGCACAGTCAATG
>NZ_JAWPOT010000307.1:0-674 GCF_033344415.1 Vibrio sp. 1727
GACGTCAGGCACGATTCGATACCGATACGGTTTTCCGCTAGGTAATCCATCAGTTTTGGATCGTGAATCGCTTTCACACCGTGGCCGATACGCGTTGCACCAAGCTCTTGAATGGCTTGCCACATGCTTTCAGCGCCCGCCGCTTCACCAGCGTGAACTGTCACGTTTAGGCCTGCATCACGCACTTGTTTGAAGTGAGAGACAAAGCGATCGCCTGGTTGGCCAAGCTCATCACCTGCAAGGTCTACTGCTACGATGTGGTCTTTCTGGCTTAGAATGGCATCCAGTTCTTGCTGACATGCATCTGTGCCAAATGTGCGGCTCATGATACCGATAAGGTTCGCTTTGATGCCAAAGTCTCGCATGCCTGCTTGTACGCCATCGACAACCGCTTCAACCACGCCAGCGACTGGCAGTTTGTGTTTCATCGCCATGTAGTATGGAGAGAAACGCAGTTCGGCGTAATCAACACACCGCCGCCTTCTAACGTGAATAACAACGTATGCACGCCCACCTTGTCACGCTCAACGTGATAACCGTCGTGCAGCTCAGCCAATCCCGCCATAAAAATATCGGCACGTTGCCATTCTGGAATTTCCGTTAGCGTAAGAAAACGTTCTTTGCACGCAGGCGCAAGGTAGACGTCATCGTGCCACTCATGTTGAGGAGAGAAT
>NZ_JAWPOT010000308.1:0-674 GCF_033344415.1 Vibrio sp. 1727
TAGCTGGTTTCGTAAGTCATACCTTCAGGGAAGTTTTCGCTCAAGCGTTCAAGCAGTTCCATTACTGCTTTACCACTTTCTAATGCGTTTGCATCAGACTGAAGTGACAGAGCGACAATCGAAGCATCTTGCCCACGGAACTTACCGTTACCATCGTAGAACTTCTTACCCAGTTCAACACGAGCAACGTCTTTTAGATAAACCGTAGAGCCATTTGGATTGGCACGAAGAACAACGTTTTCAAACTCGCTCACACTTTCTAAGCGACCTTTAGTCACTAGGTTAAACTGCACTTCTTGCGGGTTATTGTACGGCGCGGCACCAACACGGCCAGCAGCAACCTGAACGTTTTGCTCCGCTAAAGCAGCATATACATCCGATGTCGTTAGCTTGAGGTTGGCCATTTTTTCTGGGTCCAACCACACGCGCATCGCATATTCACCACCACCAATTACATTTACTTCACTAATGCCTTTCGCGCGCGCCAACTGATCTTTTACGTTCAAGTTGATGTAGTTAATTAAGAATTGGTCATCGTACTTGCCGTCTGGTGAATAGAAGTTCAGAACCATCAATAGGACAGGAGAACGCTTTTTCACCGTCACGCCGACCATGCGTACTTCCTGAGGCAGTTTTGACTCAATCTGTGACACTCGGTTTTGCACGTTCAAGAT
>NZ_JAWPOT010000030.1:0-48580 GCF_033344415.1 Vibrio sp. 1727
GTTCTTTTAGTTGTTGATTTCATAACACTCTCCAATTTTGGGGGTGGAAAGTGTCAACCTTATTTAGGACGGCACAGATTGAAAAAATAAAAAGCGAGCATCATGCTCGCTTTTTTCATTAACGCGCGAGTGAGCGAGTTTTTAATTCAAAGATAAGTTTTTCAGCACTTACTTCAAATTTGAATCGAGCCGTCGCTTGGTTCGATTCTTCGGTTATTTCTGAAACATTGTATTCAACATCAGCACATACTGATTTAGCGAGCTCGATGTATTTTTGTAGTTCAGACTCTAGCTCTGTTTTTGTCTGTGCGAAAACCGTTACGTCGGCAACTTCGTCACCTTCTTTGATGATAAAGCCAATCTCGCCAGCACAGCCGCAGGCCTCACATACTTGGTTTTTTTCTAATTCGACACTCATAACGAATCCTCTTGTAAATACTAAGGGTATTCTATCAGGTATTTGATCTGTATCTACAAAAATGACGACTTTTGCGTAAAAAAGGAACAAAATAGGCACTTGTTAAGTAAGGGTTAAAGATTGGATTACTAAATCATCAAGAACGTTAATGTGATATATATCAACATTTAAAATCAATTAACGAACATAGTGACGAGATTTTGCTCAGTCCAGTTGAACTAATGGTTAATTTATAAGACTATTTCTTGATTGATTATTTTTAATAATTATCATTCTTGGTCTTTGAATAGTTTCGATGAATAATTGGCGCAAGGTTTTGATGAGACTAACTTTTCGCCTTATTTTGAGTAGCATGTATTGACAAAAACATAACTGAAAATTACACATTACGCAGTGTAAAGACGTTATGGTTTGGAACTCGACATGATATTAAATAGTCGCAATACATATACCCAAAGCGCTTTCAAGTGCAGCGCTTAGCAACCTGATTTCTAGGTTTTCGCTAATCGAACCGCATCGGCGAGCCGGGTATAATGCTAAGAATGATTTCATTCTGGCCTCATTTAATAGTGAGTTAGATGGATTTACAAAGAGAAGAGCTTAAAATATGCCAAAGCGTAGTAAAGAAGATACCGAAATCACTATCCAAAAGATCATGGATGCCGTTATTGATCAGCTACTCAGATTAGGTTACGACAAAATGTCGTACACGACGCTAAGCCAGCAGACAGGTATATCGCGTACCGGTATTAGCCATCACTTCCCTAAGAAAACGGACTTCACCGCCGCACTGGATGGCCGTATCTTTAAAATGTTTATTGAACACTTAGAGTTTGATAAAGGATTAAATGCATTTTCACAAAGTTGGATTAAAGCGCTGGAAGATGCTGAGTTTCTCGCGATTTTACGACTGCTATTCCATCACATTGTCACCGCTGAAAATGCGCAAGAATTTGCTGCTAATGGTATTGACCGCTTATACAAAATGGTTGAAAGCCAGTTTGGTGCGGGTGGTGACAAAGAGCTTGAGTGGTTGATTGGTCGATCATTGATCCAAATGAGCAAGTAATAGCCTTTAAAGCACCAAATTCTTCCACTATCAAAGCAAAGGCCCGCAATTCTCATATTGCGGGCCTTTGTCGTATCAAAGTGTTTTAGAGACGGCTTAGAGGAGATACGCTTTATGCTGCGGCATGCACTTGAGGGAAGTCTAGCGTCGGATGTTTTGTCACAATAGAGCGATAGCCATAAACTTGCTCAATGCGCTCTGACGTTAGTGCATTCCATGGCGTGTCATCACAAACTAGTTTCCCGTTATGCAAGAGTACAAGGCGGTCTGCGTACTGAGAGGCTAGATTCAAGTCATGTAACACCACAACCACCGCAGCGTTCTGTGCTTTTGCCGTTTCACGAGCAATTTTTAACGTGTTGTGTTGATGGGCGAGATCCAACGCTGAGGTAGGTTCATCAAGCATTAAGATTCGTTTTTCGCCAGATTGATGTAGTTGTGTCATCACTCGTGCTAGATGCAGTCGTTGCTTTTCTCCACCAGATAAAGACGGGTACAGGCTTTCTGCTAAATGCAATACGTCGCTTTGTTCCATGTAATGTAAAGCCAGTTTAGTGGTTTCTTTATTGGAAAGTGATAGCGGTATTGCCCCCAGCTCTACTACTTCTCTGGCTAGAAATGGGAAGGTTAAGGTGCTGTGCTGCGGGAGCATTGCAATATGTTTGGCGCTTTTTTCAGGCTCCCAATCATGCTTTTGTTTACCGAAGTAGGTGATGTGATGATTCGAAGAGATCTCACCGCATAGAAGCTTGAGCAAAGTACTTTTACCTGCGCCATTGGGGCCGAGTAGGGCGGTCACTTCACCAGCTCGGATATCAATGTTGATGTCATCGAGCACCACACGGTTGCCATACGTCATCGAAATGTTTTTCCCCGATAAAACGATCTGGTTCATTACAAAATCTTCCCTTTTTGCTGGAACAATAAGTAGATGAAAAAGGGTGCGCCAATCAATGCGGTCACGATTCCAACTGGTAATTCAGCTGGTGCCACGGCAACACGAGCAAACATATCTGCGGCAGTAAGAAGCAGTGCTCCCATTAAGGCAGATATTGGTAATAGCGTTCGATGGTCAGGCCCAGCGAGCATGCGCCCTAAGTGTGGAATCACGAGCCCAATAAAGCCAATTGCACCACTGATGCTCACCGTAATACCAACACCCAGTGCAGAAAGTAAAATAAGCTGACGTTTGAGTTTTTGAACCGGAACTCCTAAGTGTCTTGCTTCTGATTCCCCTAACAACAGAGCATTCAGCGCCATCGACTTCTTCTGAAACCAGAGCAATAGGATGACGAGTGTTATAGCAGATAGAGCAATCCCTGACCAATTTGCACCAGCTAATGAGCCCATCGACCAAAGCGTCAAATCTCGCAGCATCTGATCATCTGCGATAAAGTTCATGTAGCCAATCGCAGCACCCGAGAGCGCGCTGATGGCAACGCCGGCTAACAACATAATTGTAACTGAGGTACCAAACTTACTTGTGCCGAGTTTATAAACGAGAATAGTCGTTAGTGCACCGCCAAGGAAAGCAAAAAGAGGCAGAGCCGCTAAGTTCATTAGTTGCGGATAGTTTTGGCTAAATTCAGCAAATACAACAATAGCGAATGCACCACCAAGAGCAGCGCCAGCAGACACACCAATGATACCAGGCTCGGCTAATGGGTTACGGAACAAGCCCTGCATAACCACACCACAAACTGCCAAAATGGCGCCGATGAACATACACAAAATGGTGCGAGGCAATCGGATTTCGTTAATGACCAACTGAATGTGAGGAGCGAGATCAGAACTGCCTCCCGTTAGGCTACGCAAACTGTCAGCAAAGCTAATGTTCATTGGGCCAACGGTAATAGAGGCGATAGCAATAAATGCTAAAAATCCACTAAGCACTGATAACGTCGTTGAAAGGGGGATGCGTCTTAACAACATGTCATGTCTCTATGGGTAAAGCAGTGCATTCAAGCGTTTAGCTTCTGCAAGGCTTTTAAGGCCCAAACCACCTACCAGAGCATGGCCATCAATCGTTATGATGTCTTTGTTCTTTCCAGCGGGTGTTGCAGCAAGAAGCGGCATTGCTTTTAAAATTGCATCGGCACCACCCAACGTTTCATAGCTGCGGCCGCTAACAAGAATCACGTCAGGCTGCATCTCTACCATCGCTTCTGTGGATAGAGGCTTGTAAGACGAGAGTTGTGTAGCGGCTGGGTTTTGTCCGCCGGCGAGTTGAATAATTGCATCGGGTGTCGTTTGTGAGCCCGCAACATTTGCAGGTCGCCCTTCATGGATCAGCAGAAAGAGCACTTTCTTTTTCTTTGCTTGATTAGGCTGGTTTGCATTGAGTGCTTGTACTTGCGCCTGGACATCTTGCTTTAAGCTTTCAGCTTGAGCCTTGCGATCCATAAGGTTCGCAATTTGATCAATACGTTGATAAAGGCCCTCGACATTTGCATCAGTATTAACAATTTCTACATCTACGCCAGCCGATTTCAATTGGCTCAATGTTGTTTTCGGCCCCATCTCATCAGAACCAATGACTTTTGTCGGACGTAAGGCGAGCAACCCCTCCGCTGAAAGACGACGATGGTAGCCCACTTTAGGCAGTTCCATCCCTTTTGGTAATTGACTGGTGACGTCGATAGCAACCAAGCTATCTTTAGCGTCGAGTTCAAGCAAGAGTTCAGTGACGGCGCTGCCTGCGCTAACAACGCGCTCTGAGGATGGCGTTTCATTGGCAAAAAGTTGACTACTCGCAAGTAGGGAAATAGCTGCCGTGACAACAGCATGAATAGTGATGCGTGTGTTCTTCATTTTGAAAGGATCTCTATCTTACTTATTTTTATGATGGCTCTTCAGTGAGTAACTGAGTTGCTTGAATTCCGTTTTCTTGTAAAAAGCCGAGAAGTTGTACTAGCGACTGAATATTCGCGGTTTTTTCTGCTCCAATTACAATCGGTTTATCGCTTGACTTACTCTCTTCTAACAGCGCGAGGGTAAAGTTGTCCCAATCGATATATGTCTTGCCGTTAATAGCCCAGTAAGGCTCGTCTTTAAGAATATTTACCGTGATGGATTGCTTATCGACATCTGCAACAGCCTGAGATTCTGTGCTCGGTAAATTGACGTCTAATGAATCGAGTTTGACCGCTGCGGTTAACATCAGGAAAACCATGACGATAAAAATAATGTCTAACAGCGGTGTTAAATCGGGGGTTAAACCGTTACGACTATTTTCTTGTGGTGTTTTAATCATTTAGTTGCTGCCTCAATCTTCCCAGAAGAGCGCAGTGTTACTTTTGAGTGGTCTGGCGAGACATGCTGTAACGAGATGCCTTCAAGCCATAAGTTGACGTAGTTTAAAGTGTGCTCAAGCTTGGCGATTACACGATCCGCCCACAAACCAATGATCTGCGCTCCTGAAATGGCAGGAAGTGCGATAATGAGACCCGCGGCAGTGGTGCGCATAGCAAGACCTAGGCCGTCAGCCAAATCATTCGGAGTGATATTCCCCGTTGAAACCGCGATGCCTTTAAACATGTCAATTAAGCCAAGTACCGTACCAAGCAAGCCAATTAAAGGGCTGATGACGCCAATCAGCGTCAGCAAACGAAGGCCGGAATGCAACTGATGGCGTTTTTCTTGCAGCCAAATACCTGCGGCATCTTCTCTTAAAGATTTCGAAAACGAATGATGAGCAAGCAACATCGCAACACCACGGTACAGAAGCGGCCGCTTATTCGACAACTCTTCAGCAAGTGCTTCAAGCTCGCTCCCATTTGTTGGGTCTAATCCTGTGAGCTTTTGGCGAATGGCTCGCTTTCCTACACCAAGGCTAATTAACACATGGAATAATCGCTCGGCGATGATCATCACCGTTAGAGCTGAGCAAATGATCAAAGGCCACGTCATCAGCCCAAATTGAGTTTGTAATTCTTGTAGTTGTTCCATTATCCATCCAACTTAAAACGAACAGGTACTTGTACTCGGTGAGCGACTTTTAGCCCACCTGAAATATGTGGTGTAAATTGCCACTGTTTGATCGCACGAAGTGCTGAGGCATCTAGCGACTCTGTGCCGGAAGACTCAATCAAAACCTGTTTAATCTGGTTACCATTCTCATCTAGCCATATCTCATACAAGGCTACACCCTCAATACCGCGTCTTTGTGCAGATCTTGGGTAACGGGGTTGTGTTGGTTGACTCACAAACGTTGGTTTGTCGACCAAGACAGGCTGAGACGTTGCCCCTTTGGATTGGCTCGCAGGTGCGGATTGTTGAGCTACCGTCTCTTTCTTCACTGGTTCCGTTTTTTTCTTTGGTTTCGCTTCGGGCTGAACCTTTTGCTTTGTTACGGTTTTGGTGGGCTCGACCGCTTTAGGTTTAGATTGTTTAACCGGTTCAGGTTTTTTCTCTACTACCTTCTTCTTAACAGCGTCTTTCTTGACGACCTGTTTTTTTACAATCTTCTTTTCTGGTTCAGGTTGGTCTTGAGGCTGCTGCTCTTTTGGTGGCGCTACATTTTCTGGTGTAGATTTTTCGACAGCGGGAGGAGCAGACACAAGATTTAGACTTACCGAACTTGCTGGGTTTCCAGCCGGCATCGCGAACACCTTTGTCTCTTGAGAAACAAAAAGAAGTGCGGCATGGATGGCAAGGGAAGCACCTCCTGCAATGACATATCTTTGTACGTTCACGGAATATCTCGGGAAACTATGAAAACTTGGGCAGATTATTACTTACAATGGAAATAAGATCAATTATCAATTGCATTATCATTACGCTCAAATTATGATTCTTGCAGAATTTTTAAGATCAGCTTCCATCCCTTACATGATGGGAGTTAAGCGAGTATATATGAGCGTCGATATCGATAAGCTTGATGAATCAGTGTTGGGCAGTGATAGTCCTGATCCATTGCGATTTGCTTTTGTTAAGAAGCATTCTGCACATGCCGGGGGAGCGAGCGTACCTGTGCCCTCGTCTCAACAACAGGCGGTTTTTTCGAGTATTACGGCTAACTCAATTAAAGCGACCAATAAACGCTGTCTTTATATTCATGTTCCGTTTTGTCGCGTTCGTTGCACTTTTTGTAACTTCTTTCAAAATGCTGCAAGTCGCACACTGGTTGATGAGTACTTTGAAGCATTAATGCAGGAGCTTAGAGAGAAAGCGGCATTACCTTGGACACAAAATGGTATTTTTCACGCCGTATATATCGGGGGCGGAACGCCAACGGATTTATCTCCAGTACAGGTTCGTGTGTTAGGCCAGGCTATCCGAGACCACTTTCCTTTGGCTGCAGACTGCGAAATCACCTTAGAAGGTCGCATCAATCGTTTTTCTGATGAGTTGTATCAAGGCGCTTTAGAGGGTGGGTTTAATCGTTTCTCTTTTGGTGTGCAAAGTTTTAATACACAAGTGCGCCGCAGCGCAAAACGTTTAGATGATAGGGAAGATGTCCTCAAACGAGTGAGCGAGATCGCCAAAGAAGACAAAATTCCGGTCATTATCGATTTACTCTATGGCTTACCTTATCAAACCAAAGAAGTGTTAGAGCAAGATTTAAATGATTTCCTCTCGACTGGTGCACACGGACTGGATTTGTATCAGTTAGTGGTTGGTGGGTCCGCTCCCATGCTCAACCTCGTAGAAAAGGGAAAAATCCCGCCACCTGCGACCACACCAGAAAAAGCGGGAATGTATGAGCTCGGTGTGAACTTTATGGCCAAACACCATATGAACCAACTGAGTGTGAACCATTGGGCAATCGATAACCGCGAGCGTAGTTTATACAATAGTTTAGCCAAGACTTATGCAGAGGTATTGCCAATTGGCTGTGGTGCTGGAGGTAATATCGGTGGCTACGGGATGATGCAACACCGCACACTAGAGACCTATATTAAAGCGGTCAAAGAAGGTCAAAGCACCATCGCGATGATGATGAAGCAAAGCCCTCTAGAACCACTTTTTTCTACACTCAAATCTGCGTTTGACCGTGGCATTGTTCAAGCAAATCAACTTCCATCATTTATGGGAGAGGACGCGTTCGGGTTTTTATTGCCTCTATTGAAAGTGTGGCAAGCGAAAGGCTTAGTACAACTACATGAACGTAGCGCAGTCCTTACTCTTGCAGGCAGCTTCTGGGCAGTGTCATTGGCTCAAAGTTGTATTCAGGTACTCACGTCAGAGATGAACGAAACCGTACCGAAAGCATCCAATAATTAATGAAAACAAATTGAACAAAAACGGAAGACACAATGGAATCAATCAAGCAACAAGTTGAAGTATTACTAGAGCAAGAACCACGATTATTGCCAGCTGCGATGGCAGAGCGTCTTGGCATTTCCGAGTTTGAGGTTGTTGCGGCTCTACCTCAGGAAATGGTGGCTATTGCACCAGGAGAGCAAGCGCAAAGCATCTTAGAAAGTTTGGTTGGTTTTGGCCCGGTGACGACCATCGTCCACTCTTTTGGTTCTATCTTTGAAGTTAAAGCGCCGTTTCCAAAAGGAAAAGTGGCGCGTGGCTATTACAATTTAATGGGTAGAGAAGGTGAACTGCACGGCCACCTTAAATTAGATAACGTTAAAAATGTCGCATTAGTCAGTAAACCGTTTATGGGTAGAGAGAGTCACTATTTTGGTTTTTTCTCAGAGTGCGGAAGCAATATTTTCAAGGTTTATTTAGGCCGTAACGAAAAGCGCGAGTTGATTGAAGAGCAAGTAACCGCATTTCGCGCCCTACAAGCCGAATTAAAAAAGTAATCACAAACATAATCGAGGCTTAACTCGAATACTAATTAGTAAAGTCAGGTATCAATATGGATCAACAAGTTAAACAAGAGCGTTTGCAAGGTCGTTTAGGGCCAGAGATCAAAGAGTTCCGTCAGGATCGTCGTACACTTCAGCTTGCAACTGTCGATGCAGAAGGTCGCCCGAATGTAAGCTACGCGCCTTATGTCCAAAACCAGGAAGGTTATTTCGTTCTCATTTCTAAAATCGCTCGTCATGCCCGTAACCTTTTAGAAAATCCAAATGTTTCATTGATGATGATCGAAGATGAAGAGTCTTCAAAGCAGCTGTTTGCTCGTAAGCGCTTAACTTTTGATGCGGTAGCAAATGTAGTTGAGCGAGACACAGAGATGTGGCAACAAGTTGTTGGACAAATGAAAGAGCGTTTTGGTGAGATTATTGATGGTCTAAGCCAGCTAGAGGATTTCGTGTTGTTCAACTTAAAGCCAGAATCGGGGCTATTTGTTAAAGGTTTTGGTCAGGCGTATCAAGTGTCTGGTGATGATTTAGTCGATTTTGTTCACCTTCAAGAAGGTCATAAGAAAGTCGAAAGTGCCTGATTGTAAACCGATCATATGAATGTCGATCATTTGGCATAATGAACGTTTAAAGGGAGTTAGGTTATACTGACTCCCTTTTTTATATTGGAACAAAAGCATGAAACCTGTAAGCAAGGAATTGAGCGAGATTTGCTATCCGTTTATTTACGAGGACAGTCCGGTTTGTGACTTTGAAATTACAGCAGATGAACTTTGTAGTCGTATTGGCCTTGTTCTCGCTATGGAATTGGACAAGTTTAGCCGCGATATACTGACAAGAATGCAGCCTAATGTTTATCATCTAAATGGTTCGGTTCGCGGAAAATTAGCGATTACAGAGACGGAAGTTGAAGAGTTAAAGGCCGATTATGCTTTGCTCAAGCAACGTATTGATGGCGGCTTCAAAGGCTTTGTTCTACCCGGAGGGCACCCGGCAGCCAGTCAATTGCATTTATGCCGTTGCCAAGCTAAAAAAACGGTACGAGCATTAGTTGCCGTTGAACATACAGGTAAGAAGCAGCCCGCACCTATTTTGTTTCGTTACGCGAACTTATTAGCGAATGTACTTTACAGCCTAGCTTCTTATATTAATCATGCTCACCAAGTCAAAGAGACGGAATTCGTTTCTCGTAGTTACGCGATGCCAAAGAAGTGAGCTGAGAAATTAGCGGATGTGAGCATCAGGGATAGGACAAGTACTGCATTATATTCTCAAATCAACTCGTCCAATAAGAGTTAAGAAGTCATAGCTTTGGCTTCTAGCTCTTTTGCTCCGCGAAGCATCGCTTCGATTAGTTCTCCTGCATTGAATTTCTCAAGTGCCTCATGCGCGCCAACTTGGTGAGCTCTGTCTACACAGATTTCGCTCGATAACGATGTATGTAAAATGCGGTATGAATGGTTCAGAGAGGAATTATTCTGAACTTCAAATGCTAATTCATAACCGTCTAATCCGGGCATTTCAATATCGCTGACCAGAATATCAATTGGGCGATGAGCCGCAGCGTCACTTTTCATCAGTTCCAATGCATCTAAACCATTTTTACAGATTTGATACCCAATATTGATGCTATCGAGTGCGTCACACAGCTGTTTACGAGCGATGGAAGAGTCATCCACCAATAGAATACTGAGTGCTTTTAGGCGTTCTCGCTCAATATCTGTCAGCATTGGGATCTTTGAATTCTCGTACTGCGGATAAACTTTGGAAAGTAGCAGCTCCACATCCAGCATTTGAACAGTTTTGTCCTCGTAGCGAGTAATTCCAGTCACGAAAATATTTTTTCCAGCGCTCGGAGGTGGCGTTTCAATAGCTTTCCAATCGCACTCAATGATCTTCTCTATACTACGAACCATAAACGCAACCACGGTTCGCAAGCAATCTGTCACGATCAAGTAGCAGCTTTTATATTCTTCTTCACTTATAGGACGAAAGCCAACAGCCGCTGACATATCGGTCACTGGTACTGTTAAGTTACGTATCGTAACGGTTCCAATGACGTGATGATGCGAGTAAGGGATCTTTGTCGTTGGCATGTACGGGACGATTTCACGGACTTTTAGCGTACCGATAGCGAAACTCTGTTGCAGGGTGAGCTTAAACATCAACATGCCCTGAGATTGATTCGCTTTGCTAATGACTTTTGCCATGAAAATAACCTTATAAACACCACCAAATTGTGTCTAATCTAATCTTATCAGACGAAGGCTTCAACCATCGGAGAGACAAATGTGAGCTTTTTAGACAATCTTTTAGAGGCATAGTGATTAACTGAGCAAAACTTGTTTGTATTTTAAACTCATTATGTAGACGATTTTATATTCCTCGTGTATTGGGGCCTTTACCGCTGAGCTATTATTAAGAAATGTTTGGTCTGTTAAAAAGGATTGGGTACACTTGCGCGACCAGAATAGTGAGAGATAGATCAATGGCAAATACAGCAGCCGCATTACATATTCTTGTGAAGCACAAAGAGCAAGCGGAAGACATAATCAAGCAACTGAAAAAAGGCGCAAAGTTTCAGACATTAGCGAAGAAGTATTCAACTTGCCCGTCAGGCAAACGCGGTGGTGACCTTGGTGAATTCCGCCGTGGTCAAATGGTACCTCAATTCGACAAAGTGTGCTTTTCTGGCGAAGTGTTAACGCCGCATTTAGTTAAAACCAAGTTCGGTTGGCATATTGTGAAGGTGCTTTACAGAACATAAGGCTTGGTATCGACCTAAACATTGTCAGATGAAACCCACAAGCATTAAATATCATCTGTACGGTCTCTTTTCACCAATCACTACCGTTATGACATGGCAGATACATTCTGATCTGCCATGCTCAACCAAACGCTAATCTTTCCAAACTAGAAACTCATTTATATGCAGTTAACTTGGCTTTTCTCATAAGTCGTTATCCTATTTCAAGCTTTGGTATGAGAATACGTTTGCTGGTTGTATCAATTATCAATGCTATTCCTTGCTGGCGAACTTTGGTTCATGTTCGGACGCCATTCGCATATGATAGCGACCTTATAAAAATTAACCCTGTTCATATTTAAGATGTCCCTGACTCATAAAGACTATTTTAAAATCGCATTTCCTTTCATCGTTTCTACTGTTACCCAACCATTATTGGGGGCGGTGGACACCGCGGTGATCGGTAAACTCGGTGTGGCTGAGATGATTGGTGGTGTGGCGATCGGCACCGTCATCATGAATACCTTGTATTGGCTGTTTGGCTTCTTCCGCGTCAGTACTACCGGGCAAAGTGCAATCGCATTAGGTAAAAATAGCCCAGAAGATCAAGCGAGCAGCTTATTGCGTCCTTTCGTGCTTTCGCTCTGCCTTGGCTTGATTTTCATTGCGTTGCAGTCCGTGATTTGGATGGGGGCAGAGCTGATTATCTCCCCTGATGCAGTCGTGGCCGAAAACGCTAAGATTTACTTCGATATCATGATCTTTGGTGCGCCGTTTGTACTTCTGAACTACACCGTGATTGGTTGGTTGATGGGGCAGGCGAAAGCCAAAGAAACCTTGTTCACGCAAGTGTTTGGTAACGTGCTGAACATCGTGCTGGATATCGTCTTTGTGTTGTACTTCGATATGGGCATTGCTGGTGTTGCGGTGGCGACACTTATCGCACAAATCTCGACGTTTGTTATTGGTGCGGTGCTGGTGTTGAAAACCTGCCGCTTCCCGCTGTTTGATTACATTCAGACCGCAAAAATGACGCGTAAAGATCTTAAAGTTATCGCGTCTTCCAATATGGATCTGCTGCTTCGTACAGTATGTCTACTGGTGTTCTTCAACATGATGGCGCGTGTAGGCTCTCAGCTTGGTTCTGATGTGCTTGCTGCGAACGCAATCTTGATGCAAGTGACCTTTATCGTCAGCTACATGTTCGACGGTGTGGCGAATGCGTCGAGCGTCTTTGCAGGTAAAGCCGTAGGGCAGAAGAATAAGACATTGCTTGATAACGTGATTAAGCTAAACACGCAATGGACCGCAGCGTTCGTTGTTGTCTTGACCTTGCTGCTAGTGCAGTTCAAACACCAAGTGGTGTCGTTATTTACCACTTTGCCAAATCTTGTTGAGCTGTATTTGGACATGAGCCCTTGGTTATTGGCATTCCCGTTGGTTGCTGGTTTTGGTCTTACGTTTTACGGCATCTTTACCGGTACAGGGACGACGCGACCAGTGCGTAACTCTACCTTTCTAACCATGGTGTTGTTCTTAGTGACTCAATTTATTGCGGTGCAATATTGGGGCAACCACGGTTTATGGCTGGCATTCACGTTGTTCTACGTTGGGCGCTTTGTCTTCTTGTTTCCATACCTCGGTCAAGTTAAACAAAAGTGTCTTTAATACACACTGTCACAAATGACCTAACTTAGATGTTCTTATCACAAGGGGGGGAGCTATCTGCCCTTGTTGATAAATCTGAAAAAGGTGATGAAATAACCTTTCCGACTGGTTTCCTTGCTTTAACCCGCATGATATTATTTGTGATGTTATATTATTACATTTAGTTTGATGCCGTGATTTCTCGACCAATACTCTCCGTTAATAATCTCAGCCTTACAGACTCAGAACGCACACTCTTCAAAGACATTTCTTTTGAGCTGTTTCAAGGTGAAGTTCTTGCCATTATGGGACCTTCCGGCATTGGTAAATCCATGTTGTCGAAAGCCGTCGCAGGTTTTTTGCCGTCTGATATTTGGGTAGACGGAAGTATCCAGCTTAACAGCAGTGAGGTCGCACAAACTGCCATGCTGCAACGGAGTCAGTCGCAGCGTCCCGCGGTCATTTTCCAAGATGCACTTAAAGCGCTGAATCCATTGGCGTCTGTCGAGCAACAACTGTGTTTGGCATTGACGGGCAACAAAACACGCTTGTCTTCAGCAAACCGAGATACGGTGACGACCTTGTTGTCTCAACTCGGGTTTGTGGACCCAAAAGCAGCATTGGCGCAGCATCCAAGCCAGTTATCTGGTGGTCAGCGCCAGCGTATTTGTATTGCGATTGCGTTGCTTGGTAGTGCCAACTTGATCATCGCTGATGAGCCCACCAGTGCGCTCGATCCAATCACCGAAGCGGAGATCCTTGAGTTGTTCCGCAGCAGTGTTCAGCAACGCAGCATCAGTGGTTTGTTGATCACGCACGATCTGTCTGCGGCTTTGGCGTGTGACAAAGTCTTGGTGATTGCGGACAACACCATGGTGGCTTATGGCGCACCATGGCAAGCCATTCAGCAAAGTTCGCATCCTTTCTGCCAACAGCTTGCGCAACTGCTGCCTTAACCTCATCTCTGGAGCCTATTTTGACTAAGCACAACTTGAGCGGGCACACGCAGCCTAAATCGGCGGAAGTTCGCTTTGAGCAAGCCAGTATTCACTATTACTCCAAACCAAGTTGGTTAGGGGGCAAACCGTTTAAAGCGCTCGAACAATTGGATCTTGCCATCGACACAAAGAACATTGCGATTGTTGGTCCTTCTGGTGCGGGTAAATCGACCTTGATTGAACTTCTGTTTGGTCTTCGTAAACCCACATCTGGTGAAGTGTATGTGTGTGGTTATCCGTTATCGCGCAGCTCGGCTAAGCAGCGCCAAGAGTTGTGTCAGCACATTCAATTGATTCCGCAAGAGCCGCAATCGAGCTTGAATCCTTATTACACCGTTCGCCAGATCTTACTGGAGCCGTTAAGCAATATTGGTTTGACGCAAGAGCTTAACGAGAAGGTGGAAAAGGTCTTGGCGGATGTCGGTTTGGATCTCACATTGCTGGATCGTAACCCGCAGCAACTATCAGTTGGGCAAGCTCAACGTGTGGCTATCGCCAGAGCTTTGATTGTCGAGCCTTGTGTTTTGGTTGCCGATGAGCCAACCAGCAGCCTAGATCCCGTCAGTCGTAAACAGATTCTCGACTTGTTGGCAGGCATTCAAAAGAGTCGTCAGATGCGCCTGATTTTGGTGACACATGACCTCGATGCGGCACAAACCCTATGCGATGAAATCCTGGTGTTAGACAAAGGACGCGTTGTCGAGCACGGCACAGCACAGAACGTGACAAACAACCCATCACACTTGATCACGAGAGCCTTGATGAGCGCTCAACACAAAAGTAATGAATTCACAAAAACCATTGGAGAGGTTTCTTATGCACCTTAGTACTCCCAAGTTAGCTTTGTCGCTGGCTTTAAGCGCACTGCTGACGGGTTGTTTTGACTCTGGCGAAAGCAAGCCAGAAGCGGAAAAAGCAGCCGCACCGCAAGCAACGGAAATTCGCGTTGCCATGATGCAACCACCACGCACAGGTTTGTCGCCACTTTCAGATGACGCGTTTAAACTGTCACGTTGGAGCACGGCAGAAACGTTGGTGAACCTAAACGATCAGTCGGTAGCAGAGCCTATGCTGGCAACAGAGTGGGAACAAGTTGACCCAATGACATGGCAATTTACGGTACGTAAGGGCGTGAAATTCCACGATGGTTCTGATCTTGATGCAAACGCGGTTGTGAACTCTCTACAAAAAGCATTAGATGCTGCACCAAAACCACGCATTTTGGATGGTATCGAATGGCAAGTTAGCGCACTGGACGACTTCACTGTTGAAATCAAAACGACCTTTAACGATCCATTGTTGCCAAGCCGTCTATCTAGCCCACAGCTAGCGATCCTTTCTGGTGCTGCATACCAAGAAAACGGTCGTGTTGTGCCAATCAATGCGGGTACCGGTCCATTCGTTCTGACAGAAATCAACGGTACAACCAGCGCGAAACTGAAGCGTTTTGACGGTTACTGGGGTGAAAAAGCGAAAGTAGACAGCATTTTTGCTGAATACGTACCAAACGGTTTTGCTCGTGCTGCGGCACTACGTACCGGTGAGGCGGATGTCGTTGAAGCGGTTCCTGTTTCGCAAATCGCGATGATGGAATCTTCACAGCTGCACGAAGTCGCCATGCCACGTACCAACACGCTTTACCTAAACAATAAATCAGATGTGTTTAGCCAGTTCGGTTTGCGTAAAGCAGCGGCTCAAGCGGTTAACCGTGAGCAAATCATCAAAACGGTTTACGAGAACCACGCCGACTCAGCGAAAGGTTTGTTAGGTCCTGCATTGGCATGGGCTCAACCAATTCGTGATGCGAACCCTCGTATGGAAACCATGGAAATGCGCCACGCGAATGGTGAAAAGATCACCATTGGTACGTTTACCGACCGTGCAGAGTTGCCAGAAGTGGCGGTGCTACTAAAGCAACAACTTGAAGCGGCTGGCTTTGTGGTTGAACTAGACGTTCGTGAATACGCACAAATCGAAAACGATGCACTAGCAGGTAAGTTCGATGCGTTCTTGTTGTCACGTGCAACGGTGCTGGATTCTGGTGACCCAGTGGCGTACATGCAAAGTGACTTTAGCTGTAAAGGTTCTTACAACCTAGGTCAGCTCTGCTCTGAAGAAGTGGATGCTGCATTGAAACACGCTGATCGTCAGCCATTGGGTGAGAAACGCCAACAAGCGATCATCGAAGCAGAAAGCAAAATCCTTGAACAATACGCTGTGATTCCACTGCTTCACGAGCGTGTAATCCAAGGTGAGAGTGATCGTGTGAAGAATGCACAACGTGACCCACGTGAGCGTCGCCTGATCGACCAGTTTACTGAGGTGAACTAACTCGATGTCGTCTGTTGCCAACATGCGCTCTCGTTGGAGCGCTTGTATGCCTGAATGGTTTACGCGTTTTTTGTCGCGCTTCCTGTCTCTCGGGGTAGTGGTTGTGCTGGTGGGTTTGATGCCGGATATTGCAGGTATCGATCCAAGCCAATCAATCCTCCGTGCCCGTGCGGGTGCTCAACAATTGCTGACGGCGGAAGCTCTGCAAGCAATTCGAGAAGATCTTCAACTTGACCGCAGCGCTGCTGAGCGACTGTGGGATTGGTTGACGCTTGCCATGCAAGGTGACTTAGGTGTCTCTTGGGTGAGTGGCGCATCCGTGATGGAGAGCGTTCAACAAACCGCAAAAACGTCGCTATTACTGATGCTTACAGCGCTAGGCATGGCATTTGTAATGTGTATGGCGAGCGTCCTTTACACTGTGCGTCGTTGGCAACAGAATCGTTTAGACAAACATCATGACACGCTCAGTTCGGTGTTGGTCTCACTGCCTGAATACGTGATTGCTTCGTTGCTGATCATGGTGTTTTCCATTTGGTTGGGCTGGTTCCCGCCTTATGGTTGGCAAGGCGTGCAAAACCTCTGGCTACCAAGTTTGGCAATGGCATTGCCTGCTGCTGGTTTGTTCGGGCGCTTGCTCAATGACAGCCTCAAGCGAGTATTAGATGAGCCTTGGGTGATCACTTGGCTATCGGCAAACGTCAGTAAGTTTCAAATCTTACGCTTTGCCTTGTGGCGTGCCGTTAGTAACTTGATTCCTCAAATCGCAATGACGGTGATTGGTTTAACCGGCGGCGCGGTTGCTGTGGAACAAGTGTTTTCCATTCCGGGCATCGGACGACTAATCTTGGGTGCAGCGAAGTCACAAGATCTGCCGATGCTGCAAGGCGGCTTGTTGGTGTTGTTGGTGTTCTCGATGTTAATCAGCAGTGCGAGCATCTTATTGCAACGTTGGTTACTCGGGCACAGTGTCACAAGTGGCAAGTTGATCAGCAGTCACAGCACGTTCCGTTTTACCCAAAGCACCACCAAACGTATCGTCAGTGCCACAATCTTTGTCTTGCTGATTGGTTGTGCTGGATGGGCGTTAATGCGCGATCCTTACACCATCCAATTTACCCGCCTTGAATCGCCAAGCTTAGCTGCCCCGTTTGGTGCAGATGCGGTCGGGCGAGATCTGCTTGCTCGCGTTGGCGGCGGTATGATGTCGACAATCAAAATGGGCATCATCGCAACGTTCCTAAGTTTGGTGATTGGTTTGCTGCTCGGCTTCGTGACTCGTTATAGCCAAGGCTTAATTGAGATCACCAAAGGTGTGCCATACATTGTGGCGGGTCTGCTGATCGCTGGTCTAACGGGAATGAACCCAAACAGTGCCTTGATTGCGATTGTTATGGTGTCATGGGCACCATTAGCGGCGCACTGTGCGAGCTTGTTGATGGAAGCCAAAGCGCAGCCTTACACGCATCTTGCGCCCATTTGGGGAACCAGTCAGTGGCGAGTACTTCGTTACTACTTGTTGCCTTATGTGCTGCCGCCATTGATTCGTCACGCGTTTCTGCGTTTGCCATACATTACGCTCAGCCTGACCTCTCTGAGTTTTATCGGACTTGGCGTTAAGCCGCCAGAACCTGAGTGGGGCTTATTGATTGCGGAAAACTTGCCTTACATAGAGCGCTCACCATTAGGTGTTTTGCTGCCAATTTCAGGCTTAGTTTTGATGGCAATTGCGGTGAATTTGATTTTTGATGACAAGTGACGAGCAGCGATAAAGTGAAGTGAGCTTCCATATCCCAGATGTAATCAGTAATTTGGTAATTTAGAAAACAAGAGGATGTGTTTTCTGCCAGAAAGTACACAGCACGGTCTATGTATATTGGAAGCACCTATAAATTAACGAGTATAAAAGTTACGCGAACTCAGATGTTTAGGTAGTGTTACTCTTTATACACACGTAATCCTTTATCCGTTAATTCTTTAGTGACCACTTCGGATAGGTTTCGATCGGTAATAATTCCGTCCAATTGCTCGATGTCTAATGCATGAAAGCTCGCTATCTGACCGTATTTAGTTGAGTCTGAGATCAGATAATTGGTTTGTGCCGCCTTGATGATTGCTTTTTTAACGAGGACTTTATTTTCATTAGGTGTTGATAAGCCTTTCAAGCTCCAAGATGAAGTCGAAATAAAGGCGATATCAATATTTAGCCCATTCAAGAACTCTGCGACTTTTCCTCCAATGGTGGATTGGTTCTCGCGGTCAATTTTTCCCCCAGTGTGGTAAAGCTCACATTCACTGTGCGTCATAAGGAAAGCAGCAATAGAGAAGTCATTGGTGATCACTAAAAGATCATTACGATTTGCTATTTGATGGGCGATTTCTAGAGAGGTTGTTCCCGCATCCAAGTAAATCGTAGCGTCTTGACCAATTAACGTAGCCGCCAGCTTACCAATTTGAATTTTTTCATCCGCTTGTTGCTCGACCTTCGCATCATGGGAAAGTTCGGAATGTAGAGCTTGAGCGAGTTGCACTCCACCAGAAACAGAAACGACTTTACCTGAGGATTCAAGCTTCACGATATCACGACGAATGGTCATATGTGATACGCCAAGGTGGTCGGTTAAATCTGAAATGCTTAACACTTCTTGATGTGATAACAGGGATAATATGGTTCTTTGACGTTCTGCTGGGATCATAGTTTCACTTCTATATTCTTGTTTTTCAGTATCCTACCAATCTTTTCATTTGTTGTGAATATCTGTGAATTATGTTCTCAACGTTGTAAGAACAGCCTTCGCTTGTGTTAACTGCTCGGAATATCTCTGCCCATAAAGAGGTATATATCACGACATTGTTAATTTGTGTGAAAAAATGTGATTCAAAGCGAGGTCTTAGTATTAATCTTCACATATAATCACATCAACTAAACAAGAATTAACAAAGTTTAATAGACCAGAAGGCATTGTTTTTATGAGTGAAGTTCAATCTGTAGGTGTTATCGGTTTAGGCTCTATGGGAATGGGCGCCGCAAAGTCATGTGTGCGTGCAGGCCTAGATGTCTATGGTTTCGATTTAAGTTCTCAAGCGCTTGACGAGTTAGGTTCATTCGGTGCAAAAGCAGTTTCTGCAAATGCAGTTGAGTTTGCAGATAAGCTTGATTCGGTTCTAGTTCTTGTTGTGAACGCAGCTCAAGTTAACACGGTCTTGTTCAAAACCGGTCTTGCTAAAGTGCTTAAGCCGAATACGCCAGTAATGGTTTCAGCAACCATCTCAGCAGAAGACGCAAAACAAATTGAAGCGAAATTGGCAGAACACAATCTTGTGATGCTTGATGCACCGGTATCTGGTGGTGCTGCAAAAGCAGAATTAGGTGAGATGACTATTATGGCGTCGGGAGCGCAAAGCACATTTGATGCACTTGAACCAGTACTCAACGCAACGGCAGCTAAAGTCTACAACATCGGTGAAGCGATTGGCCTAGGCGCAACTGTGAAGATTATCCACCAATTGCTAGCAGGTGTTCATATCGCAGCTGGTGCTGAAGCAATGGCATTAGCGGCACGTGCAAACATTCCTCTTGACCTGATGTACGACGTGGTGACGAATGCAGCGGGTAACTCTTGGATGTTTGAGAACCGCATGAAGCATGTAGTTGATGGTGACTACTCCCCTAAATCTATGGTCGACATCTTTGTGAAAGATCTAAACCTCGTATCGGACACAGCAAAAGATCTCAAATTTCCACTTCCTCTATCAAGCACAGCACTAAACATGTTTTTGAGTGCAAGCAATGCTGGTTTTGGCCAGGAAGACGACAGTGCCGTTATCAAGATTTTTGATGGTATTGAGCTTCCAGGTGTAGAAAACAAACAGAAGTAAGCGCACGTAAAACGGAGAAAAAATGATGTTATTAGGCGTTATCGCAGACGACTTTACTGGCGCAACAGACATCGCAGGTTTTCTTGTAGAAAACGGCATGCGCACAGTTCAGCTTAACGGTATTCCAAAAGAAGAGATTGATGTAAACGCAGATGCGGTCGTGATCAGTCTTAAATCTCGCTCCTGTCCTGTAGATGAGGCAATCGAGGATTCAGTAGCTGCGCTTAAGTGGCTGCAAGCAAATGGCTGTCAGCAGTTTTACTTCAAGTACTGCTCAACGTTTGACAGCACAGCAGAAGGTAACATTGGTCCTGTAACGGATGCACTGCTTGCAGAGCTAGGTGAAGCGTTCACCATTGTATGCCCATCATTACCAGTGAATGGTCGCACAGTTTTCAACGGCCATCTATTTGTATTCCAGGACTTGCTAAGCGACTCAGGTATGCGTAATCACCCTGTGACACCAATGACTGATTCAAGCCTAGTTCGTATGATGGATGCTCAATCTCAAGGCAAATCTGGCCTGGTGAACTTCCAAATAATTGAACAAGGTCCAAAAGCGGTAATTGAGCGCTTTGAAGAGCTAAAAGTACAAGGCAACCGCTACGCAGTGGTTGATGCATTCAATGCAGAGCATCTTGTCACACTTGGCCAAGCGGCGAAGTCTCTAAAACTGGTAACTGGTGGTTCTGGTTTGGCAGCGGGTATTGCTAAGAACTGGATAGAGAACCTTGAAGATCAAAGTGATGCGAAGCAAGAGGGGAACCCTAAAAAGGCACCAACCGTTGTGTTATCTGGATCTTGTTCTGTCATGACCAACCAACAGGTCGCTGTTTACAAAGAAAAAGCGCCACACTTTGCTATTGATGTGAAGGCGTGTCTGACGGGGGAAGACTACTCAAATCAAGTGTTTGATTGGGTCATGACCAACATCGAAAGCGAGTTCGCACCACTGGTTTACGCAACCGCAGATGCAGCGGCGTTAAAAGCGATTCAACAAGAGTTTGGCGCGCATGCTTCAAGTCACGCGGTTGAACAATTCTTTAGCCAACTTGCAGTTAAACTTCAGCAGAACGGTGTGAAAAATTTCATCGTTGCGGGTGGGGAAACCTCAGGGGTTGTAACCCAAAGCCTAGCCGTAAAAGGTTTTCATATCGGTCCTCAAATCGCACCAGGTGTACCTTGGGTGAAGTCACTTGAAGGCGAGCTTTCTTTGGCTCTGAAATCGGGCAACTTCGGCGATGAACACTTCTTTGCCAAAGCACAGTCGTTTTTTGAATAGGTGAGGTTGTGATGAATAAAGAATTGATGACAGAACAACAACTGCGAGAGCAAATGGTCACTATGGCTCGCTCTATGTTTGAACGTGGCTATGCGACTGGCGGCGCTGGCAACCTTTCTCTAAAGCTGCCTAATGGACACTTTCTGGCAACGCCAACTGGTTCCTCGTTCGGCCGCTTGATTGCTGAAGAGCTTTCGGTTGTGGATATTGATGGCAACCATATCTCTGGTGAAAAGCCATCAAAAGAAGTGGCTTTTCATCTGGCGATTTATCGAAATAACTCAAAGTGTAATGCGATTGTGCATCTGCATTCTACTTACTTGACGGCGCTTTCTTGTCTTGAAGGTCTAGATCGCGAGAATGCCATCAAAGCTTTCACACCTTACTTTGTAATGCGCATTGGCGAACTGCCAGTGATTCCGTACCTGCGCCCGGGCGACCCTCAGATTGCTGAAGAACTTGCGCAGCGGGCAAGTGACTACCGAGCTTTCCTCCTGGCGAACCATGGTCCAGTGATCACGGGTACGGACTTTGAAGATGCAGTGGATAACGCAGAAGAGCTAGAAGAGACAGCGAAGCTAGCGTTCATTCTTAAAGACAGCAACATCCGCTACTTAACGGATACTGAGATTCAAGACCTAAAAGGGAGAGGTAAGTAATGGCTAAATTCGCGGCAAATCTGACAATGTTATTCACAGAAGTTCCTTTTCTAGATCGTTTCGAAAAAGCACACCAAGCGGGCTTCAAAGCGGTGGAATACCTTTTCCCATACGCATTCGAAGCGCAAAAACTAGCAAGCAAGATACAGCAGTTTGGTTTTGAGCAAGCGTTATTCAACATGCCTCCAGGTGATTGGGATGCAGGTGAACGAGGTTTTGCAGCTATTCCGGGGCGTGAGGATGAATTTAAAACGAGCGTCGAGACTGCTCTGATGTACGCCAAGGCACTGAACTGTAAAAAGGTTCACGCTATGTCTGGCATTGTTGATTCTCGCTTCACTCGTGATCAGCATATTGAAACCTTTATCTCAAACATTCGTTATGCAGCGGATAAGTTTGCCGAACAAGGTGTTGAGCTGATGATTGAGCCACTCAACAATCGCGATGTACCGAACTACTTTGTTGCACATCAGCGTGAAGCGGTGGAACTCATCAAACAAGTGGCTCGTCCAAACGTGAAATTGCAGCTCGATCTCTATCACGCACAAATTATGGACGGTGATCTGAGTACGTTGATTCGCGATGTGGCGCCATACACAGGCCATATTCAAATTGCTTCTGTGCCTGAAAGGCACGAACCATCGGAAGGCGAACTGAATTACCCACACCTATTCAATGTTTTGGATGACTCTGGTTACCAAGGCTGGATCGGTTGTGAATACAACCCAAGGCATAGCACGCAGCTGGGCCTTAGTTGGGTTAAACCATACCTATAACAATTTTAATTTCTATCCATAAATAACTTGAAACTAATTACAAAAACAAAGGGTCGTGACTATGAATATTATCATAACTGGAGGGGCGGGTTTTCTCGGAACCCTACTTGCCAAATCACTACTAAAAGAAAACAAAGCTGAAAGTATTACTATTGTCGACATTCAAAAGTCGCGCTTAGAGGGCATTGATGACCGAGTCGTTTCTTTAGTCATGGATATGACAAAGCGAGAAAATATAGACCAAGTTATTACTGCCGAAACGACACACATTTTTCATTTAGCGGCAATTGTATCGAGCCATGCTGAGCAAGATTTTGATTTAGGCGTAGCTGTAAACCTGACGACCACACAGTTATTGCTTGAGCGTTGCCGTAAAGTAAACCCTAATATTCGTTTTACGTTTGCTTCATCTTTAGCTGTCTTTGGTGGTGATCTTCCGGAAACGATTACACCAATAACAGCACTTCATCCTCAGTCATCCTACGGGACGCAAAAAGCCATAGGTGAGTTATTGGTTAACGACTATGCCCGTAAAGGCTTTGTTAAAGCTGTATCCGTACGTTTACCGACTATTTGTATTCGCCCTGGGAAACCAAACCTTGCCGCTAGCTCTTTCGTAAGCGGAATTATTCGTGAGCCTTTGAATGCTCAAGAATCAAATTGTCCTGTAGACCCTACGCTAAAACTTTGGATATCGAGCCCGTCTAGAGTGGTGGACAATATTCAATATGCAGGGCTAATGCCTTATGAGCAGTTAAATAATCTGTCCTATAGAACGCTTAATTTACCTGGTATTCAAACTACACCAGCTGAGATGATTCAAACAATGGACACTCTAACGGGTAAACAACTTTCTAATTATATTACCTATGAGCATGATGCGGGTATTGATCGTATTGTGAGTAGTTGGCCACAAAAAATTGATTGTACTAAAGAACTGGAGCTTGGATTTAAAGCAGACAGTAATTTCAAGGATGTATTACAACAATTTATTTCTGTTAACAATATGGAGATTGTCTAATGTTACCAACCTCAGTAATTGGACTAATAGTAGCCGTATCAGTCCTTGTTTTTCTTGTGTTACGTACAAAAGTACATGTGTTAATTGCGATGTTAATTGCGGCATGTATCGCAGGTATTATTGGTGGGTTAAGTGTTGACGACACGATTGCGACCGTTAGCAAAGGATTTGGTGGAACATTAGGCGGTATAGGGATTGTCATCGGTCTCGGCGTTATGATGGGGGCTATTTTAGAGGCTTCTGGAGCAGGAGAAAGTATTGCCTATAATTTTATAAAGTGGTTAGGAAAAAAGAAAGAAGAGGCCGCTCTTGCTGTAACTGGCTATATTGTTAGCATCCCAATCTTTGTGGATAGCGCGCTTATCATTCTTTATCCAATAGCGAAGTCTTTGTCAAAAACGTCCAATCGCTCGATTTTAACGCTTACGGTTGCTCTGGCGGGCGGCTTGGTCGTAGCGCATCACGCTATTCCGCCGACTCCAGGGCCTTTGGGCGTTGCTGGTATCTTTGGTGTCGATCTTGCCAGCATGTTAGGTTTTGGTTTGATGATCGCAGCGCCTTGTGTCATGGGTATTGTTTGGTATGCAAGATGGTTAGAAAAGCAGTTTCCTGAATTCATTCCAACCGAACATTTCTCGAAGTCTAGTGAGCAACTGATTAATGATCACAAAGAGTACATTGCAAGTAAAGAAGCGAAAGACCTACCATCTTTAAGTAAATCTATCGCTCCAATTATTATCCCTATTTTACTTATACTTGCGAAATCAGTTATGGGTTTATTAGAGGGGACTTTCGGTTTCGAAGGGCTGACTGCAACAACATTTGGTCAATTTATCGCTTTTATCGGCAGCCCTACTATTGCACTATCAATAGCGACGTTACTAGCGGTTTACACATTGGGTAATAACCTTACCAAAGAAGAAGCGAATGAAAAGATGGAACAAGGAATCTCCACTTGTGGCATCATTTTGTTAGTAACAGGAGCTGGTGGCGCGTTAGGTGCCGTATTGCGTGAAACGGGTGCGGGCGCAGAGATTGCCAACCAAGTTGCAGGGCTTCCTATTTCTGCGGTTATGATTCCATTTATTATTGCGACGTTAGTTCGTATTATTCAGGGCTCTGGTACAGTCTCCATGATAACCGCTGCTTCTATATCTGCCCCAGTTTTAGTGAATATTCCTGACGTTAACCTTTTATTCGCAGCGACGGCAGCTACGATGGGATCTCTATTTGCTGGCTACTTTAATGACTCGCTATTCCATATTGTTAATCGATTAATGGGGGTGACTGAGGTTAAGAAACAACTCATTATTTGGACTATTCCAACAACAATTGCTTGGGCTATTGGTGGTTCATTAGTCATGATTCTTAACTTATTCTTCGGATCTCATGGTTCAATCTTTGATCCTGTGTTACCACTTGCTGTACTTTTGGGGTGTGTTGCATTTACAAAATCTTACAGCGCTAAGCACGTCGAATTACAAGAGGTATAAAGGTTTACTTGTACTCTTCCATAAAGTAAAAGCCTATCACAATATGTATTTTTATCAGATAGTTTAGAGTTTTTTAATAATATGAACGGCCCTATGTTTGGGCCGTTTTAGTTCTTATAAATAAACTATTTAAATTGAACCGATATAGGTTCCGTTTTCAACTTAATCAATATGAAATGGAATTGTTATTTCCCGCTTAGTAAGAGATTACCTATAAAGGTTCTATTCGAGTTTAACTCTAGTGATTTTACTCTAGCGAAGTAGGGTTACTTTATATAAGAGTCCAGTACTTTTAATACGACTTCCATATCTTTTTCACGTTGAGTTTTGTCTTCCTCAAGTACGACGTGTTCAAGTAAGTGACCTTTAATTACTTCTCGCATCAAACCATTTACTGCTCCCCGAATAGCGGCAATCTGCTGCAACACATCTTGGCATTCATGCTCTTCTTCCAGCATTTTTTTAAGTCCATTTACCTGACCCTGTATTTTACTGACTCGAGTGTTGAGCTTCTTTTGATCTCTGGTTGTATGCGACATGTCTTATCTTCTTTAAGTTACGGGCCGAGTTATTCTAACTGATAATGTAGCACTCAATTTATACTGGGGGGTAGTATTTAATACTGGGGGGAGTATAGTTTGCGATAAATTAGAATCAACAACAGAGAACAACAATGGATTTTGTCGCGTTACTACAACAAGGTAATGGGTGGTTCTTTATTCCCAGTGCCATTTTGCTTGGCGCCTTGCATGGTTTAGAACCTGGGCACTCTAAAACGATGATGGCGGCGTTCATTGTCGCGGTGAAAGGAACGGTCAAACAAGCCGTGATGCTGGGTTTAGCTGCCACACTTTCTCACACTATAATTGTATGGTTAATCGCTGTTGGCGGGATGTATATTAGCCAGAAATTCACCGCTGAAGCGGCTGAACCATGGATGCAACTTATCTCTGGGGTCATTATCGTGACAACCGGCGTATGGATGTTTTGGCGGACATGGAGCGATGAGCGAGCTTGGAACAAAGCTCAGGATCATGCTCGCGACTGGACGACGCAAGTTGTGGATACAGGACATGGGCATGTTTCGCTTTCGATTACACAGGAAGGGGAGCATCACCGTTTCCAATTGCGAACACTCAGCGGTAAACCTTTAACTGCTGAAGGTATCAAGGTTTCGGTATCGAGTGATGGTTATCAACCTGCTGATATCTATCACTTTATAGAGCGTGATGGATACTTGGAATCGGCGTCTTGCATTGAAGTCTCTAATGGACTTTCTGTCACTTTGATCATCGGGCACCATGATCATACCCATGACTTTGATGTACATTTCCGTTCTGGTTCTCATTTAGAAAGCGAAGATAAGGAATATCAAGATGCTCACGAACGCGCTCACGCTTTAGACATTCAAAAACGCTTTGAGAATCGAGACGTGACGAATGGGCAAATTCTGCTGTTTGGATTAACGGGCGGTTTGATTCCATGCCCTGCTGCGGTAACGGTTTTGCTTATCTGTTTGCAGCTTAAGGCAATGACTCTTGGTGCGACTTTAGTTGTGTCATTCAGTATTGGCTTAGCCTTGACTCTGGTTGCTGTTGGCGTTGTGGCAGCAGTGGGCGTGCAAAAAGCGACATCTAAATGGAGCGGTTTGAATGATGTTGCACGTCGAGCTCCTTACTTATCGGGCGTCTTGATCAGTGCAGTTGGTTTATACATGGGTATGCATGGATACATATCGCTGACAAGTTAAACTCTGTGGTAAAGATTTTTTTCCTTTCTTTTTTTATGGGCAATGGCTTCATGCCTTGGTTTGCCTATTTTGCTGCCGATTCTTGATTGAGAATCACTCGATCTGACATCGCTGCCATATCTACAAACCAAGTCATTCTCGCTTCACCAAGCATCTCGGATTACAACCGCTGCAATTGTGGCTCTAATATCTGAACCTGAGATACTAAATGATAAAACGGGAGCACTGACCACAGTGCTCCCGACGGCAAAACGCTAATTAGAACTCTTTTCTTTAATGTTCGATACCAATTTGGTCGCATAGTTAAATTTAACTATGCAAACGTTTCCTTTTGCGTACTCGTCCCTTCGCCAAACCTCGTAGAAATGTGACGTTTTGAAGACTTTTTTTCCTTCTGTCTAAAGTAATCGGGAACCAAGCAGATACATAGTTATAAAGTTATGTCTTGCTCTGCCAAACAGACCCAAAATGCAGTTTGGTTGGTTTTGGAGAAGAAAGGCTTAGCGCTCGATTAATGAGCATCAATTGAATTGTATTGAGACAATTATAATGAAAAGAATCATCTTATTAGCAGTCTGCGCCATGTTTGGTATTGCTGTCGTGGCGAGTATGGCATCAACGTACCTAATTTCGAGTCAGAAAATCGATGACATCATCTTAAACAAATCCCAAGTTCAAGCTGAGTTTCTAGCGGGAAATGCGAGTTATATTTTGGAGAACTCAGCTAATCCAATGCAAGATTTACAATCGCTTGTTGAGGGGCTGAAACAACGTTCAGACGTGAGCTATGCCGTTGTAATTGATCGTAACGTGACGGCAGTAGCCCACAGTGATAAGCACAAGCTGAACAAAACCTATAACGATGAATATACTGTTGAAGGCGCGACGAGAGGTGTTCAACAGTACTCAAAGTGGTATGCCGATGTCCAGAAAGTATGGGTGTTTGACATCATGGCACCAATTTATGTGGATGGTCAGTTATACGGTACTTTTGATATCGGTATTCCTATTACTGAAGTGAGCCAAGCGACGAATGGAATTATTACTTACCAGTTGATCTCTATGGTGGCGATCTTCGTTATGTGTGTTTTGATTCTGTCACTTCTGCTAAATAAACTGATGAGACCGCTTTCTGCGCTTAAAGACGCTCTACAAGACATCTCAAAAGGAGACGGAGACTTAACCGTTCGTTTGCCAGCGAAAGGTAATGACGAAGTCGCGCAAATTTCTTCTGCTTTCAACGTTTTTGTTGGGAAAGTACATGAGATTATTACACAAGTTGTAAATACTGGTGTGGAGCTTAATAGTTCAGCTGTCGCTTTGCGTGGGCAATCTCAACAAGCGCTCACAAGAGGGCAAGAGCAGAACGAGCAAACCATGCTGGTTGTCACATCCATGAACGAAATGATTGCGACGGTCAATGAAATTGCCTCCAATGCTGCCGGAGCGGCAAATGCTGCGAGTGCAGCAAGTAATGAAGCGCAAGATGGCTACACGACGCTAGAAAGAACCAAAACGGCGATGACTAATCTTGAAAACGAGATGAACAGCACTTCCAACATTATCGTGAGTCTTGCTGAAAATACTCAGTCGATTGGTAGTATTCTAGAGGTGATTAGAGGTATTTCGGAGCAAACCAATCTATTGGCTCTCAATGCGGCTATCGAAGCGGCACGCGCTGGTGATGCCGGCCGAGGTTTTGCAGTAGTCGCTGATGAAGTTCGCAACCTAGCGACTAAAACGGCTCATTCTACCGATGAAATTGACAATATGATTCACCAGCTACAAACTGAAGCTCAAAGTGCGGTGAATTCAATGAGTAATAGTAAGACTCTTATTGAAGAAGGAACGGCAGAAACTGAGTTAGCTCGACAGGCTTTAGAAGCAATAGCTGCACAAGTGACGACTATTTCAGATATCAATACTCAAGTAGCAACCGCAACAGAACAGCAATCAACGGTAGCAAACGAAATTAATATGAACATGGATACCGTCAGCCACTCAGTGAAAAGTGCGCTAACAGCGAGTGAGCAACTAGAAGAATCAAGTCAACAACTCGCGGAGCTATCGCGAACACTCGATCGTCACGTAGGAGCGTTTAGAATCTAAACGCCAACTGACCCTCTTTAATAAAAGCCAGTAAATGTTAATTGCTGGCTTTTTTATTTGAAAAAATCGAGTCTCAAATCGCTTAGCGGTGTTTGTCCTTTCTAGACGATAAAACAGAATACGATAAATTAGTTGAGTAAAGCTTAGCTAGGCGTTAAGTTTTGCGTTTTGCTTTAAATGTTCAACAAACATAGATATTTTCTTAGCTACATGTTTTCTTGACGAGTAAAAGGCGTAAAGCACTAAATCCTCAGGTTCGTACTCTAGAGTGACGATTTCTAGCTCACCATTTTTGATCTCATTTTGGCATGACTCAATTGGCAATATTGCGTATCCAAGCCCTGATAACGCGCCATATCTGGCAAGATGACCGCTGTTTACTTTGAATGAAGATTGCACAGTTTGAGTAATATGGCCCCCAACAGGGTTTCTGAATACCCATGGTGCACCATTTACTGCGGTAAGCGTCGTGATGCAGGGAACATGACTTAGATCCGTAATTTTGTAAGGGGTGGCGTATTTCTCAATTAGTTGAGGCGCGGCTAAAATGGCACTGGGCCAGCGTTTTATCTCTCTCGCCACCCAGTTACTGTCTGACAAAGTCCCTCTATGAAAACTCAAAATGACATCAAAGCTGTCAATAACATCATCTTTAGGGTTTAGCGTTGTATCGCAAGACAAAGAGATTGACGGGTATTGCGTGCAAAAGGTGACAACCGCTTTGGCCAGTACAGGTGTGTCTGGCATAAGAATTCGCAGTTCCCCTGTTACCGTGTGCGAGTGGCGCGTTACCGTTTCTAGTGCGGCGTTGAGTTGCTCCAATAACGGACGAGTGCTGCTATAGAGCTCTTCTCCAGCCTCGGTAGGTGTCATTCGCCTTGTTGTTCTATTGAACAACCTAATGTTTAACTTTTCTTCAAGCAGGGCAATGTGTCGGCTGATATTTGATGTTGGTATATTCAAACACTCAGCGGCTCGCTTAAAGCTGTTGTTCTCATAAACACAGTGAAAACTTTTTAACCAGATTTGGTCAACGTTATCAAACATTTCATTATCCCACTTTATTGGATTATCAAGCCAGCATATCGCACTTTATCCCTGTACTAAGTTACATACAATTTTATTTACAAGTTTAAGCGAACAAACAACGAGATATCGCGCTAGAACGTAATCAATAGAGGTGAATTTATGAGCTGGTTAGAACGGTTATTTGAGAATAAAAATATAATAGGTTCGCGCAAAGCGTCTATCCCTGAGGGCGTTTGGACAAAGTGTCCTGAGTGTGAACAAATACTTTATCGTGCCGCGTTAAAAGAAAATTTGGAAGTATGCCCTAAATGCTCATATCACATGAGAATGGCTGCGCGTCAAAGGTTGATCTCTTTTCTGGACCATGGAACACAACAAGAGTTGGCAAGTGAGTTGGAGCCACAAGATATTTTGGGTTTTAAAGACTTAAAGCGATATAAAGAGCGAATTGCTTTAGCACAGAAAACGACTGGAGAAAAAGATGCGTTGGTGGTGATGGAGGGCAAGTTATTGGGGCTGCCTGTTGTTGCGTGTGCATTCGAATTCTCTTTCATGGCAGGCTCGATGGGCGCAGTGGTTGGCGAGAAGTTTGTCCGAGCAGTTGAAAGCGCAATTAATACAAAATCTGGGTTAGTATGTTTTTCCGCTTGCGGAGGGGCGCGCATGCAAGAGTCTTTGGTGGCACTCATGCAAATGTCAAAAACCAGCGCCGCGTTAAACCACTTATCTGAGCACAGATTACCCTATATCTCAGTATTGACGGACCAAACTTATGGTGGCGTCTCGGCGAGTTTAGCCATGTTAGGAGACATCAATATTGGTGAACCTAAAGCAAGTATTGGCTTTGCGGGAAGACGGGTCATTGAGCAAACGGTACGTGAAAAGCTACCAGACGAGTTTCAGCGAAGTGAATTTTTACTAGCGCATGGTGCGCTAGATATGATTGTCGATAGACGTGAAATGCGCGATCGCGTTGGCCGCTTACTGGCTAAGTTAACCAACGCGAGGGTGGTCTCAGAATAGGTTGTATTAAAGTTAGACTTAGTACTTGCGTTTATTGAGCCGTAATCATTACAAACCGTTCATTTTGCCCCCATCTTGGTTCCGCATTCATTAGGCTGAGATCCAACGCCGTTTGGTATGGGTCAACAGCAAAATGGTCGCTTACTAACCCCCAGAGCATCCAGTTGATTGCGGTTTCATCCTCGGTAAGCTCTCCGAGTGGCGCTTGGAGGAAAAAGTACTCATCTTCGCCATCGTAACCGAGCCGATCATAGATAATGTTGCGTAGCTCTCGATCCAAATCATGTTGGAGGTTGATTGAGTCGTACAGTTGCTCTTCTGTTGGGCCATTCTCATGGTGATAAACATTGCGTTTTGACTCTTTGTGTAAAGTACCTGCGCCAGTTTCAATGCTTACTTTCTTTTGCGAGTGTTGCTCAAGAACTTGAATGATTTCATCCTCTAGTTGATCGAGTTTACTCAGCAAAACTTGATTGTTTATGCCACCAGCGGGGGAGGCCATCGTTTGGAAGGCTTTCACTCTCTCGTAGACTGCTTTCCCGTGAGGAAGGGCTGCAAAACACTGTTCTTGGAGCGCTTCATTGGCTTGCCAAATGCCCGAGTAGAGCTCGTAATCATGTGTATATGGTGGAAGCTCTTCAGTATCTTCCCCTAATAATTCTCGCCAGCGTTTTTGCCACTGTTCTTCTTTTGCGTGTTTTACACGCGTGTATTGCTTAACCCAGCGGTTACGAAGTTTTACCCCAAAAATGGCAAGTCCCCATGGAGCGAGCAAATAAAAATAATAGTGAGAAGAGTTATCCCAAAAGTAACCGTAAACGTAAACACCAAAAGCAAGCACCCAAGTTCCAATAGTACAAGCAATAACCCCGGACATTATTGATGATTGGCGCTTTGTTTCTCTTAATGTATTACCTTCAGCACATAACCAAAAATGCCGCCAAAAACAAAGGCAAACGTTGTCATGAAGTAGGCAATCCCCGCTCCCAAAAATCCCCAAAGTGACATGTATTATCCCTAGCCAAATATCTGCTTTATTCACTCATCAATGACTGGAGGAGTAAATGTGTTTGATTTGGCGGAGAATTTACCATTAATGCCAACCTTTTGATATGCACTCTATGACTTATTGGGAATGAGTCACAAATAAAAATAGATGGTATCAAGCATCAAAATTTAATTTAGAACCTTTGATTGTCGTGAACTCTATCTGGAAGAGTTAAGGGGGGCGTTTAAGGGCAATTTTCCTCATAAAGTCGTTATTTAGAAAAAGGTAAATTAATGTTTTTATTGATAATTGTGAGTTTTTTTGGAGTGGGATTGCTCCCATTTAATTAGAGTAAAAGACCTATTTTTGGGAGCGGTTTCATAAATTTTATGACACTGATTTCACTGTTTGAGCTGTAAAGAATATAAACCCCCACTCAATGTATGTTAATAATCAATGAGTGTTGTTATGTCTCATATCCGTTTTTTCCCGCGCCATCGTTTGGCGCTTGCTTGTATGCTAGCGAGTGTGTCTGGCTTCTCTTTTGCACAAAATCAGTGTGCTGTTGCTGATTTACAACAATCGCGAGATCTGGCTACTGCCGTTTCTGGTGCTGAGTATGATTGCTACCACGCTTGGTTTTCAGCACCTTCAGAAACGCTGAATGATATCTATAGTGAAGCGAGCCTAAGCCGTATCCAAGTCGCGCTGGATCAAGAAATCGCTCGCTATCGTGGTGAAGCAGATCAAGCTCGTATTCTAGAGAACCTAGGCGAATTTATTCGAGCGGCCTACTACGTTCGCTACAACGCTGGTACTGGTACACCTGAGTTTTCGCAAGCGTTGAGTCAGCGTTTTGCTCAGTCGACGAACCTATTCCTAAACAACCCTCATGCTTTGGATCAAGGTCGTGAACAAGTTGGTGCAATGAAGAGCCTGACTTTGATGGTTGATAACGTTAAGCAGTTGCCGCTGACCATGGATAGCATGATGGCCGCGTTGATGCACTTTAATCGTGAGACCGCGCAGGACACGCAATGGGTCGATGGTTTAAACAACTTGTTCCGCTCTATGGCAGGCCATGCGGCGAACGATGCGTTCTACCGATACATGGCAAACAATACACACCATATTGATACGTTGGTGAAATTCGCATCTGATAATGCTTGGGCATTAGATACGGATGCAAGCTTTATCGTTTTCAATGCATTACGTGAAACCGGTCGTTTGCTCGCGAGCCCAGATCAGGAGACCAAACGCAAAGCATTGGCAGTAATGCAACAGGTGATGCAGCGTTATCCACTGGGTAGTGAGCATGACAAACTATGGCTTGCTGCCGTTGAAATGATGAGCTACTACGCACCAGAAGGCCTAAATGGTCTGAATATTGAGCAAGCCAAGCAAGATTTAGCTGCACGTGTAATGCCAAATCGTTTTGAATGTCAGGGACCTGCCATTATTCTCTCTGAAGATCTGACCGATGCTCAAGCAGCGAAAGCGTGTGAAGTGCTAGCGGCACAAGAAGCCGACTTCCATCGAGTTGCGAATACGGGTAATCAACCTGTCGCTGATGATTTGAATGATCGTGTTGAAGTGGCGGTATTCGCGAGTAACGCTAGTTACGTTGATTACTCTTCATTCCTATTTGGTAATACAACTGACAACGGTGGTCAGTACCTAGAAGGTGACCCTTCAAAAGCGGACAATACTGCGCGTTTCGTCGCTTATCGCTACGCGAATGGTGAAGATCTCTCTATCTTGAACCTAGAACATGAATACACGCACTATTTAGATGCACGATTTAACCAATACGGTTCGTTCAGCGATAACTTGGCTCATGGTCATATTGTTTGGTGGCTAGAAGGTTTTGCTGAATACATGCATTACAAGCAAGGTTACCAAGCTGCGATTGAGCTGATTGCAGATGGTAAACTGAGCCTTTCCACTGTGTTTGATACCACGTACTCTCACGATACCAATCGTATCTATCGTTGGGGTTATCTAGCTGTTCGATTCATGTTAGAAAATCATCCACAAGACGTCGAAAGCTTGTTGGCATTGTCGCGCTCTGGCCAGTTCGAACAATGGGCACAGCAGGTGACGTCTTTAGGTCAACAATACGATGCTGAGTTTGAACGTTGGTTGGACACATTAAAAGTGGAACCTGAGCAACCTGGTACAGACCCAGAAGAACCAACAGAACCAACAAGCCCTGAAGCACAAGTGACTGAATTGACGGCGAACCAAAGCCTTCAGCTCAGTGGCGAAGCATACAGCGAAAAACTGTTCTACGTTGATGTTCCAGCCAACACCGTTAACTTCAATGTATCTATTGAGGGTGCGGGTGATGCGGATCTTTACATGAGCTACAACAAAGTCGCGCATTACTATGATTTCGAAATGAGTCAATATGCTGATGGCAGCAATGAAGAGATTGTGTTTGAACCAGAGCAAGATGGTTACGTTAAAGCTGGTCGTTACTACATCAGCTTAACTGGACGTGATAGCTATGACTCAGTGAATCTTGTGGCTGCGTTAGAAGTGGAAGCGCAAACACCGCCAACCCAGGTGCAAGATGATTTAGCACCTGTGGTATTAGAGTCTGGTGAAGCCAAAATGCTTACCGTTCACAAGCAGCGTTATGCAGCAGTTTATGTGCCTGAAGGTGTTGAAGAGGTTCGTGTATGGCTAACGGCTCACTCTCAAACTGGTAATGTCGATCTATACGCGAGTAGGGAGCATTGGCCTACAGTAGAGCAGCACGAGTATGCGTCCAACTATGCAGGCAGCAATGAATACCTTGCGATTCCTGTTACTGAAGTAGGGTACGTGCACTTCGCTCTTCAGGCTCCAGAGCAAGGCGATGACGTTGAAATGCTAGTGCACTTCAACTAAAAATTCGATTAACTAAAGTCGAGATAAAACGTCGCTGATACAGCGGCGTTTTTGTTTATATCGGACACGATTATGAACAAACAGCGGCGAATGCTAGTTAATCGGCTGGTTTATCGAGTTATCAGTTGCCCTTTTTCTAAACGGCTTTAGGTTTGTATTGCAATTTACCGCGTACATAAACTTTTTTAGCGACGCGTTCTGTGACCTAGCTTCTGATTTGTGCTTCCCAAATGGATACAATATATATGCACCCCGTGCAATAAAGTGAAAAGGGAAAGACATGAAAACGCTTATTTATGAAACGTTGATTAGCCTTGCTAACCAAGAACCAGAACAACATGCAAGAATCCGACAAAATCTCTATGAACAGTTGGATCTGCCGTTCGATAAGCAGCTGGCTTTGTATTCTTGTGCCCTTGGTCCTGCAAGTTCAGGTAAGTTGGAGAGCAGTCAAGGCATTAACAACGCGGTAGATTGCGCAGTTAAACTGCTTGAAACTCCTGAGCGCTAATTCACTCGTTGTTTTAATCACGGCCCGATCCCCAAGGGCCGTTTTTAATTGCGGTTAAATTGATTTCAACGTTGTTATTACTCTGCTCTTTCCGCTAGCACTTCTTTGAATGCAAACATGCCGTTTAATGCCGCGGGAAACCCTGCGTAGACGGACATCTGCAAAATGATCTCTTTAATCTCATCCTCGCTACAGCCTACATTCAGCGCTGCATTTAAGTGCACTTTTAGTTGCGGCGCGCAATTCCCCATTGCCGTTAGCGCGGCGACGGTTGCGATTTCTCTCGATTTTAGGTCTAAGCCCGGGCGAGCATAAATATCGCCAAACGGATACTCAATGGTGTACTGAGCTAAATCTGGACAAATATCTTGTAAGCTTTCGATGACATTATGACCAGCGTCGCCATCAATTCGAGAGAGTAGTTCTAATCCTTTGTTAAAGCGTGATTGTTCCATCGGTATGTTCCTAGTGAATAAATGTAAACACACCTTAATCGTTAGAGTTAACTCTAAGTCAACGAACTTTTCCGCTTTTATACAAGGCAATTTTTTCTTCTAGAGCCGATAAGTGCTTTTTCTGTTGTTCAATGTGGCGTTTGAGGTTTTCTTGGTGGCGTTCTAACAGGGCTTGACGTTGTGGTACAGATTGAGAGCCGACTTCCCTTAATTTGGCATATTCTAGAATCTCTTCAAGTGGCATTGCAGTTTCTTTTAAACGCTTAACAAAGCTTATCCAGTTTAGATCTTTCGAACTATACATTCGATGTCCACTCGCGTTTCTATGGACATGTTTAAGTAAACCGATTTTTTCATAGTATCGAAGTGTATGAGCAGATAGCCCGACGAGGTCAGAAAATTCTTTGATATTCATTATTATCCTCCAAGGTAGAGCATACCCCATAGAGATAAGCTAAGTTTCGCATTTTGAAGTCATTTCGGGACAGATACAAACAGAAATCTTTAGTCTTTTAACGCTAGGTATGGTGATTTACTGGATTTTTGAAACGCGCCAAACGTGATCCATCTGCCAGTTTCGTTTTATTAACAATTGATTACTCAACGGGTTGGCTTGGCTATTTTTATCCTTTGGGCCTATTTTAGGGCGTACGTAGGTCTTATATTTTATCTTTTTCAATTGAAATTTTTGTTAAACAAAACAATTACTTAGTTTTTTGCCGGGCTGTTTGGGGTGTATGTTGTGTGCCCGTTATTCACTCAGAACGATTTATCGCTGTGCAATGGATGAGTTGCTACGCCTTCGATTTCAGCCTTGAGTTAGTGCTAAAAGGGTGAGTGCCTCTGATGAATAGCTTTTATAATTTCGATTATTGAATTCACTCACAAAAAAATGCAAACAAGTAATCGTGAGTGGAAACGAGCAGGAGAACAACATGAGTGGCTCACAGGAAACACAATCATTCGGTGCAAACGTTATCTTACATGCGTTTGATTGGAAGTATGCTGACATTGCCCAACGAGCAAAAGAAATCCGCGAGCTTGGTTATGGCTCTGTGTTGGTTTCGCCACCAATGAAAAGCGCACACGATGAGCGCTGGTGGCAGCGTTATCAACCACAAGATTATCGTGTTATCGATAATGCTTTGGGTGATACCAAAGATTTTATTCATATGGTTCGTGAACTGGAGCAAGTTGGTGTGTGGGTTTATGCCGACGTAGTGTTTAACCATATGGCAAATGAGGCCCACCTTCGCAGAGACCTTCAGTACCCAAGACAAGAGGTCTTGGAGGAATACCAGAACAACAAACAGAAATATCAGTCGCTAGCGTTGTTTGGCGATCTATCTCAACCACTTTTTGATGAAGAGGACTTTGTTGAAGCATTCGGCATCAAAGACTGGAAAGATAAGTGGCAGGTTCAAAACGGACGTATCACAGGTGGACCAACCGATCCTGGCTTGCCAACTCTTCGTGTTTGTGACCATGTCGTTGAGCAGCAGCGAGCGTACCTAAAGGCGCTGAAAGCTATTGGTGTGAAAGGTTTTCGTATTGACGCTGCGAAACACATGACGTTAGAGCATCTTAAGCGTGTTTGGACAGACGACATCACGCGGGATGTGCATATATTTGGTGAAATTATTACCGATGGCGGTGCGACGGAAGAAGAGTATCAGCTGTTTCTTGAGCCGTATCTACAGGAAACTCGCCTAGGTGCGTACGATTTCCCTTTGTTCTCAACCATGTTTAAGGCGTTTGCTAAAAAGGGCAGCTTCAAGTCTCTGATTGATCCCTATTGTTTTGGTCAGGCTTTGTCCCCCGGTCGTGCGATTACATTTGCTATCACACATGATATTCCTAACAATGATGTCTTTCTTGATCTCATCATGGACGAGGAAAATGAATGGTTAGCTTATGCCTATATTCTAGGCCGAGATGGCGGTGTGCCGTTGATTTATACCGACTTAAACACCAGCGGTATTAAAGGTAAAAATGGTCAGCCAAGGTGGCAAGGTGCATGGAGCGACCCGAGAATGGCAAAAATGATCCAGTTCCATAATATGACGCATGGCGAGCCGATGAGTGTTCTTGAAGGTAACGATGACATGCTCGTACTTAAGCGAGGTGACAAAGGTATTGTGGTGCTTAATAAATCACAGCGTCAACAGTCTTTGACATTAAAAACGGATGGCAATTGGGTTGATTTGATGACAGAACAAATCATTCCAACTGACGGTAAGTTAATCGTACCATCTAAGTCGTCGATGTTACTTGTCGCGAACTAGAAGATGTACACACCGAGCTTAGCAACTTCGGTGTGTATGTTTTTCATCGTCATTCACGTTCTGCTGAAGTTCAATAGAAACTCAAACTCTCTCGTTTTTGCTAGAAATTTATGAGCACTCGTTAACGCAACATTCTGCTTTTAAAAAACCAATTACGTCATCTAAGCACTGATACTCTGCAACACAAAAAAGGGTTCTACCCTCGCGGCGCTGGGTGAGAAGACCAGCTGAAGCAAGGCTCGAGATATGATGAGAGAGAGTGGATGCTGGAATGCCAAGCTTTTCTTGTACGCCGCCTACCGCGATACCTTTGTATCCCGCTTTGACGACTTCTTTGTAAATACTTAAACGAGTCGGATGCCCTAACTCTTTTAGTGCTTTAGCAACGGCTTCAAGCTCCATACTGACCTCTAAAGAATGACCACAGTAATTTTGTTTCGATAATAGGGAAAGTCTCGGTAAATGCCAACTATTACGATCTCAGAACAATTTAAATCAGATGAGATTCATACTGGCTCATGCCTTCATGACAACAATTGTCTGTTCTAATGAGACAGATCAATCTTCATTATTATTTCACGCCACGTTCAAAATCCCTCGTCTACACTCAATGTTGAGTTGTCAGTTGGCAGACCAAGGAGGCGGCCATGATTGCGGTTCATAGAGATTATTGTTTGTCTAACAGTTCGGAGTTACATGCCCACGTTAAAGTCAATCCTGTCGGTAAATTAGAAGTTGAGATTGTTGAACTTCAAGAGCGCCACACCACAGAGTTTGATGATTTGTCTTTTGAGAGTCGTGGGTGTGAAACTCGAATCTGTGGTAAAGAAGACACAACTCCGTGGCAGTTCAATCTTGCAGTTACTGATGCGTTAGAGCTTTCTCATTTAGTGGAAGAAGCAAACGAAGAGTATGAGATTTTAATGAATGATCTTATGTAATATCGAGAAGATCATTTTATCCTGCACGGCGTGTGGCTCTGTACTGAAAAAATAAAAACCTCCCAAGTGGGAGGTTTTTAATATGGAGTGCGTTATCGTTGGATAGGCTCTTCTCTTGGTGGTGTTAGCTCTTGGACGTTATCTTCATTAAAGTCATCGGCGTAACCTTTAGGTGGCGGTGTCCAACCACGTTCTGACCGCGATAGTTTGTCATGACGATCTTTTTGCATCTCTTCCGCCATTTTCTCCTCTAACTGAATAAACAGTTGTCGGAAATTGTTGTCATAGCGTTCACCTTCAGAATCATCCTCCCAAGCTTTGTAAAGTATTTCTGACTTACGTGCTTCAACACGCTTATATGTCGCCTTCTGTTGTTCAACAAAGAAGGGGTGAATGCCAAGGGCTTTCATTGTGTGACCGCCCATCTCCAATGCAGAATGGTAGGTCTCTGATTCAATAATATCAGCCCCCGCTTGACGCAAAAGATAGCCATGTCCACGGTCAAAGGCACGTGCAATCACTGTTACTTTTGGGTACGTGTGCTTAACGTACTTCACCAGTTCTACACTCGATTCTTGGTTATCAATCGCCACAACCAAAGCAGCTGCGTGCTCAATGCCGGCTGTATGTAGCATATCTGGTCGAGTCGCGTCGCCAAAATAGGCGCGAGTGCCAATTTGGCGCATGTTATCGACTTGGTCAGATTGATGGTCAAGTACCACGGTAGTCACGCCGTTTGATACCAATAGGCGATTCACTATTTGTCCAAAGCGGCCGATGCCGGCGATGATCACCGTGCCTGTTTCCTCAATCGTATCGCTTTCGCGTTCATTTGACTGGCTTTCAAAGCGCGGCAGAATCACTCTATCAAACAGAATAAACAAACCTGGTGTCAGGAACATCGAAATCGCAACCACTAACGCAAGAGTTTGTGAGAGTTCAAATGGGATGACGTGGTTTTGCACTGAAAAGCTTAGAAGCACAAAGCCGAATTCACCTGCTTGAGCCAAGCTTAGGGTAAACAGCCAGCGGTTGCTGCCTTTCACCCTAAATATCAGTGCAAGAATAAACAGCACCAAGGCTTTCAAAACCATCACGCCAATGGTCAATGCCATGACCAACCAGAAATCACCAAAGAGGACCGAGAAGTTGATCCCTGCGCCAACGGTAATAAAGAACAGACCTAGCAATAAACCTTTAAATGGTTCGATGTTGGACTCTAACTCGTGGCGGAATTCACTGTTTGCCAATACAACGCCAGCCAAGAAGGTTCCTAAGGCAGGAGATAAGCCCACTAAACTCATCAGCGCAGCGATACCAATGACCAGCATGAGTGCAGTTGCGGTAAAGATTTCTCGCAAACCAGAGCTAGCCACATAATTGAGCAGCGGTCGACTTAAAAAGTGTCCACCAACGACGACGATTGCTATCGATGCTGTGATTACGATGCCGTATGCCCAGCCTGGCAACCCCGCAACGAGGCTTAATTCTTCATGGTGCGCTGCGGCTGTTTGTGCTGCGGACTGTGCCTGTTCAATTAATTCAGGTAAGGCCAATAGGGGAATGAACGCCAACATTGGTATCACTGCAATATCTTGAAAAAGCAACACGGAGAAAGCGTTTTGTCCACCTTCCGTCTTCGTTAATCCTTTTTCGCTAAAAGTTTGCAAAACAATCGCAGTAGAAGAGAGGGCGAAGATCAAACCTATGGCTAAGGCTATGGTCCAAGGCTGGTCAAAGTATAAGGCAATACCCATAATCGCCGCGACGGTACCGCCGACTTGCAGACCTCCTAAGCCCATTAAGCGATTGCGCATCGCCCACAACATTTTGGGTTCGAGCTCTAAGCCAACGAGAAACAGCATCATCACCACGCCAAACTCGGCAAAGTGCTGGATTGTTGTTGTTTCTTCACCGACTAAACCGATAATTGGGCCAATGACCACACCTGCGATGAGATAGCCTAAAACGGACCCAAGTCCCAAACGCTTAGCAAGTGGCACTGCAATTACAGCAGCAATCAAATATACGAAGGCTTGTAAGAATATCCCTGTCATGAAGCCTCCTTAATGAGCTCTGGCAATGCGCTGTTAAGCTTGATTAATGACGCCGCAGCTTCAACATCCAACCTATCTTCGACTAAAGCTGTTAGCAGGCTCTTGTACCGCTCAACATGACGAGGGATTCGCCCTTCTTCATCTGCTGTACGTGCGCCAAACATCGCGAGAGGGGCAATGTAGTTCATGCCGGTCAGTGCGGACATTTGTTCAATAGGCGCAAGCAGTTGACGAATCGTAAAGTGGTTGTAGCCCTCTGCCTTATAAGCTTCTTCTTTGCCCCCTGCAGACAGCACACAAAGCATGGTCTTGCCTTGCAGTGCTGTGCCATCTGTACCGTAAGCAAAGCCATATTCCAAAACCAGATCTTGCCACTCTTTTAAAATCGCAGGCGTTGAATACCAATATAGTGGAAATTGGAAAATCACCACGTCATGCTCACGTAAGCGTTGCTGCTCACGGTCGATATTAATATCGAAACGAGGGTATTCGCCATAGAGATCAACACATGTCACGCCTTCAATTTTTTGAGCTTCTTTGAAAAGTGGAGTATTCACTTCTGAACGATGCTGGGAAGGATGAGCAAAGAGAATGAGTACTTTTTTATTTGCCATAGGGATCCTTGCTATCTAAATAACCATGCCCAGTAGGAGCGCGGGTTGGTTAGAAAATGTAACTCATAAATGATCGCCAAGCTAGTTTGGAAAACTGTTTAAGCTGTTTCAATATCAATAAAAAACCACCAAATAAATTGGTGGTTTTGGGAAGCGTTACGTTTTACTAATCATGAATAGGGACGACTAGAATATCCACCGGTGACTTGTTAATTAAGTGTCTGGAGTAAGAAATAATCTTGCTCCAGAAATCTTGGTGGTGACCACAAATCAGAAGATCCACTTCTTGCTCTTTAATGGTGACCTCTAATTTATCAGCCAAGTCGCCAGTACCTACGAAGAAATGTTTAAGTGGGTAATCCATGTAATCACTAAATGTTTTTAAACATTCCATTGAATGCTCATTCAACGGCCTTTGATCCGGGTTTTCTTTAATGTCTACAAGCTCACGATAGATTTCTCCGTGCGTACCATCAATATGAATAAAGGAGATATCGGAGTCGAGATAGTTTGCCATTGATACCGCTCTGTCGATAAGCACGGTGCTTTCATCTGACAGTTCGAGTGCAACAAGGATATGTTTGTATTTCATAACCACGCCCTTATGTGGATTATCTTTACCCTAAGCATAGTATGGCTTGGATAAAAATTGTGTTGCTAAGATCTCGAAATTGTTCAAAGACTTGTTAAAAAGTTAATGTGATATAACAACTTACTGTGAAACTTTCTTTTTGTTCACATTTGGTTAGAAAGCTTGCTTTTTGAACAAAAAAGCCGCTACACTCTGCGCATCATTTCTCTAGGAGATTACGCCAACATGAAGAACTAAACCTGTCATCCATATTTTTACTTATTTTTTGGATCTGCAGGGTTAGTAGGCGTAGCTCACTTTCCGATATTTCTTTGCAACAAGACGACTTTTTGATTTGACGTATATCGTCGAGCTTTACATAGAGCTTAATGCGTTTGTGCACGCGTTTTGTTGCAATTTCAAATCATAGCTACGGCTGTTGTCCCTGTCATACAGGAGGCAAATTATGCCAGTTTTACAAGCTTTTAATGTTAGCCATCAGTTTGATAATGGCGATACGCTATTCCAGTCTATTTCTTGTTCCATGACTAAACGACGTGTTGGTTTGGTTGGGCGTAATGGCATTGGCAAGTCGCTTTTGGCTTCCATTTTAGCGGGAGAAATTCAGCTTGCCAGCGGTGTTGTGACTGCTCCCTCTTCTTTCATGATGTATCGCCAGCAGCCGTCTGATCTGCTTTCAGGTCAGCAATCGATCGCCCAGTTTCTGGGCAAAGATGCGGTCTTGCATGCTTTAAAGCAGATTGAACAAGGTGATGTTTCTGAACATTGGTTCGAACTGGTTGGCGAGCAGTGGGATATTGAATTAAAACTCAAACAGCAGCTCGCTGCGATGGGCTTGCCGCAAGACCCTGATTTCTCTTGTGCTCGGCTTAGTGGTGGTCAGTTGGCGCGTTTGCAGTTATGGCAGTTATTTGAAAGCGAAACGGAGCTTTTGATTCTCGATGAACCATCCAATCACCTCGATACCGAGGCGAAACAATGGTTGATAGAGTCTATGACGCATTTCAGCGGCGCGATTTTACTCATCAGTCACGATCGTGAGCTGTTGCGAGAGATGGAGGAAATTTGGGAACTCTCGGGCCTAGGTTTACAGGCTTTTGGTGGAAATTACGATGTGTACGCCGAGAAAAAACGCACTGAACTGCAAGCGGTCGAGAGGCAGTTAGCGCAAGTCGATAAACAGAAAAAACGGTTAGCCGAGCAAGCCCAGAAAAATCGCGAAAAAGCAGACCAACGCGCCGCGCAAGGGAACAAACTGCGCAAAGACGGCAGTCAGCCCAAAATTTTGCTTGATGGAAAAAAGGATAGCGCGACCGCCAGCGCTTCAAATCGCAATAAGAATGAGCAACTCAGACAAGCGCATTTACAAGCCAAAGAACAGGCGTTGCAATCGCGACATGAGCAACTCAAGGCGCAAAAGCTTTATCTTACAGATAATCCGAACCGTTCGCGAAAAGTGTTGTCGATACAAGAAGGTATATTACCTTTTGGGAATTCTACGCCTATCACGTTGCAGATTTTTGCGAACGACAAAGTCCATCTCAAAGGGAGAAATGGCTGCGGAAAATCAACCTTGTTAAAGACGTTGCTTGGCGAGTTATCGTTGCAGAGTGGTGAGTTGCAAGTGAATACGCCTTTGTATTATCTCGACCAACATTTTGGTGCAGTGAATCCAAATCTTTCGTTACTTGAGAACGTAATGGAGAGCTGCCAAGAGATGACGGAAAGTGAAGCGAGGACCTTATTGGCCGGGATCGGTTTTCGTCGAGATGCAGTGTTTCGATTGGGGCGCCTACTGAGCGGTGGCGAGAAGATGAAGCTCGCGATGCTGATAGTCAGCCACCAAAATTCTCAGCCTTTGCTGCTGCTTGATGAACCAGATAACCATCTCGACCTCGAGTCAAAAATAATGCTTAGTCAGGCGTTAAATGTATACAAAGGTGGATTTGTTCTGATTAGTCACGACCAAGATTTCGCTTCTGAGTCTGGGGTTTTGCGCCAAATCGAGCTGACTTAGACGAAAGAGAGTAAACGCCATCGTGGCTCTTCAGTATTGTTCCCAAGTTCTACACTTCCACTTACTAGTTTGTAGAACTGGAAGGAAATGAGGGAGTTAGGATGGCTTTCACAACTCGTTTAATGAAATTAGATTCATTTTGTCGATATATAGTAGAGTTCTGATGTATTGCACAAAAAGACAACAGAAAAATAAAAAGGAATTTCATGAAAAAGAACACCCTAGCACTCACAACGGCTCTCGCACTCGGAAGTGTGTTGTCTGTGGCGTATGCAAATGAAGCGGCGCAATCGTCGGTTGAACAGGTAACCCCGAAAACCATCACGTATCCAACCACACAAAAAGTGGATGTTGTCGATGACTACTTTGGTACAAAAGTGAGTGATCCTTATCGCTGGTTGGAAGACGATCTCAGCCCAGAAACCGCAGAATGGGTTAAGGCACAAAATGCAGTGACGTTTGATTATCTGTCGAAAATCCCTTACCGCGAGCAGATTGAAGAGCGCATCACTAAGCTCATGGACTACGAAAAGCAAAGCCAACCGTTCAAAGAGGGTAAGTTCACTTATTTCTACAAAAATGACGGGTTACAAAACCAAGATGTGCTTTATCGGCAGTTAGGTGATGGCGAAGCAGAAATTTTCCTCGATCCAAATACTTTTAGTGAAGATGGCACCACATCGTTAGCGGGAGTGAGCTTTTCACGTGATGGTTCTTTGGTTGCATACAGCATTTCGGAAGGCGGTAGCGATTGGCGCAAAGTCATTGTGTTAGACACAGAAACCAAAAAGCCCGTCGGCGAAACGCTGGTGGATATTAAGTTCAGTGGCATCAGTTGGTTCGGCAATCAAGGCTTCTATTACTCAAGTTATGACAAGCCAAAAGGGAGTGAACTTTCCGCGAAGACAGACCAACACAAGCTCTACTTTCATAAACTAGGGACGAAACAAAGTGAAGACCAATTAATTTTCGGTGGTGTAAAGGACGAAAAGTATCGCTACGTTGGGGGTTACACGTCGGAAGATGAACGCTACTTGTTTATCTCAGCTAGCGTATCGACGTCGGGCAACAAACTGTTCTTCAAAGACCTGAGTAAGCCAAATAGCTCGCTGAAAACCATTTTAGATAACACCAGTTCTGATACTTGGGTGATAGACAACCAAGGCACGAAACTGTACTTGGTTACGAACCTTAACGCGCCGAACAAACGCGTCGTGACGGTGGATGCGAGTCAGCCGCAGCCCAAAAACTGGAAAGATTTGATCCCTGAAACAAAGAATGTGTTACGCGTTTCTACCGCGGGTGGCAATTTGTTTGCGAGTTATATTGTTGATGCGATCTCGATGGTGAAGCAATACGACATGAACGGCAAACTCATTCGAGAAATCAAATTGCCTGATATTGGCAGCGCATACGGTTTCTCGGGTAAAAAAGAAGAAACCGAAGTCTACTATTCTTTCACCAACTACAAGATGCCCAGCACTACGTATCGTCTGAACATCAAAGATGGTAATAGCGAGGTGTACTACAAATCTAAAGCGCCATTTGATCCAGCTTTGTATGACTCTCGCCAGGTGTTTTACACCTCAAAAGACGGAACAAAAGTGCCGATGATCATCACCTATAAAAAAGGGACACCGATGGACGGCAGCGCACCAACCATCCTATATGGTTATGGCGGCTTCAACATTAGCCTCACACCATCTTTTAGCCCGACACGTGCGGCTTGGCTGGAGCTTGGTGGTGTTTACGCGGTAGCGAACATTCGTGGCGGTGGGGAGTATGGTAAAGAGTGGCACAACGCTGGCATTCAAATGCAAAAGCAAAATGTGTTTGATGACTTTATTGCGGCGGCTGAATTTCTAATTGATGAAAAGGTAACGTCATCAAACAAGTTAGCCATTAACGGTGGATCGAATGGTGGCTTGTTAGTGGGGGCAGTTATGACGCAGCGTCCAGAGCTGTTTAAAGTGGCGCTGCCAGCAGTCGGTGTACTGGACATGCTGCGTTATCATACTTTTACCGCAGGTGCTGGTTGGGCGTATGACTACGGTACGGCAGAGCAAAGTAAAGAGATGTTCCAATATCTGAAAGGTTATTCGCCAGTGCACAATGTAAAAGCGGGGGTGGAATACCCAGCGACATTGATTACAACGGGTGATCATGATGATCGTGTTGTTCCTGCTCACTCTTACAAATTTGCAGCTGAGTTGCAGTCAAAACAGGCGGGTTCAAATCCGACCTTGATTCGCATCGAAACCAATGCAGGACATGGTGCTGGCACACCAACGCGTAAAATAATTGAGACAAATGCAGATATTTATAGCTTTGCACTGTTCAATATGGGGATAGAGAAACTGCAATAGTGCGAATCGTTTGCGTTTTTAGTTAACGAAAAGCATTGGTTCTTTGCACTCGAAAATAAAAGGGAATCACAGAGTGTGATTTCCTTTCAATTTATTGTGGAGTAACTATTCTAAATTGACCGCAAGGCTAATTAAATTAAGGTATTTGCAATTTATTACAACTCTCTTCTTTACCTGAAGAGTAATATGCGATACAAATAAAACTTGATCGCGATCACCTAACACCATTGCACTCCTTATTTATATGGTAAATTTAATTAATCATTTGTTCTAATGATAATTGAATTTTCATAAGTTTTAATATTCCCTTCTTCGTAAAGCTTACCAAATTTCAAGTTATATAAGATATAAGTAGCAGTGATTGAACTTTTACGACGCTTTATTTTATTTTAATTAAAACGTCTAATGTTTCGTCATTATTAAATTTGCTTTGATAATTTATATTATCCAAAGCGAGTTGTGTTGCTTGCTATTTATGATGACCTCATGACGTGAATAATTTTATAATCATTAAAATGGATACAGTTTTATGAATTTAGTGAAACCGTCTGTTGTTATCATGGCAGCAGCCCTTCAACTCGCGTCTTCTGCTTATGCTCAGACAAATAATGACGAAGAACTACAAGATATGTCTGACCCACTTGCGGTTTACACCCAAGCGGGCTTTGGTATTACTGACAAAGGCGCGAACATCAAAATCGGTCAAACTTACCAATCTAGCCAGCCTGGCACCATGGCGATGAACATCATCGAAATGAAAGGCATTGGTGGTGAGCTATTTGGCATTCGCGACAATGACGATCCAATGTATGCCAATGTTGATGACAGCATTGACTCTTTCCGACTACGTAATTTCCAAGTAGAAGTCGCAAAAGGTCTAGGCCGTCAATTGGATGTAAATTACGACGTTGATAACGATAAATTAGATGCATCTTATAGCTTTATTCAAGGCCTACCTAAGTTTGGCATGTTGCAGTTATTTCCTTTGGCTGGTGCGGGTGTCACTATTGCTAATGATTTTAGTGGTGATGATAAAGGTTATGAAATTCCAGGAACTTTCACCGTTGTCGGTATGTACTCAAAAATTGAATTAACCGATAAAATCTGGATTAACTACAACCCAATGTATATGCATACATTGTCAGGGTCTAGTCAATATAAAGATACTTATTACGCGGGTGAAGATAATATCTTAACTCATGAGTTTGCGTTGTCTTATCAAATTAATCCTCGCGCAAATATTCGTTACTTTGCAAACTGGAATGAGCACGTTAATTTCGGTGATGGTGATCACCGTATCGAATTTAACTACCAATTCTAACTCCCTCGTTTATTTCCAGAATAGAAAGTGTGTTTATCCATATATTTAAATATTTAGGCTAGGGCACTTTCTACATAAAGTAGGTTTATCATGAAAGCCAAATATAAATTTGCGTTGGTATCTATTGCTATATCTTCTGCATTACTATCAGGATGCAAAACTGGCGATATCGCAACGAAAACTGCCCAAGCACCCTCTGTTGAAACCGTTACCCTAACCGAAACAAAAATCACTCCTTATCATACTTTTATCGGTCGAACTGAAGCGGTAAATGACGTTGATATTATGCCTCGAGTCGGTGGCGAATTAACCGCGATTCATTTTAAAGATGGCGATATGGTCGAAAAAGGCCAATTGCTGTTTGAAATCGACGACCGTCCTTACAAAGCGGCACTGGCGTATGCAAAAGCGTCGTTGCAAAAAGCAAAAGCACAACTCGTTCAAACTACGCGTGATGCAGAACGTGGCTTTGTTGCTTAAATCGATGGAACTAAATCAAAAAGATACGATCTGATCGGCTACACCCATCAAGCATCGTAGC
>NZ_JAWPOT010000309.1:0-674 GCF_033344415.1 Vibrio sp. 1727
CTGTGCGCTAGCTCGGTGATCTTTTCGATAGGTTGGCGTGTGCCTGTTACGTTGGTTATTTGTGCGCACGCGACGATTTTGCATCGCTCAGAGAGCTTTTGTTCAAACGCCTGCAAGTCAAACTGGCACTCGGGTGTCATTGGCACTTTCACGATTTTCGCGCCAGTTTGTTCTGCCACAATCTGCCACGGCACGATGTTGGCGTGGTGTTCCATCTCGCTAATCAAGATTTCATCGCCCGGTTGTTGGGGGCTGCGAGCGTAAGTTTGTGCTACTAAGTTAAGTGCTTCGGTTGCGCCTCGCGTCCAAATGATTTCTTTAGAGCTGTTTGCACCAATAAACGTTGCTACGGCTTCGCGAGCGGCTTCAAACTGGCTAGTCGCGTTTGCTGTCAAACTGTGGCTACCACGATGCACGTTAGCATTTTGTACACTGTAGTAACGGCTAATCACATCGATCACGCACTGTGGCCTTTGTGTTGTTGCTGCGCTATCAAGGTAAACCAAAGGCGATTGGTTTACGTCTTGATTTAGGGCCGGGAACTGTTCGCGTACAGCGTTTACGTCAAACATTACTCTTCACCAAATTCGTGATAATGCAGTGTTGGGATAGTGACTAGCGGTTCTGCGACCATCCATCCATGCTCTTTACCGGAAAGTTTGATAATGATTTCC
>NZ_JAWPOT010000310.1:0-674 GCF_033344415.1 Vibrio sp. 1727
TCACGGTGTATTTTTTAGCGTATGTTGCGATTACCGCATTTTCTATTCCCGGAGCAGCAGTGGTTACTTTGCTAGGCGCAGCTTTGTTTGGGTTTTGGTTTAGCTTACTTTTGGTTTCTTTTGCCAGTACGATCGGTGCGACCTTAGCTTTTTTGAGTAGCCGATATTTGCTTAGGGATTGGGTTCAATCGAGATTTGGGGAAAAGCTTGTTGCGATTAACCAAGGAGTAAAAAAGGATGGCGCTTTTTATCTGTTTTCTTTGCGCTTGATTCCAGTGTTCCCATTTTTCCTCATCAACCTACTGATGGGATTAACACCTATGAGCATTGCGCGCTTTTATTTAACCAGTCAAATAGGCATGCTCCCTGGTACTGCCGTTTACCTTAACGCTGGTACTCAGTTAGCAACCATTGATAGCCTTTCTGGTATCGTATCCCCGACTGTATTAGCATCTTTTGCTTTGCTGGGGCTGTTTCCAATACTCGTAAAATGGGTTATGAATAAGGTCAGGCCAACCCCTACTCAGCCAAATGGCAGTATTTGATGAAAATCTTTATCGCGAAAAATCCAGCAGAAGCGCACATCGTATGTGAACTATTAAAAACTGAAGATATATGCTGTGAGGTGCGTGGAGAAGGACTTTTTGGTCTGAAAGGTGAGCTTCCTTTTGGCG
>NZ_JAWPOT010000311.1:0-671 GCF_033344415.1 Vibrio sp. 1727
GATTCAGACATAGTAAAGCCCCGTATATTGTCAATCGATGAGGTTGGGAATCCATGAAAAAGGGCTCCAATCGGAGCCCTTTTATAATTGGGTAGTAAGATTATGCGTTAGCCGCATTAAACTCAACTATTTGGCGTCGATAAGCAGCTAAACGGTCAGGAGTCATTAAGTTTCTCTTGTCATCGAGAACATTTCCTCCCATATCATCCGCAATCTGCTGTGCAGTTCTCAACATCAAGTTGAAGTTTTGCTCAGCTTCGCCATAGCAAGGCAACGTCATAAAGAAGGAAATGCCTTTCGTCGAAAACTCTGCGGGATCACCATGCTCAAGTGTGCCCGGATGCATCATGTTAGCCACACTGAACAGCACTTTACCGTTACCAGATAAATCAACATGACGATGGAAGATATGCATCTCGCCATAGATAAGACCATTTTGCTGCATACTGTCAAAAAGTTCAGTGCCAATAAATGGCTCTTCGCCCGCACAATGAACATTCAACACGATCACTTGCATTTCCAGCTCTGGCTTTGGCTCTTCTGGTTGTTCAACAACGGCAGGAGCCACTTCTTCAACCATTTCCATCTCTTGTTTAGGCGCATCAAATGCAGAAGGCATGATCTCTTCTTCAACCACCTCTTGCATTGGCTCTTCGACTTCAGACGGCTGA
>NZ_JAWPOT010000312.1:0-671 GCF_033344415.1 Vibrio sp. 1727
CGCACTTGACGCTTGTTCAAACCAAACAGAGGGGCAAGGTCACACGCGCCATCACCAAATTTGGTGTAGAAACCAGTGATGTTTTCTGCAGAGTGATCAGTACCTAACACCAAGCCACCGACGTAACCAGCGATCTCGTATTGAGCGATCATGCGAGCACGTGCTTTTACGTTACCTTTTACAAAGTCTACTTTTGCCGCGTCTTCTGGCATTAGCCCTGTGCCTTCTAGTGCAATATTAGAAGCGGCATGCATACCATCAACACCTTGTTTGATGTTCACAGAGATAGAATGCGTAGGTTTAATGAATGACAACGCCAATTGCGCTTCATCTTCGTCTTTTTGCTCACCGTAAGGCAGACGTACTGCGATAAACTGGTAATCGTTGCTGCCAGTTTCTTCGTTAAGTTGGTCTACAGCAAGTTGGGCAAGGCGACCTAACGTGGTTGAGTCAACACCGCCACTGATGCCAAGCACAAGTGACTTACAACCTGCTTCTTGTAGCTTGCGCTTAATAAAAGCAATACGGCGTTCAATTTCGAAATGCGGGTCAATTGACGGCAATACACGCATTTCGTCACGGATGGATTGTTCCATTTAGGGTTCCTTTTCCTGCAAATATCTTAGACACAAAAACTGCTTCGAGTGGTCATTCACCAAAGATCAAACAGT
>NZ_JAWPOT010000313.1:0-670 GCF_033344415.1 Vibrio sp. 1727
CTAATGCCGTCACCAAAGGGACGGTAATCGTTGACGTGGTCACGCCACCCGAGTCGTAAGCAACGCCGATGATCGACTCTGGCGCAAACCAAGTGAGAGTCACAACGCCAACATAACCACCGATGATCATGTAATGAATTGGCCACCCTTTTAAGATGCGCAGCACCCCAATCACAATCGCAATCCCAACAGAAAAAGCCACCGTGATCCGCAGGCCAACGCCATACTCCGTCATGGATTGTTCGGTATTAGGGATCATCCCGCCTTCAGCCGCCACCTCTGAGGCCTCTTCTGCAACAGCAGTCAATGCCGGCTCTGCGATCGTGGTTCCAAACCCCAAGCAAAACGCAAAAATCAATAACCAAAACACACTGCCCTTTCGAGCAAAGGCTTGTGCCATATTTTCGCCAATGGGGAACAAGCCGAGTTCTAGCCCGAAAATAAAAAACGTCAGGCCTAAAATGACCAACAACAAACCAAAAAGAATCGAGACCAAGTTAGGTAAAGGCTCTTGCAGAACCACCAATTGGAAGAAGGTAATAACAATCACAATAGGAAGAAGATCGCGGGCACTGTTAAACATAGCGCGTAACAAAGCAGTGAGTGCTTCCGTGCAAATCCTCCCTTTGACGAACAAGTTACTGGCTCTGAAGGCGAGACCTGCCCGGTG
>NZ_JAWPOT010000314.1:0-670 GCF_033344415.1 Vibrio sp. 1727
ATTGGAAAAACTGCCAGTATTCAAACAAGTGTTGAATATGCCAGCCAAGCGACTGCGTAAAGCGCCATGCCAAGACATTGTGTGGCAAGGTGACGAAGTCGCTTTGGATAGAATTCCGGTGATGAGTTGCTGGGCGGAAGACGTAGCACCACTATTAACGTGGGGTTTGACGGTCACCAAAGGGCCGAATAAAAAACGCCAGAACCTCGGTATCTACCGCCAACAAAAAATCGCCAAAAACAAAATCATCATGCGTTGGCTAGCTCACCGTGGTGGCGCGTTAGATTTGCGTGATTGGATGGAAACCAACCCGGGTAAGCCGTTCCCAATTTCCGTGGCGTTTGGTGCCGACCCTGCCACTATCCTTGGTGCGGTGACGCCAGTGCCGGATACGTTATCAGAATATGCCTTTGCTGGTTTGTTGCGTGGCAGTAAAACCGAAGTGGTCAAATCCATCAGTAACGATTTGGAAGTCCCAGCAAGTGCTGAAATCGTCATGGAAGGATACATCGATCCGAACGAGTTTGCCGATGAAGGCCCTTACGGCGATCACACTGGCTACTATAACGAAAAAGAAAAGCATCACGTCTTTACCATTACGCACATCACCATGCGTAAAGACCCAATTTATCCCAGTACCTATACTGGTCGTCCACCAGATGAGCCGGCG
>NZ_JAWPOT010000315.1:0-670 GCF_033344415.1 Vibrio sp. 1727
CGGTTTGATCAGCACTCTAATTGTCGTATTCACGTTGGTGATCACCGATTTTGGTGTGCCGAAAGTCATTGGCGGAAGCTACAACGTTCTGGCGACCGACATCTTCAAACAAGTGGTGGGCCAGCAAAACTTTGCCATGGGTGCAGTAACCAGCATCATGCTGTTATTTCCTGCGGTAATGGCGTTTGGTGCAGATCGTTGGGTGCAGAAAAAACAAAAGAGCTTGTTTGATACTCGCTCTGTACCTTATCAACCAGAACCCAACAAAACGCGTGATGGCCTTTGCTTTGTATACTGTTCACTGATTTCTGTCGCAGTACTGGCAGTGTTAGGCATGGCGGTGTACGGCTCTCTAGTGACATTTTGGCCGTGGAATAAAGCGCTGACGCTAAACAATTACAACTTCGCAGAGATGAGTACCTATGGCTGGAGCCCGTTCTTTAACTCTCTCACTTTAGCTGGTTGGACTGCGCTGATTGGTACCGCTGTGATTTTTGTCGGTGCCTACTGTATTGAAAAAGGTCGTGCGTTTGGGCCAGTTCGTCAGGCGATGCAAATGCTGAGCGTGGTGCCAATGGCGGTGCCGGGCATGGTTTTGGGTTTAGGATACATCTTTTACTTCAATGATATGAACAACCCATTGAATGTGCTTTACGGTACGATGGCGTTT
>NZ_JAWPOT010000316.1:0-670 GCF_033344415.1 Vibrio sp. 1727
CAAAAACACAATAAGAAAGGAAGTCAATATGTCTTTGTCTCGTCGAGACTTTATGAAAGTTGTCTCTTCAACCGCCGTTGCTACCGGTCTAATCGGTTGTGGCAGCGACGATAATGAATCCGTTGCCGTTAGTTTTGAACATGGTGTCGCCAGTGGCGATCCGACTCAAACACAAGTGATTATTTGGACTCGGGTGACTACAGCCGCGAGTTACGTGGATGTGAGCTGGCAAGTCGCATCCGACATAGAGTTTTTAAATGTCGTGCAAAGTGGCGTATTCACTACTGATACAGGACGTGATTTCACGGTAAAAGTGGACGTACAAAACCTCAACGCCAATTCTCAGTACTACTACCGATTTATGGTCGGCGAGATGATGAGTGAGGTAGGGCAAACTCAAACTCTGCCTGAAGATGGTGTCGAAAAAGCATCGATGGCGGTGGTGTCTTGCGCCAACTATCCAGCGGGTTATTTCCACGTTTATCGCGAGATCTTAAATCAACATGAACAATCGCCATTCGACGTTGTGTTACATCTTGGTGACTACATTTATGAATATGGGGCTGGAGGCTATGCCAGTGAAGATGCCGCTGCATTAGGGCGCGAACCGAGCAAAGGCACAGAATGTATCACGCTGGACGATTACCGAAAAAGATACGCCCAATATCGT
>NZ_JAWPOT010000317.1:0-668 GCF_033344415.1 Vibrio sp. 1727
TGACCATGATGAAGCGCTTTTCTTAACCATATTTAAGAACGAAACCACCATCAATTTGCACATGTCGTTGACCAGCCCTGTTGAGTTGCCAACACCTCTGCCAGAAGCCATCGCAATTGCAATCGGTGAACACGCGCTAGAACCATTTCGAGGTGGTTTCGGTGTTGGTTTAATGCCGGACAGCCGCAGACTGACCGTTTATAAGGTTATTTCGTTAGCTAATAAGCCTCAAAGTTATGTTCAAAACACATTCCAACAACTGCTAGAAAAAATTGAGCAGTGGCACCTCTTCATTGAACAAACCGATAACGAAGCAGCAATTCCAGAACAATTACCTGCTGGGATTTTCATTTAATCCCGCTAAAAACGACCATGTTTAGAAATGAGTTTATTTTATGTCGACAATTCAAATTAATAGTCAACATCGAGGTAATTTAGACCTCGCAGATATTCAAAATATCAAAACCAATGCCAAAGAAGGCGATACCGTTAAATTTGGCTCTGTATTTGGTAAAGAATACAGCGTTACCAAAAGCAATGATGGTGAAATTAGCCTCAAACAAAAAGAAAATCGCAGCTTTTTTAATCGCTTTTTTAGCAAAACAGATTCATCGAAAAACAGCGACTTAAAGCTGAACTTGATGAACCAACAACTGCACAAAAAAGAG
>NZ_JAWPOT010000318.1:0-668 GCF_033344415.1 Vibrio sp. 1727
TACTTTCGTTTCCAAAACGCACTTAAGCAGCTTATTACTGATTCGCCTTATCCAGTGCTGGTGCTAGATGCCAGCCATGGACAAATCCTACTTTCGAATCAAGCAGCGATGCAGTTGCTTGGCATTCGATCTCTGGGTACAGGCTTTTTGTACCCAGCCTTGTTTGAGCTTCACAAACTTTCTTCGTTGCTAGATAGTTTTTCCAGTCGCTATTTCCGTCACCAAGTCTTTGATTGGCGTTTATCTGAAAACGAATCTATTAAGGTTGAATTGTCCGGCCGAAAGAGTTTGCTACGTGGTCATCGTGTTTGGATCATGTACGCGCAACCTTATCAAGTCACTTTACAAGAGCAGCAGCAAGAGTTGGCGCAGTTAGAGATGGCTCGCTCAGCGCTAGATTCGCTGTCCGAGTTGATCTGCTTGCAAGATTGCCAAGGTAACTTATTGACGACGAATCGTGCCTTTGACCAGTTTTGGGAGGGGCGACGAGAAGAAGCCATCACTGCAACGGCGAGCCGAGTCGCTACCCGTAAAAGTGAACGCAAATGGACGACGGACACGCAAGGTCGCAGCTGCTTGCTTGAAGTGAATTTAAGCTCGTTAGTATCGCCAAGTGGTGAGCTACTCGGAACGTTGTCTATTAGTCACGATGTGACGGAATGGCATAA
>NZ_JAWPOT010000031.1:0-47674 GCF_033344415.1 Vibrio sp. 1727
TGAAACTCGGTATGTTGTTTAAGAACTGATCAACATGGGGCTACCATGTCTTCTCACCGAATTAAGCAACAAAGCCAGTTTTTGTAGGTGTTAAGTCGCTAAACACTAAGCACGCATATAAGAACATTTGAACCAAGACTCAATTTCCGTCGTAGAAATCTCTTTTCTAAAATAGGTTATTTGAAATGAAACTGACCTCGGAAACTGAGTCAAGAATAATAGAAATGGCATGGGAAGACCGCACCCCATTTGAGGCTATCGAATTCCAATTTGGTTTGAATGAATCCGACGTGATTCAGTTTATGCGTAGCCGGCTCAAATCAAGTAGCTTTAAATTGTGGCGTAAAAGGGTTTCGGGGCGCAATACAAAACACAACAAGCTACGAAACTCAGACATCATCAGAGGTTATTGCCCAACTCAATATAAGCCGCGATAGCGAACTGCACTTGGCATAAATTTTTATTACGAATCGCAACATTTATCGCCCTACCTTTGAATCAACTCCATGATTGAAGGGGAATAGTCACCACTTAATTCAACCTAGGTGTTTCAGGGCGATAATAAATTCAATGGGAGTCATATTAACATCCTCAGACGCCATCAAACTAATGATTCCACAGAAAAGATTAACACCAAACGCCCACTAAAAATAACTCAGATTAAGGCGTCATTTAACCCGTGTATCAATCTTCTTTTACCTTCTATTTAGGCACTAGAATCACTAACCTTCTATTTTATCTTTGAAGGCACAGATAAAAAGATGCATGATTAAAAAGGAAAAATAGCGGATAACGGTTTAACAAGCACTCGGAGCTTGGAGGCAATTTTGAACAAATTACTAATGATATTTGCGTTGGTTTCTTTACCTTGCTTGGCCTCTGATGATGTTGAAGCTCCCTGCAAAGTAAAAGGCGGTGGCGTTATGGCTGGTTATCAGTGTGTAGAAAAGAAGATGGAATCTGCAGATAAAGAGCTTAACGAAAGTTACAAGGAAGCAATCGCTAGAATAGGTGAGGAAGAAAAAGCACTAAGGGAAACATGGTCTCAGACCGAACTGGTAGAGCCATTTCGAAAGGCCCAAAGAGCTTGGCTAAAATACAGAGACGCCGAATGTGAATTTACGGGCCTGTCTTCCACACCCTCACCCTGGCAAGGTGTCCAGATTGAAGAATGTAAGTTAAGAATGACGTTAGAACGCGTCGAATACTTCAATGGTGTATACGTAGGCTAAACGGATTACATCTAACAAGGCACTTCAATAAGATTCGCAACTCTTGGCAATTTCAGTTTAAATGCACTCTGTGTTTAAGATGCAAGCGTTCAGGTTGTGCGTAAAGCTTATATGGGTGTGAAACAATTATGGAAAAAGACGATTTAGTTGGGCTAGTAGTTAAGTATTTCGAGAAAATAGATGCCGGTGATCCTAGCTATCTGGATCTATTCTCAGAGGATGTTGACTTTTTCTTTCCTAAATTTGGGCAAGCGAAAGGAAAGAGTGCCTTAGTGGAGTTTGGCAATAGGATTGGTAGCTCGTTGATTAGTATCTGGCACGACATAGACGGCTTTCAAATAACGACTGCTGGAAACAAGGTCATTGTTGAAGGACAGGAAGGCGGCGTAATGAGTGATGGTACCTCTTGGCCGGACAACAAAGTTTCCACAGGGCGTTTTTGTAGTGTATTTGAGTTTGAAGGAAAAATGATAAGTCGTATGTTTGTGTACGTAGATCCTGACTTCCCGAGTCGAGATTTTGAGAGAATTTCCGTGCTGTCAGGCGAGAGCAACGTGCGACAAACTGTTCAAGCCTGAATACTACCGCTACCGCATAGCATCTTTGTTATGCGGTAGTATTCGTAGTTAAGGTGTGTTAAGGGCTTTGGCATTGCTTTACTCGCACCTTATCAGTACGTTAGCTATATTCCCTTACTGATAGAAATGCTACTTTCTTCAATCGTCCTGTATTATGATAATGAAAAAGATTGCACTAATTTTAAAATTAAAATGAACCAAAAATTTTTTCTAAAACTACTCCCTGTCCCTTTTCTTCTAACCGGTTGCCAGTCTACGCAAAGCCAGCTTCAGCCTATACCTGAAAACGTATTATCAAACCTATCGACTCAATGGGCAGTGGTAGAGGCCTGTTTTCACTCCGATGCTTATAGCTTAGAGCAATCCGTAAACTATCGAGAGGCCATTAACTATTCTTTTTCTACTTGGCTAGTCGATCAGTCCGATATCGATCAGTCTGTAAATGAAGCTCGTGTAGCGTTATCAGAATATCAGTCTCAGAATGATGGTTTAGGAACAACATGTAAGGATTGGCACCTACCCTTAGAATCTGGATTGCGAGAAGTTAACAATCACAAGAATCAAGTGGCGATAAACCAGCAGCGAGCACATGAAATACATAAAGCAAACGCTTCTAAACCTGTGACCTATTCAACACCAGCATCTACTTCGACTAGTAATGTTGTTCACTGTTACAAATTGGAAGACGTTAGCTTGAATAAGAACATTCAAACGTTTAATGGAATGATATGCCCTATAGGCTGGCTTAAATATTATGGCTATTAATGCATTTGATTAATAAAGCCCTTAAGAATGAACTCAAAGTTTAATTTTTAGTCCAAGGTTGGGTTTCGTGTTTACAATGTTATGTTTCCAGTTGGATTACCGTATTCGAATAGATTGACGAAGTTAATCAATATATGTGTATTGATGCTTACTTTTTATCGAGTTATCTTTGTTTGATAGCCATTAAAACGAGTAAGGAAACAAAGTGACTGTGTTAACAAAAGGCATACACCACGTAGGTTTAACCGTATCTAACCTAGAAGCAAGCGCGAAGTTTTTCACTGAACAATTAGGTTGGAGTGAAGTAAAAAGAAATCCAGACTACCCGGCAATATTTGTGAGTGATGGGCATATCATGCTTACACTATGGGCGGCTAAGGCTGATGCCGCCACTCCATTTGACAGAAAAACGAATATTGGTTTGCATCACTTAGCTTTACTGGTAGAGACTGAGAAGCAACTCTATGAGTTGCGTGATCAATTTATGGCGTCGGGAATCGAAATTGAGTTTGGTCCCGAGCTTGTTAAAACAGGACCCGCAAAACATTTAATGTGTTACGACCCAAGTGGTATTAGGGTTGAGTTTTTCTGGGCGGGCTCATAAAACAAACATAACAAAGTTTTATAATAGGGATTTGGTACACATGGCATTGTTAGTTTGCACCGCCTTTGGTGTTTAAGGTGCTCAGCAGAAGCTTGTGTATTGAATGCCCTCCCCTCCTACTACACATTTTGCGACTTACGAGTAAGTCCAAAAGGATAAATGTTATGTATAAAATCGGCGTTGTTTTATTTGATGATTTCACGGATGTCGATTTCTTTCTTATGTATGACTTGCTAGGTCGCACAACCGACAGTTGGACAGTAAGTATACTTGGAACTAAATCTGAACATCATTCCCACCTCGGTATGAAAGTTAAAACAGACGGACACCTTTCTGAGGTGACGAATCAAGATGTCGTTCTTATTACAAGCGGCAAACGGGGTATTCCAGCCGCTTTAAAAGATGCTGAATTTATGTCAGCGTTGAATCTTGATCCAAATAGGCAGCTAATAGGTTCGATTTGTGCGGGATCATTCATCCTCCATGAACTCGGTTTACTAAAAGGCAAGCGATTAACAACAAACCCAGATGCAAAGGACGTTCTACAAAGTATGGGAGGAGATGTTCAGGATCTGCCTCTCGTGATAGACGGTAATGTAGCGACGGCTGGTGGCTGTCTTTCACTGATGTATCTAATTGGTTGGTTAACAGAGCGGCTATTTGACTCAAACAAACGAAAAGCTATACAAAATCAATTGATACCTGCTGGGCAATTAGATCTATTTGAAGAGCTTATTGCCACAACTATTCAATCAGCAGAGTTAGCAAGCTCGGATAACAAGGCGTTAAATAATCATTCATAACATGTGGTGTTTTACATTACGTTAGTTTTAGTGTTTAGGGTAAGTCACACATCAGTCTTGTGTGACTTACCCTTGAACATAACGCCACTTGGGGAAATTAACTTACAGGGAGTAAATCAATTGGTAAAAATGTACGGTTCTGAAGAGACAAGAGCGTTTTGCTGTAATTGTAAAGAAGTAACGCTACATCGGTACGAAAGCTTCTCTAAAGCGCAGGAAAAGACCGAGAAAAAAGCTAAAGGTTTCTTCTCAGGTCTATTTGCAGCAATAATTAGCTCATTAATGGAAGGCGAAGCGACTGGTGACTACAAATGTACAATATGCGGCACCAATCTTCACACGCCAGATAATTTAGATTAATAGTCAGTGTCTCTAATGCCACGGCTAGTGGCACGCAACATGATTTATAGACGGCTCTAGTGGGTTTGAAGCGTATGCACCTTATGCATTGCATTTAGGGTTTTGAGGTTGTGTTGCGGATCAAGTAGTGCGCTTTTATCTCTGACAAGGGGCTAAAGCAGAGCAAAAACAAGGGACAAGAAAAGAAGTAGTTTTACTTGAGTATCAATGAATTACAGACACAAAAAGCCCACCAAAAGGTGGGCTTTTTTAAAATTTGGTGGGTCCGGGCGAACTTGAATCGCCGACCTCTACCATGTCAAGGTAGTACTCTAACCAACTGAGCTACGGACCCAAATTTTTATGTTCCTAACCATTCAATTCAGAATGGTGCGTCCGAGTGGACTCGAACCACCGACCCCCGCCATGTCAAGGCGATACTCTAACCAGCTGAGCTACGGACGCATTTCTCTGGAACGACGAGGATATTAGCTATAAGCGAACGACGGTGCAAGCACAAATTTACCAACTTTGAACCGTTTGGCGAAAATGTAAACTCAACACGCGTTTTCAGATGATTTTATCGACAAGGACGGAGCCTGCAGGGTTTAAAAGTGTGATCTATATAACTTTTATTATCTCACTTAATTGTCGTAAGGCACTTCACTGAGCATCCAAATCTGTAAGGTTTGCGATACCTTAGGGCAAGTGCCGAACAAAATCTGATATTTAGGTTTAAATGGTTCGCCGATATAGGTTGTACGGATCAACTCTCCTGTTTTGACGTCTACTTGAGTGCTCACCCTGCCTTTGAAGTTTTGAAATATGACAAACTGCTCACTGTGGTAAACCATTTGCTCTCGGTAAAACAAGAAATGATCTTGGGGTGTCTCTGTCAATTCACACTCTAGTGGTTTCAAATTAGGTATCGCACTAACATTAGATGCGATGAACAATGCTGACAAAATCCATCCGTATCGCATATGGCTGCCCTATTCTGCACTCTTTTTCAAAGTATAGGCCCTGCCTTGATGACTGATACAAAAAAGGCTTTGATCACCTCTAATCAAAGCCCCTTATTTCTGCAGGTTAATTATCGTGTTTAGTCGTCCGCCTCAAACACAACGTTATAATTTTCGGTGTATGTACAATTCGGCTGACGGCTACAAGTAAAGAAACGTCTCCCTTTGAACTCACCTTGGCTTGCGGTTTTAATGATCATCGGACTGCCGCATTTTTTACAAAAACGCACTTCTTTATCGGGCTCAATCAAATCAATGTGTGCCGCAAGCAAACGACGTAATCGCCCAACTTGATAACTGTGCTTTACCGAGGCGCCAATTAAAGGCAGGTTGGCCGTCTTACAAACATGAATCAATAACTTTTGTCTTTCTATCTTACCCTTGTTTAGCTCCTGCCCATTATCCAATTCAACGATAACGCGCGGCTCTAGTGTCCTTGGGTCACAAATAACGTAATCAAAATAGCTTCGAGATATACGATTGTTCGCGACAAAAAACTGCTTCTTATTTTTGATTTCTTTTGGCGTAACCAAACTGGACATGTTTACTTTCGCGAATACTACGGCATGCTCCCCGACCGCCGCTCTTAACGCATTATAGAACGCACCCTCTTGACCTCTGAGCAGAGGGCCTTTCGAGCGATAAGGATAATCACGCGTGTCATCGTGCTTAATCACGTACTTTTGAATAACAAAGAAGAATAAAACCAGAAGAACAACAATGATAAAAATGTTGGTCATAAATAAAGTGCATCCAAAACAACTCGTTGCTCAAAGCGTAAATGGAAATGTTATGCAGAGCAACAAAACCTCGCAATTTTGAGGCGCCACGACGATAGCGAGAAACAGAAAATTTTGCTCACCAATAAAAACGAGCCAATCACACACTTGGATTGGCTCGTTTAAATTTTGTTAATACATTATGTATGCTAAGAATCAACTATTAGCGTCTGGCTGATTCTCTGGCATCGCATCAATAAAAGCTGGCAGTTGATTGCATGACTGCACAACAGCGTTAATGGTTGGATAAAGAGAAGTATCTACACCAAAGCGTTGTGCGTTATAAAATTGTGGTACCAGACAAATATCGACAATAGATGGCGAGCTTGTCAGGCTAAACTTGCAATCACCATTTAGTTTACGATGCTTCTGAAGTTTCTCTTCTAATGCTGTAAAACCTTTGTGGATCCAGTGATGAATCCAAGCGACTTTGCGCTCTGGTTCGCAAGCTAGCTCCCCCTCTAAATACTGTAGAACTCTTAAGTTATTCAGGGGATGAATCTCCATTGCAATATCCTGAGCCAAAGCTAGCGCTTGGTATCGAAGCGGCGTTTGCTCGGGGATCACAGTGACATCCGGGTAGTGTTCTTCTAAGTATTGAATGATCGCCAGTGACTGGGTTAACTGAACCTCCCCATCCACCAGCAAAGGAACCAGTTCAGAAGCGTTTAACTCATGGTACTCGTCACTATGTTGTTCGCCACCATTGCGCACCAAGTGTACCGATTTTGAATCATACGATAACTCTTTAAGATTCAAGCAAATACGCACACGATACGCCGCCGATGATCGCCAGTATCCGTATAAAATCATGCTATCGCTCATATCGTCTCCCAACCAGCACTATTAGTGCTTGAGATATTGGCTAACTTGTTGGTCAATCGAACCGAATATGTTGTTGCCATCCGCATCGAACATTTCCAATCTGATTGAATCTCCAAACGACATAAAGTTAGTCGACGGCTTACCATCACGAATGGTTTCAATCATGCGAACTTCCGCGATACATGAATAACCAACACCACCCTCCTCAATCGAAGTGCCATGTTCGGTGCCTTGCTTATTAGATACCGTGCCAGAACCTATAATTGCCCCAGCAGATAGCGGGCGCGTTTTAGTCGCATGAACAATTAAGTCTGCAAAATCAAACGTCATATCGATACCCGCATTTGGGCGACCAAACGGCTTGTGGTTGTAGATCGAGACCAATGGTAAATGCACTTTGTTTTCGTACCACGCATCGCCTAGTTCGTCTGGTGTTACTGCCACAGGAGAAAACGCAGAAGAAGGTTTAGATTGGAAAAAACCAAACCCTTTAGCTAACTCTGCCGGAATTAGCCCACGCAGTGAGACATCATTCACCAGCATGATCAAACGAATCGATTCCTGAGCCTCTGCAACACTTGCGCCCATTGGTACGTCACCAGTTACCACAGCAACTTCACCTTCGAAATCAATACCCCATTCATCACTGGCAAACTCGATATTGTCACAAGGTCCAATAAAGGCATCAGAGCCTCCTTGGTACATCAACGGGTCCGTCCAAAAACTCTCTGGCATTTCAGCGCCGCGAGCTTTTCGAACCAACTCAACGTGGTTTACGTAAGCACTGCCATCAGCCCACTGATAAGCGCGAGGAAGCGGCGACTCGCAGTAGTGCGCTTCAAACTCTTCATACCCTGCAACCGTGCCATTGTTCAGTGCAACGTATAGCTCTTCCAGTTGCGGTGCTAGCGTATCCCAGTTATCAAGTGCCACCTGCATCGTCGGTGCTAAGTTCATGGGGTGGAAAATTTCTGTCGCTGGTACGCAGCGCGTTAAGTCTTTGCTCACGACCATCAACAAACCGTCACGAGTGCCATTTTTCTTGGTTGCTAATTTCATCCTTGCCTCTTACTTCTCTTGCCAGCTATAGACGTATTCTTTGTTTTCTACTTTTTCCAGCTCATCCGAAAACTGAAGTGCGTGACGCGTATCAATCATGACCGCGACTTCGTCGGCAAAAGTCTTCTTATGCTCTCGCCCTGCTTTGAAAGCTTTCGGGTGAGGGCCATGTGTAAATCCTGCTGGATGGAATGTCACCATGCCCGCTTCAATGTTGTCACGGCTGAAAAAATCACCTGCATGGTAGAACAAGACTTCGTCATAATCGTCATTGTTGTGGTAGAACGGTACTTTGAGCGCTCCAGGATCACTTTCAATTGGACGAGGAACGAAGGTACACACCACAAATCCTGCTCCTACAAATGTAGTATGTGCAGAAGGCGGTAAATGGTAACGATGTGACATAAGTGGACGAATATCACGCCAGTTCACTTTTACTACCGCCAAATCACCATGCCACCCAATCGCATCCAACGGGTTGAATGGGTAAGTGATAACACTGACTTTATCGTGGCGTTTCACCTGAACCTGTGTTTGATTCTCAGAATATTGAGCACGGAACTGATCGTTGATCGACGGCGTTTCTAAAACCGCCGGATCAAACACCGCGTGGTTTCCAACCATGCCTTTTTCGGGCAATGTATAAGCCGCATCGGTGTTTTCGATCATCAGAATGAACATCAGCTCGCTTGGCTCTAAACGCCAGCTCGTTGAGCGAGGGATCATGACATAATCCCCTTCGCTCACTTTCAAATGACCATAATCACAGTAGAGATCTGCCGTACCTTGGTGGATGAATAGCAGTTCGTCGCCATCAGCGTTTCTCACCAAGAAGTCCATTTTTTCATCCATACGCCAAACACGAACTTTACAATTCGCGTTGTGTAATAGATGCGGGACTGCCCACGGGGTAATATGGCTGGCTTTCTCCACTAGATTAAAATCGAACGCTCGTGGACGTAGCTCGCCCTCCCACTCAGACCACCCCGTTGGGGCATGTTGATGATGAAAATGTGTTGCGGGGCCGAAGAAGCCACTTCGACCTGCCTCACGTTCATAAATTGCCTCTTCCGGGAAGTCAGCATGTGCTTGTTTAGAGCACACTCCCTCCCGATGAGGGAATGTGATCCATTTATGCATCGCTCAATACTCCTCGGCGAATTTGGTCTTCTTCTATCGATTCAAACAACGCTTTGAAGTTACCCTCGCCAAAGCCTTCATTGCCTTTACGTTGGATGATTTCGAAGAACACAGGGCCGATAACGGTTTGAGTAAAGATTTGTAGCAAGATGCCATCTTTCGTTGGCGCACCATCAATAAGAATCTGCAAATCACGAAGCTTGCTTACATCTTCGCCGTGGCCTTCAACACGCTGATCGACTTTCTCGTAATAAGTATCTGGCGTTGGCATAAAGTCCATGCCTCGCTCACGCAAGGTTTTGACCGTTTCGTAGATGTCGTCAGTGGTCAATGCGATGTGTTGAATACCTTCGCCATTGTATTCACGGATAAACTCTTCAATCTGTGATTTATCATCTGACGACTCATTGATAGGAATTCGGATTTTGCCGCAAGGTGCGGTCATCGCACGGCTGACAAGACCAGTCAGCTTACCTTCGATATCGAAATAACGAATTTCGCGGAAGTTACCAATGCGCTCATAGAAACCTGACCAGACATCCATGTTGCCTTGCTTAACGTTGTGCGTTAAGTGGTCGATTTCGTAAAGACCAACATTCGCTTTTGATAAACGCTCATCAGCATCATCATAAAAACGAAAATCGACATCATAAATGCTCTGCTTTCCATAACGATCGACAAAATAAAGCAAGCTTTCACCGATGCCATAAATAGCAGGAATGCTAAGCTCCATCGGCCCAATTTCCGTTTTATATTCTTTACCGCCATTCTCTAACGCATGCGCCAGAGCAACGGTGGCGTCTTTCACACGAAATGCCATGCCACAAACCGACGGACCGTGAACTTTGGCGAATCCCTCAGCTTGGCTATGCGGCTGCGCATTCACAATAAAGCTAATGTCACCTTGTCGATATAACCACGCTTCTTTTGAGCGATGCTTTGCAATCTCCGCAAAACCTAACGATATAAACAGATCTTTAAGCTGTTGAATGCCTTTGTTGTCAGCAGCGGTATATTCAACAAACTCAAATCCGTCTGTTCCTAATGGGTTATATGCATCAACCATGACTTTCTCCTTGTCTCAGTAGCTTTTGTTTGGACTTATTTTTCTAACTTGGCGCAGGTATTGAGAAATTGGAATACGTGGGGAGAAATCTTTATCTTGGCGATTTTTACGCACAATTGTAAAATATATGTTACACGAAGAGTGCACGTCGAATCCACTTTTGTAAACATTAAATAAACTGCCTACTTTCAATATATTAGATTGATATTTTCGGCTTTACGCCATCACATAAAATGTAAACAAGTTGTTACTTTGGCATTTTATCTTGGCAACGTAACTCAAAAAGTAAAAGGGGATGGAAAATCTATTGCCCCCTATCTCTATCCGATTTATTCATTTGCTCCTGCAAAACATCAAAAGTAATGTTTCGTGACGCTTCATACAGTTCGAAAGGCTCATCGGTCAGAATCGTGTCATGGATACCCCTTTATTGATTCACCTCAGTTTTATTCAAAAGTAACTATGCCATAAGTGGTGCTCTGTTCCCTTTCGAGCCGAGCCACAAGGCTTCACGCTCGATCAGAAAAAGAGACATCTAATGACGCACATTAATCAAGAACGCTTAGTTGAACACTTTTGCCAACTAGTACGTATCGACAGCGAATCAAAAAACGAAAAACAAATTGCAGAAACACTGGCAGAACAGCTAGGCGAGCTAGGCTTTACCGTGCACAAGCTTCCAGTGCCTGAGCACATTTCTAACGGTTTTAACGTGTACGCCCGTTTAGACGGCAAAAAAGACGGCTCTATCCTAATGAGCTGTCATATGGATACGGTCACTCCAGGTATTGGCATTGAGCCACTCATCGAAGACGGCATTATCCGTTCAAAAGGCCATACGATTCTCGGTGGCGATGATAAATCTGGTATTGCTGCCATCATGGAAGCCGTTCGTTGTATTCAAGCGGAAAACCGTGAGCACAAAACGTTAGAACTTGCTTTCACCGTGTATGAAGAAGGCGGTTTATTCGGTTCACAATACTTCGATATGTCACACGTCACTTCAACGGAAGCAATCGTGTTAGATACAGGTGGCCCTATTGGCACCATTGTGACCGCAGCCCCAGGCCAGCAAAAGATCATGGCAAAAATCAAAGGCCGACCAGCACACGCAGGGCTTGCGCCAGAAGAAGGCATCAGTGCGATCATGGTGGCGGCAGATGCCATCAACCAAATGAAGCTGCTTCGCATCGACGAAGAAACGACAGCCAACATCGGTATGGTTAACGGCGGTCAGGCCACAAACATTGTTATGCCTGAATTAAAAATCGTGGCAGAAGCACGCTCCCTGAATGGCGATAAACTAGATGCTCAGGTCAATCATATGATCTCAACATTAGAGTCTGTCTGTGAAAAGCACGGTGCAGAAGTCGAAACTGAATCTAGCCGAGCCTACGACGCTTTTGTTATTGAAGAAAACCACCCACACGTAAACGCTATAAAAGCAGCGTTTTCAGAGTTGGGAATTGACGCCTTCACAAAAGGCACTGGCGGCGGTAGCGATGCCAACAACTTTAACAAGAAAGGTCTCACAACGGTCAACCTTTCAACTGGCATGGCAAAAGTACACACGACAGAAGAGTTTATCGCGGTAAGTGATATGGTCAAAATCACTGAGTTCGTGAAACATTTCCTAGTCAGTTAACGTCGTGCTTTTTGAAGAGCAGACTGACTATCTTCCCCTTCTAGCCTGTGCTTGAAGGGGATTTTAATTTGTATCGAAGCAAAATTACTTCCCGTCATGCCAACTTGATATCAGATCTTCAAAGAAATTCCCCTAGCTCACTTTTTGAGACCAGACAGCTCAACACCTGACACCCTGTTACAGTAATGTTAAAACTCGATTGTGTAGACAATTTATACAATATACATTTTTGGCATCTTTCAGGATGAAAAGAGTGAGACAAGGATGAAATTACCTAAGTTGCTTTTATTAGCGTCGATGATGAGTCCAATACTGGCAACATCAAGCTATGCCGCGCCGTATCCCTCAGGTGTGACCCTCGATGAGACACAAGAAATTACGCTAAACAATGGGGCTGAAGTTACTTCTATTGACCCAGCCAAGCAAGCCGCAGAGCCCGCTTTTAATCTCGGTCGAGACCTGTTTGAAGGTCTGGTCATTCAAGATAAGCAAGGTAAAACCATTCCTGGTGTTGCTGAGTCTTGGTCAGTCAATGACAACAATACGGTTTATACCTTCCACTTACGTGATGCAAAATGGTCAAATGGCGAAACGGTCACTGCACAAGATTTTGTCTACAGCTGGCAACGCTTACTGAATCCAAACACTGCTTCACCGTACGCTTGGTTTGCGGCCATTCCAAATATCGAAAACTCGCAAGCGATTATGAAGGGCGAAGCCGAGCCTGAGTCTTTGGGCGTGAAGGCGCTGGATGAAAAAACGTTCCAGGTAACACTCGAAGAGCCTATTCCCTTCTTTACGAAACTATTAAGTCATCCCGTACTTGCACCCGTTCACAAAGCGACCGTCGAAAAACATGGCAACCGTTGGACCCAGCCTGAGCATATCGTTACAAATGGTGCGTTTACTGTCTCTGAATGGAAAGTTAACGAAAAACTGGTGATGGTTAAAAATCCACATTATTGGGACGCAAGCAATGTAGTGCTGGAAAAAGTCACCTGGCTACCAATTGGTGATGCAAACGTAGTGCTAAACCGCTACCTAGCTGGTGAGATAGACCAAGCGGTTTCCATTCCTGCCGCTCAGAAGAAAAAGTTAATTCAACAACGCCCACAAGAAGTGGCAAGCACCAGTGCGTCTCTTGGCTCCACATTCTATTACCTCAACACTCAACAAGGGCCAACAAAAGACGTGCGGGTTCGTAAAGCCCTCTCATATGCCATTGACCGTCAACTGTTAACAAGTGCTATTTTGAGAAACGGTGGGGTTCCAATGTATACCCTTGTGCCACCTCAAACAGATGGTTTTAAATCTCACACTCCTGAGTTCGCAACTTGGAACCGCCATAAACGTATCGAAAAAGCGCAGCAATTACTGTCAGAAGCTGGATACGATAAAAGCAATCCGCTTAAGTTAACGTTTACCGTACCAACTTTCTCGATGGACGTAAAAATGGCAACCACCATGGCAGGCATGTGGAAAAGCCGATTGGGTGCGCAAGTCACGATAAAACAGCTAGAACCGAAAGTGTTCTACGCACTTAAAGAGCCGACCGACATTACTCGCGGCGGCTGGACGGCTGGCTACAATGAAGCCTCTACATGGTTGGATATCTTCGTTTCTAGTGGCGAGTACAACGATTCTCGTTATAACAACCCGCAATACGACGAGTTAATGGCTCGCTCAAAGACCATGAGCAACCCATCAGAACTGTATCTACAAGCAGAAAGCATGCTGATTGAAGACATGGCCATTATTCCTATTTATCGTCCGGGTAACGATCAATACCTCATCAAGCCTTACGTGGGCGGCTACGAACTGACAAACCCTGAGTCGTCGTACTACCGCAAGAATGTCTATGTAAAAGCCCACTAAAAGCATGTTTTCGGTCTGAGTCGGCAAGTTCAATGTTTACTTGCCGTTCCTCATATCTCTCGGTGGAGAAGGCAACCTGAGCTCAGACCATTTTTTATTCATAACCGTTCGAAGTGATTTCGGATGACCAAAGGATGATGGATCATGATTTGGTACATTGTTAAGCGATTAGCTATCGCTATCCCCACGCTTCTATTCATCGCACTCGTATCATTTTGGCTGATGCACATTGCACCAGGGGGGCCATTTGATATGGAACGGCCTATGCCAGAGGTGGTACGTGCGAATATCGAAGCAAAATTCCATTTGGACCAGCCCTTCCTTACTCAGTTTTGGATTTACATTGGTAATTTCATACAAGGAGATCTCGGTCCGAGCTTCGTTTATCAAGACTTCAGTGTTACACAGCTCGTCGCACAATCATGGCCAGTTTCAGCAGTATTAGGCGTACTCTCCTTTTGTATTTCCGTTCCACTTGGCATGTTGCTTGGCACCATTGCGGCATTGAACCGAAATAGCCGCCTAGATTACGGCCTGATGACACTTTCGATGACTGGAGTTGTGGTTCCGGCTTTCGTGCTTGCTCCGGTTTTAGTCATGATTTTCGCTATTCAGCTTGGCTGGTTCCCTGCTGGTGGTTGGGAAGGAGGAAAGCTGGCTTTTCTTGTTCTTCCCGTGCTCAGCTTAGCGATTGGCTCCATTGCGAGTATTGCACGCGTCATGCGTGGCGCAATGATTGAAACGCTCAACCAACCATACATTCGAACGGCAAAAGCCAAAGGTTTGTCCACAACCTACATTTTATTCCATCACGCTTTGCGACCATCCCTGATTCCCGTCGTTGCGATGCTCGGCCCTGCGTTTGTGTCTGTTGTGACAGGCTCGGTGATTATCGACATTTTCTTTGGTACAGGTGGCATGGGACAACACTTTGTGTCTGGGGCTCTCAACCGCGACTACGGCCTAGTAATGGGCATTACTCTGATTGTCGCTTCACTCACTATCTTCTTTAACCTTGTGGTCGACTTGCTATATACGATTATCGACCCTCGTATACGCGTTTAGGAGTCCGGTATGTTAACGATCAAAAAACTGGATACACAAGCTCTTCAAGATCAAGTCGTCGACAATATTGAAGCCGTCGAAGGTCGCAGTCTTTGGCAGGATGCATGGACTCGATTTCGTAAAAACAGAGCCGCGATGACATCAGTGTATGTTTTGGCTTTCATTACCTTATGCATCACTTTCGGCCCCTCTCTTGCCGCTTTTGGCCATGATGAAATTGACTGGGAAGTGCTCATCGATCCATACGAGCTAGGGAAACCTTCACTGAGCAGTGGCCATTACTTTGGTACCGATGATCTCGGGCAAGATGTCTTCGCTCGCACGATGCAAGGTGGCAGGCTCTCTATTTTGGTAGGTTTTGTTGGCGCCTTAGTCGCCGTTGTTATTGGTACGATTTGGGGAAGTATTTCCGGCTATCTTGGCGGCGTTGTCGATAGCGTAATGATGCGCATTATTGAGGTGCTCGATTCGGTGCCATTTATGTTTATGGTTATCCTGTTTGTTACCCTTTTTGGCAACAACATCTACCTGATTTTTATCGTGATCGGAATGGTATCTTGGCTGGGCATTGCCCGTGTTGTACGTGGTGTCACCTTCGGTCTAAAAAAGCGAGAGTTCATCGAAGCCGCACACTCTATTGGGGTTTCTAAATTGACAATTGTCCGACGCCATGTTCTGCCTAATGTGCTTGGGATCGTGATGGTTTATTCCTCCTTAATGGTACCAGGATTCATTATGTTCGAATCGTTTTTGAGCTTCTTAGGGCTTGGTGTTCAACCACCAGACACGAGCTGGGGAATCCTAATTTCCGAAGGCGCAAAAACGATTGACGTTGCATTGTGGATGCTGCTTTTTCCCTCTCTGTTTTTAGTTGCCACCCTCTTTTGTTTTAACTTCATCGGCGATGGCTTGCGTGATGCTCTTGACCCGAAAGACCGATAAGGACAAACCCATGCTATCTATTGAAAACATGAACGTGCGCTTCGATACGCCAGATGGGCAAGTGCAAGCGGTCAGTAATCTCTCCTACTCGATTAAAGCGGGCGAAACTCTTGGGATTGTTGGGGAATCAGGTTCGGGAAAAAGCCAGTCTGTTTTCGCATTAATGGGGTTAACCGCGGATAACGGCGCCGTGTCTGGAAGCGCAATGTTCCACGGTGATGATTTACTCGCGATGTCTAAAAAGCAGCTCAACCGCATCCGTGCAGAGAAAATCGGAATGATCTTTCAAGATCCGATGACGTCACTCAACCCATTTATGAAAATTGGCAAACAGCTTTGTGAAGTTCTCATGATTCATAAAGGAATGACCCGAAAACAAGCAAAAATTGAATCGATTCACATGTTGGATGCGGTGCGTATTCCCTCTCCCGAAACTAGGATGAATCAATACCCTCACGAATTATCTGGCGGAATGCGTCAGCGAATCATGATAGCGATGGCCTTGTTGTGTAAGCCCGAGTTGTTAATTGCAGACGAACCAACCACCGCGTTAGATGTAACCGTTCAAGCTCAAATTTTGACGCTATTACGAGACTTACAACAAGAGTTCAATACGGCTATTTTACTGATCACTCACGATATGGGCGTCGTCGCCGAGATGTGTGATCGCGTATTGGTCATGTATGGTGGTCAAAAAATGGAGCAATCAGATACCGAGACATTGTTCGCTCAACCTGCGCACCCCTACACTCAAGGCCTGCTAAAGGCGATTCCTTCCATCACTGAAGATATGCCGCGTTTACCAACCATCCCAGGTAACCCACCAAGTGCGTTGATTAACCATCAAGGGTGTCCGTTTAAAGAGCGGTGCGAGCATCGAGAGACGCGTTGCCAATACGAAACCCCACGGTTTTCTCCATTAAACACGAGCCAGTCCATTGCCTGTCACGTTAAAGCACCCAGTGTTATCACTCCCATTCAAATAAAAGCTTAAGGAGGCGTTATGAATAAAAAAGAAGTCCTCATGTCTGCTCGTGATTTAAACGTCCACTTTCCTGTTTCACGTCATCTTATTCCAAGTCGACGTAAAATCGTGAAAGCGGTCAATGGTATCGACTTAGATGTTTACCGAGGTGAGACACTTGGCATTGTGGGGGAATCAGGCTGCGGAAAATCAACACTTGCTCGCGCCTTACTTCGCTTAATTGAACCTACACATGGCGAGTTGACTTGGAAAGGTCAAGACATGCTCGGGTTTAGTAAAAAAGAGCTTTCCTCTCGACGCAGAGAATTTCAGATGGTGTTTCAAGACCCATCCGCTTGTTTGAATCCGAGGTTAACCATCTCAGAATGCATCGCCGAACCACTGCTCACCCACGAGCCAAAGCTTAAACGGGCAAAGGTAGAAAAGCGTGTCATCGCTATGATGGATAAAGTGGGTCTCTTGGCGAGCCAGCGAAACCGCTATCCACATGAATTTTCCGGAGGTCAATGCCAGCGTGTGGGCATTGCCAGAGCATTAATTCTCAATCCAGATTTGGTCGTGTGTGATGAACCCGTTAGTGCACTAGATGTCTCCATACAAGCTCAGGTCATCAATCTTCTAGATGATCTTAAACAAGAAATGGGGTTAACACTGGTGATGATTGCGCATGACTTAAGCGTGGTGCGCCATATCAGCGACCGCGTTATGGTGATGTATCTTGGTAAACCTATGGAAGTAGGACGTTACGATCAAGTATTTGATGATGCTCAACACCCCTACACCAAAGCACTGTTATCTGCTGTCCCGATAGCTAATCCGCAATTAGCACGTGACCGTGAAATACAACTATTGCCCGGCGATCTTCCTTCTCCACTTAACCCACCGAGCGGTTGCGTTTTTCGTACTCGATGCCCAGAAGCAACAGAAGTATGCGGGCAACAGAACCCAATAAAAACAGGCTCGGAGCAGCATCATATCTATTGCTCAAATATGACTTTAGGAACCATTTAATGAACAATACTAACTCAGTAAACCAACGCCTTACGTTATTGCGTGAGGCAATGTCCTTTCACAACGTGTCTGCATATATCGTGACCAACAATGACCCACATAACAGTGAATACTCAGCGGATCATTGGTTAGCGCGAAGCTGGATTTCAGGTTTTACCGGCTCAGCAGGCGATGTCGTCATTACCCAACAAGGTGGTGGCCTGTGGACTGATGGTCGTTACTATATTCAAGCTGAAGAACAGTTACACGGCACAGGACTTGAACTGTTTAAAGCCAAACAACCAGAAACGCCGACAGTTGCCAAATGGCTGGCTACCACGCTACCAGAAAACAGTATTATCGCGGTTGACGGGCGCGCCATCAGTTACGCTTTTTATCAAGGCCTCAAACAAACCTTTGAAGCGAAAAACATTAAGATCATTGTCGACCTGGATTTACTCACACCGATTTGGCTTGAAAGACCACCTCGCCCAAGTGCACCCGTATTCGAGCACCCCACCGCTTTTGCTGGCGTTGACACTGAAAATAAGTTAGCGAGAATCCGTTCTTGGTTAACCGAGAACCAAGTAGATAGCTTATTAGTGTCAACGCTAGATGATGTCATGTGGACAATGAATATTCGAGGTGGTGATACGAATTACTGCCCAGTTTCTGAAGCCTATCTAGTCGTAGAGCAATCACTTGCGACACTGTTTATTGATAAAGCCAAACTGCCTCAAGACGTTGAAAGAGCGCTGACCGAGCAGAGTGTACACATTCGCCATTACAACTACGTAAGTCAGTATTTGAATCAGCAATGTGAGGGATTATCGCTCGCTTTTAACCCGACCCACACAGACAGCTTATTGGTGAGTTCGATTGAAGGGAATGTGAATCTAAAGCCAATGGCTTGCCCTGTAACGGCAATGAAGGCCATAAAAAATGCGACCGAGCTAACTAGCCTAGAACAGGCATTAACAGATGATGGTGTGGCAATCGTAAGGTTTATGAACTGGCTCGAAGAGCAAGTTCCAAGCGGACTCGTTACAGAATTGTCTGCTGAGGCACAACTGAATCACTATCGCCGTCAAACCCGACATTATGTGAGTGACAGTTTCCGCACTATCGCAGGCTTCGCAGCTCACGGGGCAAAAATGCATTATGCCGCCGATGAAGAAAGCAATGCGGCAGTCAATGAAAGCAACTTCTTTCTCGTCGATTCTGGTGGCCAATACCTTGGCGGGACAACAGACATCACCCGTACTTTCCACTTCGGGTCACCGACCATTAAGCAGCGCAAAGATTATACCTTGGTGCTCAAAGCGGTCATCCGACTGACTCAGACTCGATTCATGAAAGGCTCTACGGGTGCCAATCTTGATATCATGGCGCGTGGCGTCTTATGGCAACATGGTATTGATTACAAGTGCGGCACTGGACACGGCGTGGGCATTTGCTTGAATGTTCACGAAGGCCCACAAAATTTCTCGCAAAGCCACCATGAGGTTGAGCTAAAACCGGGTATGGTCATTACTAATGAACCAGGCGTTTATCGCGAAGGTGAGTACGGGGTAAGAATAGAGAACATTCTTAAAGTTGTAGAAGTAGAACAAAATGAGTTCGGCACGTTTTACGGTTTTGAGACCATCACTCTTGCTCCAATTGCGACCAACGCCCTTGATTTATCAATGCTAGATCAAGCAGAGCTAGACTGGCTCAATCATTACCATTCACGAGTCTATCAAGCACTTAGCCCTTTTCTTGATACGCAAGATAAAAACTGGCTTCAACGCACAACCCAACTTATTGAGAAATAGGATATCAGCAAGCTTTATAACGTTTTCATTTTCATCTCAAACTCCTTGTTTGCCAGCCTTCGGGCTGGTTTTTTTTATAGAGATAACGGCGTGAAAAACAAAAACGCCCCGCAATGTTAGCGAGGCGATCAATTAAATTAAAATGATGCAGTTAAAATGCCCTACTGACGACACTTCTGAGCATCAAAATCAACGACGATGGCGGCATTCTCAAAGTCACCAGAGACTTTAACGTAGCCCCAGTAGTTACTCTGATTTGACAACGTAATACACTCTCCATTACCAATATTATCTGACCACCCGTGAAGATTAGCACCATCCGGCCAACCAGAGTTACTGTATTCAAGCTTTAGGTTGCCCATACCGTTCCCCGTCGTTATCGCCAGATTTGAGCTCTCATTCACCGCTGGCACGCTCAGCCAAATGGTTTGTTGATTTGCCAAGCAAACAGGCTCTCCTGCTGTTAGGCGCCCACCGCTTACTTTACTTTGCACCGCGCAGTCTTGTGGCAATGTGTCATTACCGCCCAACGTTGAGATAACAACACTATGAGTGGCGGTTGCCGTCAAGCCTTCACTGTCTGTCACACTTAGACTGACCGAATACTCCCCTTCACTCCCATATTGGTGCGTCGGCTTGGTTTGTGTACTTGTCGAGCCATCACTGAAGTCCCATAAGACGCTGACGATCTTCCCGTTTGGGTCTGTACTGTTTTCACTGCTAAATGTAATGCTTTCACCGACTTTCCCCTTGTTGTTTGCGGTTATGACTGCATTAGGTGCACCATTTGAGACAAGGGCTTGCTGCCACTGCTCAAACTCACTTTGATATAAATTCGCCCATTGGGTGATCGTTGCTTTGTAATTGCTCCAATTCCCTTGGCGTGTTTCCACCAGCATTTGGTTTACGTCATCTTTATGATTTTCAAACATAAAACGTACAGCTAAGTACCCCCAACGATAAATTCGATCGACATCAAACCCATCATAAGTAGTCTCGAAAATCTCACTTAAGGTATATGTCGAGCCGTCTAAAATCGTCTCAAGTGCTGCTTGGTTGTCATTTTCTTGAGCGACATACTCTGCAATGCCTTCACTCCACCACACTATTTTTTCAGTTGGATGACTAAACCCTCCATAGAGATCAAATCGACCATCTAAGTAATGCACGTATTCGTGCTCTAAGTTCCAGACAAAGTGATCCGCGTTCGCATAAGAGGCTTCATAAGCAATAAAGTTGGGAATATTCCCCGGCTGGGAAGGGTCGCCCTCCAAGTACATACCGCCATTGTCAGTACTAATATCGAAAATTGGCCCTGCGTACTTACCATAATCAGTGCTTGAATCGAAGATATTGACTTGGAGCTGAGTGTTGTGGTCATCTTTTACTGGTTGTTCACCCGTTTCTAAAGACTGATGAAAGTAACCCTCTTCGTAGCCCATTTTAGAACATGCGGCCGCGTGTTGCTCTTGCGTCATATTCTGAGACAAAATTCGGATTGTCGGGCTACAAGTATAAGTTTGCGATAGCACCAAGCCTTTTAGCTCAGTTTCGAAATTACAAATTCCGAACTCACTACAATCTGCGTAATATGAGGCGGTGTCCGCCGCCGCAAGCCAAACCGCGTCACCCCGACCATACATTTCATACTGTTCAAAGATTCGACTTAGCTGACTCTTCACCACAGAACTCGCGTTACCCGCATACTTGGTCAAACGCCCGAGCTCTCGCCCCGCATTCGCGGCCATAAACTCATCTTCAGCACCGATTGATGACGCCCTTAGAGCGAAATCGCCTAAAGCTTTGGCAAGGTCCGTTTGGTTGCCAATTATTTGCACAAATTGCTCGTTCCACTGCCCACCAAACAAAATAGTGAAAACACCATTAACCGCATTGCGCATATACCAGTGCTGGGCGTATTGATCATTCCAACGTGTAAGCCACTGGGTCACTTGCGGTAAGTACGCGTGCTGCAAGCCCGCACTATCCATAGTGATGATGACTTCACTAAGCACTTTGCCGTGACGGTCGCTGTTCTCGTAGAAATTTGCGTTGTTAACAAACGCATCCACTGATTCTTTCACCGCTGGGGTGACCCATTCAATAAATGAGATGTTGTCATTGTAAAACTCGGCGTAATAACCTGCGCGTAAGTATAAGAACAACGTTTCTAGTTCATCGCTCCCGCCACCTGTATACCCCTTCGCCAATGTCGTAGTACGCTTCGCAATGTTGTACATATGATCGGAGCTAAATACCGACTCTTGAATCCGACTTTCAGCAGAGAATAGCTGGTTCACACACGTCGCGCCCTGACTTAAAATTTCGCCGATCAATTGGTTACTGCTTTCGGTAACCAATGCTTCCAAATCACAAGCAGTGCTCGACTCATCAAGGCTTTCAAGTGACTGTACTCGAGTTGCCTTGGAGGGCTGAATAGGGAGAGTTGCGGTTGGTTGGTATTCAACTCGATTGGATTCAACACCGTGTGTATGAGCCGAATGTGCATGTTGCTCTGTAACTTGAGAAACTGGCTCGCTTAACGCAAATACGCCAGTACTGGTTAATGTTGTCGCAATCGCGACACTCAAAATCTTCAGTTCCATCTAATTTCTTCTATATTGAGTTTTCCTTAAATGCATTACGTCTTTTGCATCGCCACTGCCCTTATTACTGCAAGAGCATCTCCATATAATCTACTCGCAAGACAAGATGAAACATTTTGTTAACAACTGAACGTGGCGGTGTCAGTTTTTGGTACTCGAGTTGCCGTTGCACGAGCTTGCCAGAAATCGATTTGCTTTAGTAATATTGATCAACTAGTTGTTTATCTTTCCATTCAAATATCTTTTATTGCTCCTCACAAAAGCGATAAAATGGTTTCTTTTCTTTTTGCTAAACAACTCCTATGACCGACGCTGATATTGAGCTACAACATCTTTGGTTAGAAGTCCAAGCCGAACGCTGGCAAAACCTGCCACGCTTTTTATTCAGTTACTACTGCTGCAAGCACAACCTTGTCAGTAAAACCAACAAAGTTTGTTGGGAGACGGCACGTGCAAGACTGCGCGCTTCAACCTCAATAAAAGAGCGAAAAAAGGCGGTGGTTGAACCGTTAGTCTCTGAGGAAACCGTCGTTGGGTTATTGAAATCCATCAGCAAAGATGGGGAAATGACGTTTAACGTGATGGTAACCACACTTAATGCGTTTTTGCACTATGTTGTGATTAGCAAGGAAGAGAAAGCCCGACTTAAACCAAACATGCCAGCTAGTTGGTATCAGCGATCAAACAAGTCGCCTTTGGCACGTTTCGAGCAGGCTGGCATTAATCTACAGGAGTGACATGTCAGTCATCGCTGATGATAAACACAAAAGACAAGCGCCTACAATGAGGCGCATTTGGTCAAAAATTGAGGAGCACCTAAACAAAAGTGCGTAGCGAGCAACAAAGAAAAAGTTTGGTTATTCTTGAATGCCTCGAATGCGTACATTACGCCTACGTAGAACTTCTAAAGTCACGAGCAAACACACCGACATAAAAATCAGCAACGTAGCGACCGCCAATATAGTCGGACTGATTTGCTCTCGAATTCCTGACCACATCTGCCTAGGAACGGTTTTTTGTTCTGCCCCAGTCAGGAATAACGCCACCACAACCTCGTCGAACGAAGTGCCAAAAGCAAACAAGCCGCCAGAAATCATCCCCGGACGAATCAGAGGAAAGGTAATGTGTCTGAAAGTATAAACAGGGTTTGCTCCTAAGCTAGCCGCCGCTTTTACCAAGCTATGGTCAAAGCCGCTTAACGTCGCAGTAACGGTAATGACGACAAAAGGCGTACCTAACGCAGCGTGTGCCAAAATGACGCCTAAATAAGTTTGTGATAAGCCAAGGCGTGTGTAGAAAAAGTACATCGCAGCAGCAGAGATAATGACTGGTACGATCATGGGCGAGATCAACAGCGCCATAATCGTATTGCGAAAAGGCAAGTTACTACTTGCTAAACCCAACGCCGCCAGAGTTCCTAGCCCTGTTGCAACGAGTGTCGCCATAAAAGCAATAAACGTGCTGTTTTTCAGCGCCAACAGCCACTGATCACTAGTAAACATTTCTTGATACCAGCGAGTAGAATACGCTGCCGAGTCAAGGTTTAACATCCCCTCGGTAAAAGTAAAGTAAGGCGTTGCATTAAACGATAACGGGATGATGGTCAGAATTGGAGCGATTAAAAAGAACAGCACCACCCCACAAAAAGCTAAGTAACCTGCGTAAGCAACTCGCTCTACTTTTGATGCATAGTTTGGTAATGCCATGGTTATCCCCCTACCTTAAGGTTGTTAATGCCAACCACACGGTTGAACATATAAAACAGAACCAGTACAACGAACAAAAGCAGTCCACCCAATGCGCCAGCCATCCCCCAGTTCAGTGATGTCTGCATATGATAGGCAATCATATTGGAGATCATCTGTCCGCTTCTTCCACCAACCAAAGCGGGCGTAATGTAGAAACCAATAGAAAGAATGAAAGTGAGCAAGGCCCCCGCACCTATCCCAGGTAACGTAAGCGGCATATAAATTTTCATGAACGCAATGAAAGGCGTCGCGCCTAGAGAACGAGCGGCACGGAAATAAGTTGGGCTAATTCCTTTCATTACACTATACAGAGGCAGGATCATAAACGGCAACAGAATGTGAACCATAGACACCACCGTTCCGAAGGTATTGTGAATCATCTGAATTCGCTCAGAAGTAAAACCCGACCAAATAAGGAGATCATTAATGACCCCTTGGTTTTGCAGCAGAACAATCCAAGACGTGGTTCTGACTAATAATGATGTCCAAAATGGCAGCAGCACAATAATTAAAAGTAAGTTCGCGCGCTTATCAGGTAAATTGGCAAGCAGGTAAGCAACGGGGTACGCCATCACCAAACAAATTAAGGTGATTGAGATAGACATCCAAAAAGTTTTAAAGAAAAGGTCGACGTATATTTGGCGTTTTTCTGGTTGGGGCTCAATGTCTCCAAACTCATTCACTTGCAAGTCTAGCGCTGCAAGATAATGACTGAATGTTAATGCGCCACTAAGATTCTTAAACGCCGCCCAATATTTAGGATTAGCCCAACGCTTATCCAGCTTAGCTAGCTGTGTCACCGAGATCGGCAGCGACGTCAACCGAGACAACTTTCTGCCGGTTTTCATGAGTAAACTGCGCATACCAGACTCTTCAATATTCATCCGGTTGGCTATTTTCGGTAGCTCTTTGCTTTGATAAAGCGCAAGTACCTCAACAGAGAATGCCTCAATGACTTCTTGATGAGGCTGACCTTGATAATCCCAACTTTCTAAAGCTTGAATAGTTTGTGGGAGTGACTGGGATATTTCTCGGTTATCCACGCTTCGAAAAAGCATGTCGAGGATAGGAAAAGCAAACGTAAGCAGAATAAAACACACCAATGGCGTTGTGAGCATAATGGAGCGAAGCTTTTTTCGGCGCTCTGCCTTTTGCAGCTGCGCTTTCAGATTGGTTTCTTGCTCATGAACTTGGCGTTCGATTTCCAATACAGAATCTAATGCGGTTAGCTCTCGACTCATGCTGCTACCTCGCTACTTTGAGTTTGTGTCCCATCAAGAGCATGGCAATCGTCACTTTGCCAACCAATACGACAAATTGAGCCAGGCGTTAACTGCAAGTGTTTACGATTATCGTTAGGTACTTTAACGATGAAGTGACCAACGCTCTCTACTTCGACGACCAGACGATAATGATCACCGTGATAAATCAATTCTCGTAGGACGCCCGAGACTTGGTTCTCACAAGACGCTTTCTCTGGTTGAATAACAATCTTTTCTGGTCGAATGGAAAGTGTTGTTCTCTGCCCTTGCTCAGAGACTCTGACAGGTTTCGCAGTAAATAACTCTTTCCCAACGAGCACTTGGCAATACTTTCCGTTCCACTCTTTGACTAAACCTGAGAGTTGGTTGTTTTCTCCGATAAACTGCGCAACAAACGTATTACTCGGAGATTCATAAAGCTCGGTTGGTGTCGCGAGTTGTTGCACTTCGCCGTGATTAAAAACCGCAATACGGTCGGACATAGTGAGAGCTTCGTCTTGATCGTGCGTCACATACAAAATGGTAATGCCAAGCTTTTCATGCAAATGTTTAATTTCCATCTGCATTTGCTCACGCAGCTGCTTATCTAACGCGCCTAGTGGTTCATCCATCAACACGAGTTTAGGCTCAAACACTAATGCTCGCGCTAACGCAACACGCTGTTGTTGACCACCTGATAACTGCTTCGGGTATCGAGTCGCAACATGCTCAAGCTCGACCATTTCTAATACACTCTGAACTTTGCTTTGAATCGTGTCACTGTCGAGTTTTCGCACCTTTAAAGGAAACGCAAGATTCTCAGCAATGGTCATATGTGGAAACAACGCATAGTTTTGAAACACCATACCAATATCGCGCTTGTGCGGCGCGAGATGATTGACAGGAACGCCATCGATATAAATGTCTCCACCGGTCGCAGTTTCAAAGCCTGCTAGCATCATCAAGCAAGTGGTCTTGCCCGATCCTGACGGCCCCAACATAGTAACGAACTCTCCAGGAGTAATATCTAAGTTGAAGTCTTTCACCACCAAATTCGTGCCATCGTAGGTTTTCTTAACGTGTTGAAAGCTGACATAGTCCTTGTTTTCCGTGCTCATGACTTCCCTCTTCTCATTTTTTGAATATTACGAATGAGTAGAGCGTCAGTTAACGCTCTACTAAACAGCACAATTACAGATTGTATTTGGATAGGTCTAAGCGGGTTTCTAACGCATGTTCAACCATTTGAATGACTTGTTGACGCTCTTCACCTTGTAAGAGTTGGCGTGGCGCACGAACTTGTTCAGAGCCACGTCCGCAGACTTGCTCGGCCAATTTTATGCACTGAACCAGCGTAGGAATGGTGTCTAAACGCAGTAGGGGTAAGAACCAACGGTAGATCTCTAACGCTTCAGCATAACGACCTTGGCTTGCCAGTTTATAAATCGCAACGGACTCTTCTGGGAATGCGTTGGTTAAACCAGAAATCCAGCCGGTCGCACCTAGCATCAATGATTCAAGAGCGATGTCATCAACACCACTGAACACGGTAAAGCGGTCATCAAATTTATTGTAAAGCTCGGTGATACGACGAGTATCAGTGGTCGACTCTTTGATAGCTACAATACTTTCAAACTCAGCCAGTTTCGCCATGATATCGAGGTTTACATCGACACCATAAGCAACCGGGTTGTTGTAAATCATGATTGGCATTTCTGGCGTTGCTTCTGCTAGCGTGCGGTAATATTCGAACGTTTCGCTCTCAGACGTGCGGTAAACCATGGCAGGCATCACCATACAACCATCGATACCAATTTTGTACGCATCCTGCATGTAATCAACAGCTGCTGTGGTAATAGACTCTGCTGTACCAGCAATCAAAGGCACACGGCCATTTACGACTTCTTTTGCCGCTTGCAAAACCTGGCGTTTCTCCTCCGGGTACAACGCACAGTTCTCACCGACAGTACCCAAGCAGATAATGCCATTCACACCATCTTTAATTTGGTTATCTATAACAGTTTGCGTTGCGTCTAAGTCGATTGACTGATCTTGACGAAATTGCGTACTGACCGCCGGATAAACACCTTTCCAATCAATTTTCATGAACTACTTTCCTTATATGTATATTGTATGCAATTTAAATGAACGAGCAAAAATGCTCAGGCATGGGTATCTATGCCATTTTCTAACAACACCGCCTTTACAGCGGCCAAATCAGCCAAAGCACTGCCAACTGATTTGTATAAAGTAATGACCTCATCGTTTTGACGTCCTGAGATTTGTTGGGCGCAAAGCTGCGGTAATTCCCCTTTAATATCGTCTGACGTGAACACGCCCTCTTGAATTGGAATGAGAAGATCGCCCGCTTCGGCTAATACATTAATACGGCTATCAACATACACCTGTGCTCGTTGCACTGCTTCGGAGTCGCATTCACGCTTATCCAAGTCATGATTACCGACCAAATCAATATGGGTGCCCGGCTGCACGTCTGCGCCATTAAACACAGGCTCTGCTGATGCGGTAATACAGCTGATGATGTCAACGTGTTTGATAACGTGGTCCACATTTTCTACGACTGAAACACGGAACCGACGCTCATCAGGAAGCGACTGATACTCTGAAGATGACACAATGGCATCTACCGTCGCCTCGGCTTTATCTGAGTTACGCCCCCAAATATAAACCTGCTTAAGTGGGCGAACCGCAGCGTATGCCCACGCAAAATAAGGCGCAAGATTGCCCGTTCCGCAGATCAACAGACGATCAGCATCGGGACGCGCCAAATAGTCCGCTGCCAACGCAGAAGCTGCGGCGGTGCGCCAAAACGTTAAAACTTTACCGTCCACGAGTGCGAGCGGCTCACCATCGTTTCGTCTAAAAACAAGCAGCTTAGATGCAAGCGTATCTTTGCCTTGCTCAGGGTTATGCGGGAAATACGTAAAGGCTTTCACCGCAATCAACTCCTGGTTCCAAGCTGGAAGTAGCGCAAACGCCTCGTATTCTCCCTCTTCTAAGGGCATGACTCGGCGTTGAGGTATTGTCGCTGGCCGCGAGTACATTTCACGCATCGTTTCAATAAGAGACTTCATTGTTAAACATTGCGCGACTTGCTGTGCTTCGATGACTTTCATCATTTCTCCGAAAACATAAATACAGTTGAGGAAAAGTACGGAACCTCGCTTATGGATGAAAACTCGGCCCTATACACAAATTAACGCCTAGTTAAGCAGCCAAGTGTTGAACTCTTCATTGAGTTCATCTGCGTAGTCTGACCACCATTCATCGTTAATCAGGAAGGCGGTTTGGAAGTTTTGAGGTGCGGTAGGAAGGTTCGCTAAAATGTCTGGGTTCACCTCCGCCGAAGACGACTTACGCGTAGGCCCATAGGCAACGTACTTAGCTTGATCAGCTAATGGTTTTGTTCCTGAAGAAAAAGCAATGAAGTCCAATGCAAGCTTTGTGTTCTCACTCCCTTTAGGTATCGCCCATCCATTCATGTAACCCATTTGACGGTCCCATATAATCCGAAATGGTTGACCTTCATCCTTACGGGCATTGTGGATTCGGCCGTTAAACGCCGAGGCGATCACCACTTCTTTGTCTGCAAGCATTTGAGGTGGCTGGGCACCTGTTGTCCACCACAGCACTTCTGATTTGATCGTATCCAACTTAGCAAAAGCACGCTCACGCCCCGCTTCGGTTTCGAGCAGGCTGTAGACCTCTTCTGGCTTTACACCATCAGCCAATAGTGCCCACTCAAGATTGCCCTGAGGTTGTTTTTGCAATGCACGTCGACCTGGAAAAGTTTTTAGGTCAAAAAGATCGGTCAACTTGCTAGGCAAAGCCTTACCTTTAAACGCGTCTTCGTTCACCGCTAATACTGTGGACACAACGATGGTATTGATTGCGCATTCGTGAATCGCACCGTCAATGAAATCCTCTTGTGCTGGTGTTCCATCTGCGCCCGGAGGCAAAATACTTGGGCTCACTGGTTCTAGTAACCCTTCGGCGCAACCACGAACAATGTCCGGCTTGTCGAGAGAAACCAAATCCCAGCGCACATTGTTCGCTTCCACCTGCGCTTTAATTTCGGCTAATCCGCCACTGAAATCCTCGGATACGATCTCAACACCTGTTTTTTTAATGAAAGGCTTATGATATGCCTCCACTTGGCTCTTGGTGAATGCACCACCCCAAGATACGACCGTCAATTTGTCTTCAGCATAAGCAGAGGTCCCCAACAGCATTCCTGAAATCAACAGCGCCAATGGTGCTTTGGTCATTCGTGACATGTTTTACTCCTTTTGGTTGTTTTTCTGGAGGCATCCGAGTACGGCTGTTGGATACCAGTTTTTGTTAAAATTAAGTTAACATTAGCATTTAATATATTTTATACAATATTTAATATTAAATTTTTCAGGCAAATCGTTGTAGTGAAAAAAGTGAAAGATCAATCGATGTTGGCTTTCCTTCGATAAGCTCTAAAAGGAGATCTGCCGTAATCGCCGCTTGAGTTAATCCAAGGTGTTGGTGGCCAAATGTCAGTAATACATTTCCATCCCAAATGCTATCAATAACCGGTAACGAGTCGACTGTTGAAGGCCGATTCCCCATCCACTTTTCTCCTTGCTTGAGTGGATTTAACCCCGATTCAAACATCTCATCACCTAACTGAAAAAGCATTTCTGAACGTTTCATATTGGGTGGTGATTCTACATCGGCATACTCAACAGTGCCTGCCAAGCGTAGCCCACCAGACATCGGAGTCATGATGAATTTTCTATCGGCAGAGCTAATAGGAAATGGCAGTACATCACGCTTGTCATCCACCATTAGGTGATAACCACGCTCGGCTTGAATAGGCACTTTGACTCCGGTTAGTTCCCGTATCAAAGGCTTAGAATGTACACCAGCGGCAACAATGATTCGGTCAAATGAATGTGTTTGAGACTCAACCAGCACATCGCCATTTTTCGCCAACGCAGATACACCTTTTTGTAAAACCTTACCGCCAAGCTCTTCAAAGGCTTCACTTAGCTCAGCACAGAGCTGATAAGGGTCTAGCGTATGACCGGTTTCGGGAAAAAAGACTCCGATACGAACCTTATGGCTGAGATCAGGTATCCGCTCTCGAATCTCCTCTTGTGTCCAAACTTGATGCGTCACACCGTTTTTAGCCAGTGAGTTAAGCGTACTTTGATAATTCTGAAACAGTTTCTCGTTTTCAAAAGTGAGCAATGAACCATTCATTTTTATTAGATGCGCTTTTCCGATTGAATCAAGCATGCCACGCCAACTTGCCACTGACCGCTCGTTAAGACTCTTAATCGCGTTTTTTGCCCGCTCCGCGGCTGATGGCTTGGTTTGTAATAGAAAACGAATCATCCACCCGATTGTGTTTGGAATATCTTGCCAACGGATCGAAACCGGACTTTTCGGATCTAGCAGCATTTTAGGTAATTGTGGAAGCAGCGCTGGCGTTGCAAGAGGGAAGATTTGCTCAGTCGCGATATGGCCTGCATTTCCCTTAGAGCATCCATTCCCCACGCCATTGGGATCAAAAATCGTGACTTGATAACCTTGCTGCTGCAATTTCAAGCCAATTGATAAGCCAATAATCCCCGCACCTATCACAGCGATCCTTTCCTTTTTAGTTTCATCCTTGACCAACATAAATATGCTCCGAGTCACACTTGAAAACGTATATTGTATACAATATATTTTACATTACGTTAACATCACTATTGTTTAATTCAACCATTTTTTCAGCAAGGAGCGAAAAATGAGACAAGGAACTTTTTTCTGTATTGATGCCCACACCTGCGGCAACCCAGTTAGGCTGGTAGCAGGCGGTGTGCCTCCACTCGAAGGCAATACCATGAGCGAAAAGCGCCAATACTTTCTTGAGCATTATGATTGGATTCGTCAGGCACTCATGTTTGAGCCTCGCGGACACTCGATGATGTCGGGGTCCGTTGTCTTGCCTCCTTGCAGCGATAACGCAGACGCTTCAATTCTGTTTATTGAAACCAGTGGCTGCTTACCAATGTGTGGCCACGGCACCATTGGAACCGTCACTACCGCTATCGAGAATCGCCTTATCACTCCCAAAAAAGAAGGCCGTTTGATACTTGATGTCCCAGCAGGACAAATCGAAGTGCACTACCAAACAAAAGGTGACAAGGTCACGTCGGTGAAGATATTTAACGTACCAGCTTACCTTGCCCACCAAGACGTAACCGTGGACATAGAGGGCTTAGGTGAGCTCACTGTCGATGTTGCTTATGGCGGAAACTATTACGTAATCGTCGATCCTCAAGAAAACTACGCCGGACTTGAACACTACTCTCCAGATGAAATTTTGATGCTTTCACCAAAAGTTCGCGAAGCGGTATCTCGAGCGGTTGAGTGCGTACATCCAGAAGATCCAACAGTGTGCGGTGTTTCTCACGTGCTATGGACCGGAGAGCCCACTCAAGAAAACGCCACCGCTCGAAATGCTGTGTTTTACGGCGACAAAGCGTTGGATCGTTCGCCATGTGGTACGGGAACAAGTGCACGTATGGCGCAATGGCATGCAAGAGGCAAGCTCAATCAAGGGGAAGACTTTGTTCACGAAAGTATCATCGGCAGCCTATTTCAAGGACGTATAGAAGGCATTACCGAAGTGAATGGCAAAGCCGCTATTTTGCCAAGCATTGAAGGATGGGCACAAGTATACGGTCACAACACGATATGGGTAGACGATGAAGACCCATATGCGTACGGATTTGAAGTGAAGTAATAAGGATAGTAAGGAAGAATGATGAACCCACAAGAACCAACCACTTTTTACGCAGTCAACGCCTTTACTGGTGAGCCTCTACCTATAGCGTTTCCGGTACATGGAGAGCAAGAAGTTAATCAAGCCGCCTCAGCCGCCCAAAGCGTTGCGCGTGAGTTTCGCCAACTAAGCAATGCAAAGCGAGCGAGCTTACTTTGCTCTATCGCCTCTGAATTGGAAGTGAAGAGTGAAGAAATCGTTGCTCGTGCTCATTTAGAAACTGCCCTTCCCGAAGCACGTTTAAGCGGTGAAATAGGACGTACCGCGAGCCAATTAAGACTATTTGCCGAGGTTGTGAGATCGGGTAATCACCATCAAGCAATTTTCGATACGCCAAACCCAAACCGTCAACTACTGCCAAAACCAGATATTCGCCGTCAACAAATCGCAATTGGCCCTGTCGCCGTGTTTGGTGCGTCTAATTTTCCGCTCGCATTTTCTACGGCAGGTGGTGATACGGCTTCGGCACTGGCAGCTGGCTGTCCTGTGATTGTAAAAGGCCATACCGCCCACCCTGGCACCAGTCAACTTGTTGCCGAGTGTATTGAGGCTGCACTTGAGAAAGAGTGCTTACCGCAAGCCATCTTCACGCTATTGCAAGGCAACAAACGTGCACTTGGCCAAGCACTCGTTACCCATCCAAAAATTAAAGGGGTTGGGTTTACAGGCTCCGTCGGTGGTGGCCGCGCGCTGTTCAATCTAGCTCAGCAAAGACCAGAGCCAATCCCCTTCTATGGTGAACTAGGGGCGATTAACCCAACATTTATTCTCCCTTCAGCCATACGGGCAAACGCATCATTGGCTGAAGAATTTGTGGCTTCTATGACTTTGGGCTGTGGACAATTTTGTACAAAACCAGGCGTTGTATTTGTCTTGAATAGCCCAGAAACGCAAGCCTTTATCGAAATCGCTCAAGGGTTAATTCGACAGCAATCAACGGCCACTTTGCTAACGCAAGGTATCCGAGAAACGTATGAATCCGAAGTGGATAAGCGAGCTTCCGAAACAGGCATTAACGTCACTCGTTCTGAACAAGCAGAAGCGACCAATGTCTCACCAGCACTGTTCGTGACGGACAGTAAAAACTGGCGTGAAAACCCGCAATGGGAGGAAGAAATATTTGGTCCTCAATCGTTAATCGTAATCTGTGAAGATTTCGATGACATGTTGAAACTGAGTGATTCACTGACTGGATCGCTCACCGCAACCCTTCACGCTACCGCTGAAGACGAAGAACAAGCCAAGCAACTGCTTCCAAGTTTGGAAGAAATCGCCGGACGCCTTGTATTCAACGGTTGGCCAACTGGCGTCGAGGTTGGTTACGCTATGGTTCATGGTGGACCATATCCGGCTTCAACCAATTCTGCCTCAACATCTGTCGGTGCGGAGGCTATTCATCGTTGGTTGCGTCCGGTCGCTTATCAAGCTTTGCCAGAATCTTTATTGCCGGATTCATTAAAAGCGTCGAACCCACTGGGTATCCAACGCGCCATAGATGGCAGTGTGTCCCAATAAGATCAACAAATGGCTCAAAAAGGCATCAACTGATGCCTTTTATTTCACTCTACTTCTCAAAACCTTCTTTCCTAGTTGGTTTGTGCCAGAAAAACAATAAACTACTAAAGTAAAATGGATTGGATACAATATTAATTTCACGGGAGACTTCAATGTCACAGAAACCTGTTTTTAAAACGCGCACTCAGCTCGTTGAGGAAGCAATTCGAACTCAGATCTTGAAGGGCGAGTTAAAAACTGGTCAACCTTTACGTCAAGATGCGTTAGCAAAAGAGTTTAATGTTAGCCGAATTCCTGTGCGTGAAGCGTTAGTTCAATTGGAAGCACAAGGACTCGTTAGCTTTGAACCTCACAAAGGTGCGACGGTCACTGAGCTATCTCCAGAGAAAATCAATGAGCTATTTGAACTGCGCGCTGTCGTGGAATGCCACATTTTAGAGCGCGCGATTCAAAATATGACAGACGCTGACCTTGAACGCGCGCGCGAAGTTCGCGAACGTTTCGAGTCAGTAGTGAACAGTGGCGACGAAGTAGAAGAATGGAGCAACTACAACTACGAGTTCCACAAAGCCCTATATGCGCCAGCCAACATGCCTGAAACTATGGACGTCATTTACAACCTGAACACAAAGTGTGACCGATACATACGCATGCAGCTATTGTTTACTACAGGCATTAAAAAGGCAGAAGAAGAGCACTTAAGCTTGTTTGAAATGTGCCAAAATCGTGATATCGAAGGCGCCAAGTACCTGCTGAAAAAACACATTCTAGAAGCAGGCACAGCGATTCGAAACCTGCTGCTTGAAAGGCAAAATATCAGCCTGTAAACGGAATAACGAATAAGGTGATATTCAAGGATGAATGTTGGACCAAAATTTTTACTCGCAGCGCTACGACAAAAGATTAAAGAAGAAGGGCTTTGCTACAATTCCTTGTCAGAAAAAAGTGGCATCCCTTTATCTAGTATTAAACGCCACCTACATAATCCAGCTTTAGGTTTGGATAAAGTACTTATTTATCTGAACTACCTGAATACCGATCTCATCGAACTCGCAACCTTAGCCAACGAGCTTCAGCACCAAAACGAGCAAATGCTAACAGATGAAGAGAGCGCCCTTTTCGTTGAGCATCCTTATTTACTTGATTTTATTTATATGCTGACTTCTCGTGATATTAAACCGCAAGAGATAGCCCAAACTTACGGACTTTCTGATACAAGCTTACGATTCTATTTGCGTATCGCGGAAATTCTAGGATATGTCGAAAACTTCGGAGACGGCTTGTTTTACCGTTCTGGTCGTCGATTTATTATGGAAGAAGGTACGGCATTAGACACCTTATTCAAAGAGCGATTTCAACAAGATTCGCTTTCTCATGATATCAACCCAGGCGTATGTATAGGTCGCATTAGGCTCACCGAAGAGCAGAAAGTGCAAATAGAGGACGAGCTTTGTAATAAATTAGCGAAACTTAACGCAGTTAACACTTCCAACAATGAAGGTGAACTAACAAATATATTAATGCGCTGCACTCCCGGTGCTCAGATATTTTTCGCTGATGATTTACCTAACATTGACGGAAGCCTATTAAAGCACGTCGCTCAACTCACTAAATTAAGTTAAAGCATCAGACAAATAAATCAAACAAATCCCAGATAACATCATATACCCCTACCAAACTATTGATTCAAAGCGTTTCCTGAATCTAATTCTGATTTTTATTTAGCAAGCATCGCTTAGTCAACTAAGAACTTGTCTTAATTTCACACTTATTAATTGTCTTGTTAGATCTTTTGAAATAGACAGAAAACTTAAGTAATGACTAATTTAGCTTAAGGATAAAAGACAACTTTTTTACGTTATTTACCTCACACTATTTAACTATAAATTTGCAGACGAACAAATTAAATTAATACATTCACCTAGCTAATAAAAACAAAAGCAAAACACATAATTATAATTCTATTATTTATAAGGACATAGAAAAGTGAAATTTAAGTATTCTTTAGCAACGGCAGTCACTCTCGCATTATTACAAGGCTGTGGCGGTGGCGGCGGTGATAGCTCATCACCTACTCCGTCCACTAGCAGTGCAAACGGTCCAACATGGAAAGTTCATGATTTTAGCCAATCGTCGAAAACGTTTATCAACCAATGTGAAACGCCCCGCGTCGGACTGGACCCATATGACAACTATGCCGCCTATCCAGATAAATTGGGCTCTGCATTACACGAAAAACTCTTTTTAAGAGCTTTTACTAACGAAACGTATCTATGGTATGACGAGGTTCCTGATAATAATCCAGCAAACTACAAAACTGTTACTGATTACTTCAATACGCTGGTCACCTCTGCTACTACCGCGACGGGTAAACCAAAAGATCGCTTCCATTTTACCGTCCCTTATGAGGATGATATGAAATCATCGCAATCCGGTTTAGTTGCTGGATTTGGTTTTAACTGGGCATTCCTACGTGGCGTACAACCTCGAGACGTTCGTATTTCCTACACTGAAGAAGCCTCGCCAGCTGATAGAAGCGGCATTGCTCGTGGTGATAAGCTTCTGAAAATCAATAATATTGATGTGGTTAACACCGGTAGTCAGTCCGACATTGATTTTATCAACAAAACGCTCTTTAACCCTGACATCAATCAAGATTACACCTTCACATTTGAGAGTGTTGACGGTCTAGAGAAAACCGTGACGCTTACCGCCTCTGATGTCATGACCTCTCCAGTTAAAAATGCCAAAGTGATTACACACAATGGTATGCGGATCGGCTATCTGCAATACAACTCCTTTGAACCAAGCGCTCAAGCCCCGCTTATTGAGGCATTCAGTACGCTCTCAGCAGAGAATGTTGACGAGATCGTCGTTGATTTACGTTACAACGGCGGTGGTTTAGTCCTTCAGTCCTCGCAAGTAGGCTACATGCTAAGCGGTGCTGGTCAGAACCGAGTCTTCAGTGAGTTGATTCATAATGACAAAGTGATGCGTACCATTAAAGATGGGGATAACATCTATCGCTTTACGAATCTAGCAATAGACTGGGCAGCACAGAAATATTCGGATCAAGTGCTTCCGACACTGAACAAAAAGCGCGTATATGTGCTGACTTCAGGAGGCACGGCTTCCTCAAGTGAACTGTTAATCAACGCTTTGCGCGGCATTGATGTCGAGGTTATCCAAATAGGCTCAACAACCACAGGTAAACCGTACGGGTTCTCACCAGAACAAAACTGCGGCACTATGTACTACACTATTCAGTTCAAGTCGGCGAACGAGAAAAAATTTGGCGACTTCGCTGATGGTTTTATTCCTACTCCAAAGAGCCAAATCAATACCGAGCTAGGCTTAAACAACAGAGTGGAAGGTTGCTGGGTCAATGACGACCTAACAAAACCATTAGGCGATCCGTCTGAAGGTATGCTTTCTGCGGCGCTAAACTACATGGAAACAGGAACCTGTCCGCCAGTATCCCCTTCAAGTTTCAACGCCATGCCGCGTAACATTTCATCTCCGGAGTTAAGCGATCTTCGCTCTCCGCTACGAACAGAGGCAATTCATGTTGAGATCAACTAACTTTTTACGAATGCTGATTCGGGTTGCGCTTTTCTTAGGCACTTCGATTTCTTTGATTGGATGCCAAGCTATGTCACAAGAACCCGTTGAAGCATTGAGTAAAAAGAACTCTCCGGAAACAGTCATAGAGATTCAAAACGCGATCGCAGAAATCCAAGGGACACCAGCACCTAGAATCGCAAATAACGTATTTGAATCCTCACCGCATTTGTTGATTGAAAAAGGACGAGTAAAAGGTAACAACAATCAACTGCTGGATGGCAGCTATACGGATCTTCCAGACCAATATACGTTGCAGATAAGAGGTGAAACCTGTGGCTTGTACTATGCCAAAACAGATACTTTTGTCTCTCTCAGTTCACTAGATTGTGAGCCCATCATTAAGTTTTAGATCTCCCAAAATAGAAGCCCACTGATATCAGCGGGCTTTCTACTTTATTGTTCAGTGTGAAACGGTCAACGTTACTTTAGTTCAATCCATGCTTTGCGCTGTTGCTTATCCATGTATGACCAAGCTACAAAGCGGCTCACTTTCTGCCCTTGACTCATTTCAACCACACGAATGGCCTTCACACCCAATTTTTCAAGCTGCTTGCGCATCGGGCGAACGTTGTCTTTTTTGGATATAAGTGTCGTAAACCACAAGACCTGTGCGGCAAAAGCTTGGCTTTCATTCGCCATTTTTCGGATAAACGCCGCTTCTCCGCCTTCACACCACAATTCAGCGTTTTGACCGCCAAAATTCAACGCAGGCTTACTTGTCTTTACTTGTGCGGTTTGAGGTTTTAGCCCTTTCTTACGCTGGTTTGCTTTTAGATTATCGATTTTACGCTGGCTGCCCATAGCGGCATCTTCCGCCGAACGGTGGAATGGCGGATTACATGTCGTCACATCATAACGATCATTCGGTTGAATGATACCTCGATAAATATTGGCATCATTGTGTTGCTGTATTAGTGCAATTTTTCCCGTCAAAACACGATTGTGCTCTACGATCGTTTGAGCCGATTGGATGGATTTTGGATCGACATCGCTGCCCGTATAGTGCCAACCGTATTTTGTTACACCAACAATCGGATAAATACAGTTTGCTCCCACGCCAATGTCCAACGCTTTCACTTTTTGGTGCGTGTACTGACCTTTTACTTCACCATCAAGTAGCTCTGCCACTCGGTGAATGTAATCAGCGCGGCCCGGAATCGGTGGGCAAAGGTAGGTGTCGGGAATGTCCCAGAACTTGATACCATAATACGCAGCAAGCAATGCTTTATTGAGCATTTTAACAGCGTTAGGATCAGAGAAGTTTATGGAGTCTTCCCCTTTCGGATTTTTGATAACGAATGGCTTTAACTGTGGTTCACTTTCCATGAGTTTTTTAAAATCGTAACGACCTCGATGAACATTACGCTCATGCAAACCATTCTTCGCTATTTTTATGAACTCGACTTCGCTCTTTCCTGCAGGCTGCGGAGATTTGCGCGCAACTTTGTCTTTAACACGCTTCGGCTTGGCTTTATTCGCGTCTGTATTCTGAGCCGCCTTTGAAGCCTTTGGCTTTGCTTGCTTCGCGTTGTGATTATTGTTCTTCATTCAAATTCGCTTTTAAATCGAGGTAAATCATAAACAAACGAGCATCAAATTCGAGTTGGTGATACTCAGGCTCCATGTAGCAACATAGCTGATAGAACGCCTTGTCGTGGTTTTTCTCACGAGTATGCGCCAACTCATGTACCACCAGCATTCTTAATAGTGGCTCGGGCGCATCCTTAAATACATTGGCAATGCGAATCTCGTTTTTCGACTTCAGCTTACCGCCATGGTTTCTACTGATAACACTGTGCAAACCAAGCGCATTGTTTACCGCATGAATTTTCTTATCGTAGACAACTTTACTGATTGGCGCGGCTTTCTTCATGTAGCAGTTTTTGATTGCCATGGCGTACTCATAGAGCGCCCTTTCGCTTTTGATTTGGTGCCTATCGGGATAACGCTTTTCGAACCAAGGAACAAACTTGCCACTCGTTATCAATGAGCTCACCTGCTCTACGATGTTTTGTGGGTAGCCTTGAATGTATCGAAGTGACGGATGCATAGAGTTAACGTCTGTTATGACAAAATAAAGGCGCTCAATATACCTGAGATAAAGGACAGTTTCACCTTAGCTTTCGCCTTTCATTTATGACGAAAGGCCGTTAAACTTCGCCTCCCAATGATAATGGAGAGAAATTCAATGAAACGTGTCGTCCTTTACGTCAAAGACAAATGCCCTCACTGCAAAGATGCTCAACGTTATCTGGATTCGAAAAATATTAACTATCGTTTGTGCAATGCTAAGATGCAACGCGGTCGCAAAGAACTTGATGCGCTTGGTGCTCGTTCAGTGCCAGTTTTAAAAATTGGTGATCGGGTAATGATTGGCTGGAACCCAAAGAACTTCGAGAAGATGTACAAAGGCGACTAGTGCTCGGACGATGAATCTGCGCTGCGTTTAAACGTAGCGCTTGATAAAGTCGATAAACGTTCGATCTGCTATTGATAAGTACCCCTGCTTGCGCCAAGCAAGTGCCAGATCCAGCGTCACTGGTGGTTCAAACGGCACGCCAACAACGCCTGACTCATGTTGGGTCACCAATTCCAGTAACGCGGTAATCGCAAACTCTTGTTTCACAATACTCAAAATCAAAGGCAGTAAGTTGGTCTCGAATGATGACTTCATGGTAAACCCATGCTCCTCACTCACCTGATCCAAAAATTCGCGGTGAAAATAGCCATGCTGAAACATAACCAAATCGTGTTCAAAGAACTCATCAAAAGTAAGAGCGTGTCGCTGGGCTAACTCATGCTCAGGTGAAACAACTGCGACCATTTGGCTAGTAAACAAATGGTCAGTTTCTAGGTCATCAGGCACGTTATCACAACTGATCACACCGATATCGAGTTGACCATTGAGCAGCATACGACGAATCGATTGAGTCCCAGCTTCGACCAAGGTCAATTTTAACTCCGGGAATTGGCTTTTAAACGCCATCACAATTCGTGGAAAGAAATAACTGCCCATCATTGATGGCGTTCCGAGTCGTACTTCTCCTTTCGCTAAGCCTTTCAACTCATCAATCGCGAGCTGCGCGTCGTGCAACTGTTGAATCACCCGCTTGGCATGTATAAGTAGCGTTTCGCCCTCTTTCGTTAAGCTGATTTTTTTATCATCACGGCGAAATAAGGTAACGCCCAAAGACTGCTCAAACTTTTTGATAGAAATGCTTAATGCGGGCTGGGCAATATGCAGGGCTTTCGCCGCATGGGTAATGTTTCCATGTTCAGCGACCGCCAGAAAATGTTTAAGTTGTTTCGATTCCATTAGATCAAAAATATATGGTGTCCATATTTTTAATATATTTTTTTAATTTACAACGAACTGATAGATTGATCACAGTCTCTCCATTTGCTCACATTAGGCAGGATTCATGGTCAGTTTTGGCACACCGGAATACAAACGCATTACGCTCTCGCTAGCGCTTGGTTCCTTCTTGGTTTTTTCAAATTTATACCTACTACAGCCAATGCTGCCCACTTTTGCCCAAATTTTCACGATCTCAGAAACGCAAGTGAACTGGTTATTTGCGGCCTCAACACTCGCTCTCTCTTTTAGCCTCGTTCCGATGGCTGTGTTGTCAGAATCAGTGGGACGAAAGCCAGTCATGATGGCTGGTCTGTTTTCGATTCCTACCCTTTCCGCTTTGATGCTATTTGGTGACTCATTTCTGTTTTTGGTGGTATGTCGAGCACTGATCGGTGTCGCGCTCGCCGCTTTTGCTGCGGTCGCCGTGGCTTACATGGCAGAAGAGCTCGACAAGCACGCTTTCTCGATGGCAATTGGAACGTACATTGCGGCTAACTCATTAGGCGGTATTGCAGGACGTATTAGCGGCGGCTTATTGGCGGACAATTTCAATGTTGATGTTGCCATTGAAGTTATGATGGTGTTCACTCTTCTTGGTGTCATTGGCGTTCACTATTTATTGCCAACACAGCGCAACTTCACCCCGTCATCAAGCAGCTTGCGCCATCAAAATCGTGCGCTTATTGGTCATTTTAAAAACCAACGCGTGTGGTTCGCGATGCTGATAGGAGGACTCAACTTTGCTTTGTTCGTCAACCTTTACTCCGTAATGGGGTTCCGTCTGGTGAGTGAACCTCACAATGTGCCCGTCGGGTTGGCCTCACTGATCTTTATTTGTTACTTGGGAGGAACTTTCTCCTCTCGTTGCGCAGGCCACTGGAGTAAACGTTATTCATCAATCCTCGGCATGTTCTTGGGCGCGATAGTGAGCATGACGGGGATGTGGATTGCGGCGGTTGAAAGCTTGACTGCAATGCTATTTGGGTTGTTGCTGATAAGTTTTGGTGCCTTCTTTACTCATACCCTCGCCTACGGTTGGGTCGGTCAGAACGCCACTCGCGCCAAAGCCACCGCAACAGCGCTCTACTTAGTACACTACTACGTAGGCGGTAGTTTGGGAGGATTCATACTTCTTTATTGTTGGCAGCATGGTGGTTGGTCGAGTGTTCTTATGGGGGGAAGCGCCGTCTACCTAGCGATGTTTGCTGCGATTGCGTATTTGAAACACATTGCCGAAAGAAAGCATACTGACCAAACACCTGACGCTGCGAGTTTAAAGAGTAGCTAAGGTACGCTCATTTGCGTAATACCTCTCTGGTTACTTGGATAACCAACTCTGCTATGCTTGCGCTACTTTAATAAAAACCAGAAAGTCGTATGTCAACGCGTTCAACACAAAACACAGATATCGAAGCGATCACTCAACAGGTCGATCAATGGCTCAACGACGTGGTAATCGGACTCAACCTTTGTCCGTTTGCTGCCAAGCCGCAACGTAATAAACAAATCAAAATCTTTGTTAGTGAAGCGACTCAAGAAGAAACGCTTCTTGAAGATATTTTATTGCAACTGATTGAGCTGAGTAACACAGAGCCCGAACAACTTGAGACCACGTTGGTTGTGGTTCCCAACATGCTACAAGATTTCTGGGACTACAACTTTTGCATAGATTGGGTTGAAGGATTAATTAAGCAGCAAAACTGGGAAGGTATTTTCCAAGTAGCGACTTTCCATCCTGATTACTGTTTTGGCGGCGCAAGGCCTGAAGACGACGAAAACCTAACCAATCGTTCTCCTTACCCAATCTTCCATTTGATTCGCGAAGAGAGTATGGAAAAGGTACTAAAACACTATCCTGATCCTGAATCCATTCCCGATACGAACATCGCTCGTGTTTCCTCCCTTTCAGAGGAAGAACGTAAAAAGCTGTTCCCTTACCTATTTCGTTAAGCACCACCATTCCCAAAGGCAGATTTATCACCAGTTAGATGCAATGCCCTTGGGGTTCAAAGTGCGGTTTGGTATCATTGCCGCTTCAATCGATTCAATGGAAATTAGAATGCAACTGTCAAAGCTAACCCAAGAGATTTTTGATCACTTATACCGTGATATCACCGAGTTCCGTAGTACGTTCGACTTACCAGTCGCAGACGCTGCAAGCCTTGATGCACAAGCAGATACACTACACACCTCTTTGGCGATCGAAGAGCTAACAGAGCTAGCAGAAGCAGATTGTAAAACTGAGCAAGCAGATGCCATCGTAGACAGCGTGTATGTATTAATGGGCCGTCTCGTTCATCTTGGCCACAGCAAAGTAGAAGACAACCTGGCGATCAGCTACTTAATTGATCTTCTATTAAACGTTGCGGTAAACCGTGGTATCGAGTTTATTCCTTGCTGGGATGAAGTACATTCAAGCAACATGAGCAAAGTATGCCGTAACGAGCAAGAGTACTCAGAAACAGAAGCATTCTACGCAGAACAAGGCATCAAGTTGATGGCGGTGCAGAAAGGTGAACACATCATCGCGAAATGCGCCGAAGATTTCGTATCGGAAGGTAAAACCATTCGTAAAGGCAAAGTACTCAAATCTGTTTACTACCGCCCAGCAGATCTAAAACCGTTAACTCAATAAGCGTTGAGTTTGGCTATCTCGATTAAAAAAACGACCTCAAGTAGGTCGTTTTTTTATTGTCCCTAAATACTAATCAAAGATTAAATAAGGTTGCTCATCTACGATGACCTTTTTGACTTGAGTATTGAACACTTCCCCGAGAGCTTCTTCCGTTAGCACAGTATCGGCATTTCCTGATGAGTGCAGCACACCGTTGTTAAGCAGCAATACTTTATCTGCGTGCTTTAATGTGCGATTGAGATCGTGATTAGCAACTAATACTCCAATTCCCTGCGCCGCCATAGCGTTAATCAATTGATAGAGCAGACCCTCTTGCGCAATATCTAACGGTGCTGCTGGCTCATCCAAAATTAAAAACTGCGAAAAAGGATTAATGGTACGCCACACCTGCAAACATACACCTGCTAATCGGACACGCTGCCACTCACCACCGGATAATGTTTGAATACTGCGATGAAGCTTATCTTGCAGTTGTACCAGCTCCACCACCATATTGACGGCATCACGCACTTTGATATCCGCAATCTCAGCACCACTTGGCAGAGATAAAGCGAGATACTGAAACACATCAACATTAAACGCTGGGCGCGATTGCTGACACAAATAACCTCGAACATGAGCTTGCTCTGACAACGGTAAAGTAAGCAAGTTTTTGTTGCCAACGTACACTTCACCACTCATACCGTCTCGGTGACTTAACGTACCAGAAATCGCAGCCAATAAAGTACTCTTACCGGAACCATTAGGCCCAACGATATGTACGATTTCGCCAGCTTTGCATTCAAAAGAAAGAGGCAATAATCGACTACCAACCGACATATGTTTAACGTGCATCATGACTCTTCACCAGCATCCAGATGAAAATAGGTGCGCCAATCGATGTTGTCATGACACCTAAAGGTAACTCTGCGGAGTCCAATAACAGTCTTGCGCCGATGTCAGCAAATACAAGCAACGCAGCACCAGATATTGCAGAAAGTGGCAATAAATAACGGTTTTCCGTACCAAAAGCCAAACGCAACAAGTGCGGCACCACCAAACCAACAAAACTGATGATGCCACCCAAAGCGACTGAACTACCCACCAAAACAGAAATGGCGAGGATCAATTTCCAACGCATTTGATGCACATCGACACCCAATTGGGTCGCATGAATCTCACCCAGCATCAATTTATCAAGCGACTTGCCTTTACAACATAACCAGATGAGCACCGGTAACATCACCAAAGTAACGGTATGTTGATACCAACTTGCACCGCCAATACTACCCATTAACCAATACATCAGTTGGCGTAAACTGAGATCATCACTAAAGTAAAATGCCCACGTCACAATCGCGCTCGATAAAATACCCAATGCGACCCCAACCAAAAGCAATCGAGCCGTCGTCAGGTCCATTGCCCTTGCTATCGCCACCAAAACAAACGTGAATACCATCGAGCCTGCAATCGCTGCCAACATAAAAACAATCGGGGTAGGAAGAACAGGTGACGCGAACATGATTAAGACCATTGCTAAGCTTGCACCACCAGAGATACCAAGCACGCCAGGTTCAGCCAACACGTTCCCAAGCAACACTTGTAACGTCGCGCCAGATACCGCTAACGCAGCACCAATAATTGCCGCAGACACTAACCTCGGTAAACGCAAGTCCACCAATAACTTCTGTTCAAATGCAGATAAGGATTGAAAAGGAGAAAGGAAAATTTCTCCGACCATCAAGTGAATGGCAGAGAGTACAGCGAGCACGATCGACATAACCATCAGGTTACGTTGCCAGCGTCGCTCCTTGTTCAGGATAAGTTGTTGAAAATCCATAGCAGCCGATAAAAACAGACGAGGCTTAACCTTACAGTTAAGCCTCGGTAAATTGCAATTAACTTCTCAAAGCAATGTTGGATTAATCGTAAACCAACTCACCCTCTTCAAAACGGGTTTTCACTTCACAAACCATCAGAGCTGCGCGTTGACCTATTGCGACGTGGCGGTTTGGGAAGACAATCGCTTCGTTTTCGTTCTTTGCCATTAATGGTTTGTCGCCATCATGACCAAACACTTCGCCGTGAACAAATGAGGTGAAGTTTTCAACATTGTCGTCGAACATAAAGTCAAAGTCTTCGTTCAAACGAACGATTGTGCGACTTACGCGATACTTAATGCATGGTTTTGGTAGGTGTTCTGGCTTCGTTTCCGCAATCAAATTACGTAAAGACAAATCAAACGCGGTCAGTTTATCGAGGTCATTTTCACCAATACGAGCCACACGTCCAAGCTCCATCGTGAGAGCCTGCGCACCAAAGTTCTCAGCACTGTACCAGCTAAACGTACTCGATGGTGAGTTTGACAGGAGCACAGCTTCAATGTGTGCACTGTCCAAGAAATCGATCAATGCCTTGCTGCGCACTGGATGACGAGTCTTAGGACTTACTGCAAACGTATAGTGCTTCGAGCCTCTAATCGCGCAGTGTAAATCAAGGTGCCAGCGTGTTGTCGGGTCGGTATCCTGATAAAAATCTCGAACAAGCAGCTTAAGTGTATCGGCGATAACAAGCTCTTTTGTCTGTTTGTGTTCTTTTTCGTCAAACAGACGGTTGAGGTTTTCTTCGAGGAATCGCGTGTGCGCCAGAGTGGATTCTGGGTGAGCGATAATGAACAGACAACGGGTATCGACCGTCTGGAACCCAGATTCTATGTCTTGAATAATGGAATCCACCAGCTCCATCGGTGCGGTTTCATCTCCGTGAACTCCACAAGAGATGATGATGTTCTTCGTATCCTGAGTATAATTCGCAGGGATTACTTCTAATACACCACGCTGATAGAGTTTAAGTTTTACACCGCTAGAAAGCACCTGCTCCGCTGGTGCAACATCAATATGAACATCTAACGTGTCAGTTAAAAACGATTGGCGAAAGAGAGACTTCGTCATGCGTTACTCCTTAATAGCACGGCGGATATGTTAATAAATTGTACAAAGGATTTTTGTTGCTGCGATCTCACTTATGAGTAGAAATCACTATTTCCCTCGAAAATCCGATGCCTTTTCGCGCCAGGCACTCAAATCAAGCATTGAGGCGTTTAATTTTCAAACAATTACAAAGTGTTAGGGCTGTGAACTTTACCACAGCCCTGATTAAGATCATTATGATTTGATCAAATTTTTGTAGCTATAAAGCAGATTATGCATCAACACTGCGAAAAACTTAGCCGCGCTGTACGAGCAAACGCTCAAACTCATCGACTTTTTCACGCACTAGCTCAACACTCTGCTGCCAAAACGTTGGCTGGGTTAAATCCATAGACAGATGCTTTTCGACGACATCTTCCGCCATCATGCAGCCTGTATCGCGCAGCAAATTGATGTAATCGGTGTAAAACGCTTCGCCTTTGGTTTCTCGCTGTGCATAGATACCCTTGCTAAACAAGAAGCCAAATAGGTATGGGTAGTTATAAAAGCTCACGCTATCAATAGAAAAGTGCAGCTTGCTTGCCCAGAAGTACGGATCCGGTTCGCTCATTACGTCGCCATACCATTCTTTCCAAGTTTCTGACATCAACTCACAGAAATCATCTGCGGTTAACTCTCCATCCTGGCGGCGTTCATAAAACGATTTTTCAAACTCGTAGCGAACCGGAATGTTGATCATTAAAGCTAGCGCAGATGACAACTCTTCCCACAACATCTCGAGCTTTTCATCAACGCTCTCAGCTTTCGAAATCAAATGATCACGAACGATGTTTTCTGCAAAGATAGAGGCGGTTTCTGCTAACGTCATTGGGTAGTAAGTTTGGCAAAGTGGCAAATCACGAATAACCCAGTTATGGAACGCATGGCCAAGTTCATGTGCCAGAGTCATAAGGTCTGAACGGCTGCCACTCCAAGTCATAAACACAAGTGGTGTTCGCGTTGCTGGCAGTTTGGTGCAGTATGCGCCAAGACGCTTGTTAGCATTTGGCGCGGCATCAATCCAACCATTTTGTACCATCAAACGGACAAACTCCGACATCTCAGGGTTTACTGTTTCAAATGCTTCACAAATAACATCAATCGCTTCATCAAAGTCGTAAACCTTCGCTTCACCGCTCAAAGCAGGCATAGCCGCCAGATGATTCCAAGGTTTCATCTCATCCAGACCATGTACTTGCGCCATCAATAAACCTGCTTTCTGACCAATAGCTCGACTGTCTTTGGCTACTGTCATCATCGCATTTAAAGTTTCAGCTTGGATTCGGCTACCATGCAAACTCGGCTCTAGGAAGTGAACTTCACGCTTCGTAGAACGCTTTTTGTTTTCAGTTAAGCGCCATCCTGCTAACGCATTCAAAATCGCAGCGAATGATTCTTGGTGCGTTTGCATTGCATCTTGTACGCCACGCCACGCGGCTTCTTGACGCTCGAATTCAGAACCATAAAGAATGCTTGCCGCTTGAGAAAATCCAAGCTCTTCACTATTACCATCTGTGTACTCAAGCTTCACTTTCAATGAGCCAGTCAGGTTATCGTATAGGTTGTCGAGTAGACGACACTTGTTACCAAGTGCCGTCCCTCTAAGAACCCAGCGTGCAACTTTCACCGCACTAGGCTC
>NZ_JAWPOT010000319.1:0-667 GCF_033344415.1 Vibrio sp. 1727
CGCGAAAACTACGCACCGCAACTGGAAGCGCCGAATTTAGAAGACGTTCAAAGGTTATTGAGTCAACTCGAATCGACCAATGTCGTAGATGAGTTAGACATAGACGACATTTTGGAACAGAACACCATCGACATTGCGATTCACGCAAAGTCGATACAACCAGACGTTGAAGTAGCTCTTGAGTCACCAATAGAAGTGGTTGAAGAAATTCAAGAATGGGTGATAGAAGAGCCTGTTTCTGAAGTAATTCAAACTGAGGTAGCTCAAGTCGAAGCGGTAGAAGTTGTTCCTGAGATAGAACAAGACATCGCGATAGAACAGCAAACCGAAACGCAACTGGAAACCGAGGCGAGCCCTGCGATCCCCAATACGTGGGAAGGCACGCAAAGAAGTGAAGATTTTCAAGTGCTTTACTTTGATGTCAACGAAGTGACATTTGCCGTACCGCTCGATGAATTGGGTGGCATTCATCGCATTACCGAGCTCAACCACCTTATTGGTCGACCAGCCTGGTACTTAGGTTTACAGACGAACCGCGAACAGCAGTTTGATGTTGTCGACACTGCAAAGTGGGTGATGGCAGACAAACTCCGTGGGGATGGATACAAAGATAACTACCAATACGTTGTCATGCTTGGTGAAAGCATGTGGGGTTTGGCCAGTAACC
>NZ_JAWPOT010000320.1:0-667 GCF_033344415.1 Vibrio sp. 1727
GCAAATGGGCAGTGTGAGTGGTTTGATGAAGTTATTTTTGCTTGCCATAGCGACCAAGCTTTAGCGATGCTCAGTGATGCCTCGTCATGTGAAAACGACATTTTGTCTAATATGGCTTACCAAGCAAATGATGTGGTTCTTCACTTTGACACGAGTGCATTACCGAAACGAAAATCTGCATGGGCATCGTGGAACTATTGGCTGGAAGGAGGCGAAGAGGAGCTGCAACGATTGCCGTCCCTGACGTACAACATGAACATTTTGCAGCATATCGACTCTTCACACACATTCTGCGTCACCTTAAACCGTACTGAAGATATCGACGAGAACAAGATTCTGCGTCAGTTCACCTACCATCACCCTGTCTTTACGACGGAGTCTATCGCTGCCCAGCAACGCAAAGAAGAAATACAAGGAACTCAACATACGTGGTTTTGTGGCGCTTATTGGTACAACGGATTCCATGAAGATGGCGTGCGCAGTGCTTTGGATGTTGTGAACGGAATTGCCGCTAAACATAACGAGAAAAACGACACACTTTATGAACAAGGTGCTGCGTAATATGAGTATCCCTCCTCAAAGCCAGTTATTTATAGGCAATGTAAGGCATCGTCGTTTTACGCCCGTTAAGCACGAGCTGAATTACTCAATGTTTATGCCAGCGATT
>NZ_JAWPOT010000321.1:0-666 GCF_033344415.1 Vibrio sp. 1727
AATGGAATAATAGGAGCGATGTCGTTTTACCTTTCCGTTATGCGCTTTTAGTCGGTGTTTGGATGAACTTGCCACCCACCTCGCTTCCATCTTGGAATGTCGTAACTTGATTTCGCCCGGTGTGCTTTGAGCAATACAGTGCTTCGTCGGCTCGGGTGAGTGCGTCTTGCAATCGGTCATTGGGCATTAACTCGCTGATGCCGAAGCTCATCGTGACTTGGTTTTTAAAAGCAAGCAGCGACGTTTCACGTTCAATGCTGCGACGTACTAACTCGGCATAGGCTTTCGCGTTTTCGGCATTGGCAAGCAACACAATCATAAACTCGTCACCACCAAAGCGAACGGTACATGCTGACTCTGGTAACGTTTGTTTAAAAATCGTGGCGATGGTTGCCATGACTGAGTCGCCAGTGGTGTGTCCGTATTGGTCATTAATGGTTTTAAAATCGTCCACGTCAGTCATAACGATGCTGATAGGCGTATTTTTTTCGCGTGCTTGATTCACAAGGTTAGGCACAATGACTTCCATTGCACGTCGATTGTATAACCCAGTTAATGCATCCAAATGAGAAAGATCGTTGATGGATTTCACAAATCTTGCGTTGATCAACCACAACATACTAAAGCTCAAAGCAACAATGAGGCAGATACTAAATAGAAACGTCA
>NZ_JAWPOT010000322.1:0-666 GCF_033344415.1 Vibrio sp. 1727
GTAGGCTTGATTTACCCGCATTTGGACGACCAGCAATCACGACTTTCATGCCTTCGCGCATGATCGCGCCTTGGTTCGCTTCTTTGCGTACCGCATCGAGGTTATTGATGATAGCTTGCAGATCTCCTGCAACTTTACCATCGGCAAGAAAATCGATTTCTTCTTCAGGGAAGTCGATGGCCGCTTCCACATAGATGCGAAGATGAATCAGTGATTCCACCAGCGTTTGAATGCGCTGCGAGAACTGGCCTTGTAGCGATTGTAGCGCCGATTTCGCAGCTTCTTCAGAGCTGGCATCAATCAGGTCGGCAATCGCTTCTGCCTGAGTCAAGTCCATCTTGTCGTTCAAGAACGCACGTTCCGAGAACTCTCCAGGACGGGCTGCTCGTACGCCAGCTATGCCCAGAATACGTTTAATCAGCATATCCATGACCACAGGGCCACCGTGACCTTGCAGTTCTAATACGTCTTCGCCCGTGAACGAGTGCGGGTTAGGGAAGTACAGTGCAATGCCTTGGTCGAGCACCGTGCCATCTTCGGCTTGAAACGGCAGGTATTCAGCGTAACGCGGTTTTAGAGTCTTCCCTGTGACTTCCAATGCCACTTGGTTGGCCTTAGGGCCGGAAACACGAATAATGCCGACACCACCACGACCGGGTGCAGTAG
>NZ_JAWPOT010000323.1:0-665 GCF_033344415.1 Vibrio sp. 1727
CACCGTCACTTGAGAGTCATCACCCGAGCCTGCCGTATCAAGCTGTAAATCTTGTACGCCAAAGGCTTCACCGATTTCTCCAACAACACGACCGCTTTTCGCCAAACTCAGACCAATTAATGTGGTCGTCATCGCGTTACCACCCGACTCACCATCAATATCTTGACCACGAAGCAAGTAAGACAACGCGTTCGCTTGTGGCATCGCAGGCTCCGAGAAAATTTCCACACTCGGATCGGAAGCTGGGCCAGTCACACGCACACCCGCGATCACATCGTCTTGAGTATTGTCAGGGTTACGAATCGCTTTGATCGATACATACGGTTGATCCGCTGGACCGTTCATTAAGATCTTACCTTCTTCGATCACCAAATCTTGACCAAATGAACGGTAAGAACCGTCAACGATGTTTACCTCACCAACGATGAATGGTCCTTTGTCTTTTTGTGTCACGTTAAGGCTACCTTTCAAGCCGCCCTTCAAGCCAAACGCCGCAAGTTGGAAGTCATCACCAATCTTGATGTTGATGTCCGTTTCGACGTTGAATGGCATAGCCGTCACTTCATCAACTGGCTGTAAATCCTTGTTCAAAATCACGGTATCACTCGAAACACCAACCGCACTTGGTGGCAGTTCCTCAATGACGATACGCCCCCATGGCAGAT
>NZ_JAWPOT010000324.1:0-664 GCF_033344415.1 Vibrio sp. 1727
CATGAAAAATAACAACGCTTTGTCACACAAGACCGAGGTCTAACCAGATCGTCGTAACTACTTAGTTAACAGACATTTAAGCTAAAAAAAGAAAGAGCCATCAGCATATACACTAATGGCCCTCGTTAAGATGATTCGTATCAAGTTGCAGCGAATTGTTAATCGAAGATTTTGTCGCCCATTTGATCGATAAACATTTGAGATTTCTTCAACATCAGCTCGTTTGCATCTCCCTCAGAAGCGAGCAAATCAGATCGGATGAAACGATGCGTTTTGACTTCTCCATCGTAGGACTTTTCAATGCGTCCTGCGATTCTGTATTGACCGCCTTCTGAAATGCTCTCTTGATAGATCAGAAAGCCTTTGTATTCGACAGGCTCTACCGTTTTTACTTCAGCAGTTTTTTCACTGCCACCAAACAAGCGTGAAAAGAATCCCACGATTCCTCCTTGGGTACGATTACTCTATTGTTTCGGTTCTGCGCAAACGCCAATCACCTAAAGTTGACGTTTAAGATTGGTTTCTCAAACCAGTCCAGCTCTTTGTCATCATCATAACTGGTATGAGAGAAAATGACAGGCACATCATTATCGCGATTCTTACGCCTGTCTTCTAAAATCATAGTGGCAGCATTGTGTACCGCGACATCCACGCTTTGCTTGAA
>NZ_JAWPOT010000325.1:0-663 GCF_033344415.1 Vibrio sp. 1727
AAGACAAGCGTTTCGCACCCGCTCGACAATGTCGTCACGTCTGGTATCTGGAATGGCGACGGTTTGAATCGGCGTTCGGCCTGGTGGTAATTCGTCTATCACCGACGTTTCCAAATCAGCATACGCTGTCATTGCTAGCGTGCGAGGAATCGGAGTCGCCGTCATGATGAGCTGATGCGGATACGCGCCTTGTTTTGCCCCTTTCTCACGTAACTCTAATCGCTGATGGACGCCAAAGCGGTGCTGCTCATCAATGATGACTAAAGCTAGGTGATGAAATTCCACATGTTCTTGGAAGAGGGCGTGAGTACCCACTATCATTTGCGCTTCACCGCTGGCAATGCGAGCCAGTTCCGTCTCTTTGGCTTTGCCCTTGAGCTTACCAGCAAGCCAGCCCACTTGAATGCCCATGGCTTCAAACCAGTTGGCGAAATTGATGGCGTGTTGTTCGGCGAGCAGCTCAGTTGGTGCCATTAGTGCGACCTGATAACCGTGCTCGATAGCTCGAACCGCAGCCAGTGCCGCGACGAGGGTTTTCCCTGAGCCTACGTCACCTTGGACAAGACGCATCATTGGATGCGGCTTTTCGAGGTCGGATTCAATCTCTTTCACCACGCGTGCTTGAGCATTGGTCGGAGAAAACGGCAGTTGCGCCAACAGCTG
>NZ_JAWPOT010000326.1:0-663 GCF_033344415.1 Vibrio sp. 1727
ACAACAAGTTGATCTGGAGTTCCACTCCAGATCTGCGCTCTCTTTCTTCTTCTTTTGATAACAACGGCTACGCCGACATTACCAAAGACGGCGTACAGTGGCGCACTTTCCAACTCTCATTACCACAGACCGAGCATGAGAACGAATACGTTGTCGTTGCTGAAAAGCAGAAGATACGTAAAGAGATCATCCATGAAATCGCTCTGTCGACGTCCATCGAACAGTTACTACTATTGCCGACTTTGCTGCTGTTGCTGTTCTGGCTGATAGACAGGTATTTCAGACCGATTAACGATCTACGCACGGCAATCACGCAACGAAACGTGCACCGCTTAGACCGCATTCATGTTACCGACAATACAACCGAGCTTGCTCCGTTGGTGGAAGCACTCAATTCATTGCTTTCTGAACTTGAACAAGCGTGGCAGAGAGAGAAGCGCTTTACGCGAGCCGCCGCACACGAGCTCAAAACGCCGCTGACAATCCTGCGCCTAAACGTAGAAAACGCTCTTGAAAGTAATGACCCAGAGCAGTTACGCGGAGACTTACACAACATCCTTCAAGGCATTGAAAGAACCGACCGTCTCATCCACCAACTGCTTACACTTGCTAAAGTAGACAGTTTATCTGAACGCGTCTTTGACAACGTCGAACTAACGCCAT
>NZ_JAWPOT010000327.1:0-660 GCF_033344415.1 Vibrio sp. 1727
TGAAAATCTCATCGCCTTTGCCCAAAACGGCGAAGCGCTTCACCCTATGAATGGCGCGCCATTGCGTTTAGTGGTTCCAGGTTGGCCGGGTTCTTGTTCGCAAAAATGGCTCACTCGCATTCAAATTCGCGATCAAATACACGATGGGCCAAAGATGACAGGCACTTCCTATCGAGTCCCTAACCGACCTGTCGCCCCGGGAGAAAACGTGGCGAAAGAGGATTTCGAGATCATAGAGCGCATGCCAGTAAAATCACTCATCACCTCTCCGCAAACCAACACAGAAGTCAATGGCAATGAAATCGCCATTCGCGGACATGCTTGGTCTGGCGACCGAAAAGTGACCAAAGTGCAGATTTCGATTGATTTTGGCGCAACATGGATGGATGCCGACCTCGCAGCTCCTGCCAATGACGGTGCTTGGCAAACGTTCAATGCTAAGGTGAAGTTCCCTCAAGCGGGTTACTACGAAGTGTGGGCGAAAGCAACTGACGATCAAGGCGTCAGCCAACCTTTTGCCATTGCATGGAATCCGAAAGGTTACCTCAACAACACTTTCCACCGCATCGCATTAATTGTACGAAGTTAAAGAGTCAATAGCAGAATGGTGAGAACTTAGGGGACATAACACGGTGAGAACAAAACAACCATCAGAGCGGG
>NZ_JAWPOT010000328.1:0-659 GCF_033344415.1 Vibrio sp. 1727
CAATCACAGAGCTTTGTGCCAGTGCATCAGCCAAAGCTTGATAGATAAAGTCATGTACCAATCTTGCTTGATGGAAACGCACTTCATGCTTCGCTGGATGAACGTTCACGTCCACCTGATGCGGGTCTAGCTCGATGAACAACACATAAGCGGCAAATTGATCCGGCTTTAAGCTCATTTCGTAACTTTGACGAATCGCATGATTGATCAGTTTGTCCCGCATCATGCGGCCATTCACGTAACAATACTGCAAATCGCTTTGCTGACGAGCCCCATCCGGGGTGGTGATCCAACCATGCAACTTGAGACCTTGATGCTCAAGCTCAATACGAAGCATGTTACGCACAAATGCATTACCACACACCGCCGCTATACGCTTTTCGGTTTGCAGTTGATTCTTAGCCGCACGGTACTGGCGGATCACTTTGCCGTTATGACGAACGTTGATCGAGACATCAAAGCGGCTCAGTGCAATGCGTTTTAACAGCTCGTCAATGTGAGCAAATTCCGTTTTTTCGGTACGCAGAAACTTACGGCGTGCAGGAGTATTGAAAAACAAATCCAGCACTTCAACCGTGGTACCAATGGGATGGGCAGCAGGCTGCAATTTGACCTGCATATCACGCCCTTCCGAATATGCACTCCACGCTTCTTCTTGC
>NZ_JAWPOT010000032.1:0-46206 GCF_033344415.1 Vibrio sp. 1727
AGTTCTTTTAGTTGTTGATTTCATAACACTCTCCAATTTTGGGGGTGGAAAGTGTCAACTTTATTTAGGACGGCACAGTTCCATATAAAAAAACGCCGGTAGTTACCGGCGTTTTTTTATACATACATTAGTTCAATTCTAGAAACTGTACTTGATGCCAACGGCGCCGCCAAGTTGCAAGTCAGCACCTTTGTAAAGATCTAGCTCTGGGTGTATTTGGCCATAAAGGTCCCAGCCGCGTGATAAATCCCAGTTCACACCAAGTGGTACTCTCACACCAAACTCGTCATCCCATTCATACCAGCCACCAACGCCGACATACCAAGTCACAGGCATGTTTTGATCGAATGTTCCACGCTTAGCGATGTAATCAAACGCCATACCATCGTTTCCGATAATGCCACGATATTTGTTATCTAACTCTACAACAACACTTAATTGTTGATCGACAGCCATACCAACTGATAGATCCGTTGGCTCGCTTGCCGCCATTGCCGTACTAGAAACTAGTCCCAAAACTAAAATGAATTTGTTCTTCATACACGTTATCAATTATTCAAAAAAACATTATTCGCTATTCAAACATAATGGCATATCAATATGTCAACGATGGGTAAGCTCGATGTATGAAAAAGCTGACAAAAGTAAAGATGAGTTTAGGATCACACTAAAAAAGGAACTGTCAGTTAATAAAATAGGAACTAAAAAAGGAGGCCGAAGCCTCCTTTTATGCATTACTATGAATGACTGCGATTAACCGTGGTTACGAATCCACTCATCCATTTCAGTTTTTAGGTTATCAGACTTAGTACCGAAGATAGCCTGTACACCACCAGCTACAACTACAACACCAGCAGCGCCTAGTTGTTTTAGCTTGTCTTGGTCAACAGCTGCTGTATCTGCAACTGCTACACGTAGACGTGTGATACATGCATCTAGACCAGTAATGTTAGCTTTACCGCCAAACGCTGCAACCAGTTCACCGCCCATATCAGAGCCAGAAGTTACAGCTGCACTTTCCGTTTCATCTTCACGGCCAGGTGTTTTTAGATCAAGCGCTGTGATTACACCACGGAACACTACGTAGTAAATTACTGCGTAAACTAGACCAACGGCAATCATTAGCACCATCTTCTGAGCGTTACCAGATAGAACTAGGAAGTCGATCAGACCGTGAGAGAAAGAAGTACCGTGTACAAAGCCTAGAGTGTTCGAAACGATGTATGCAGAACCAGCTAGTAGAGCGTGGATACCGTATAGTAGTGGAGCAACGAATAGGAATGAGAATTCGATTGGCTCAGTAATACCAGTTAGGAATGAAGTCAGTGCAGCTGACGCCATGATACCCATTACTTTTGCACGGTTTTCTGGTTTAGCACAATGAGCAATTGCGATTGCTGCAGCTGGTAGACCGAACATCTTGAACATGTAACCACCCGCTAGCTGACCGAAGCCATTACCAGCAGCACGAGATGCTTCATCAGCAACTAGGTAACAAGTTAGTACACCATTTTGAGCTTCACCGGCAGCGTTAACACAGGAACCTGCTTCGAAGAAGAACGGTACGTTCCATACGTGGTGTAGACCGAATGGGATTAGAGAACGCTCAACAACACCGTAGATACCGAATGCTAGCTGTGGGTTTTGGTGTGCAGCCCAATCAGAGAATGCAGAAATTGCACCGCCAATTGGTGGCCAGATAACAGAAAGGATAACACCTAGGATGATCGCAGCAAAACCAGTGATGATTGGCACTGCGCGCTTACCAGCGAAGAAGCCAAGGTACTCTGGAAGTTGGATTTTGAAGAAACGGTTGAATGCCCAAGCAGCCACACCACCGACAAGGATACCACCTAGTACACCTGTATCGATTTTCTCAACACCCATAACGCCCGCCATTACACCTAGCGTTGCCGTCATGATGCCGTAACCAACGATAGCTGCAAGACCTGCAACACCGTCGTTGTTAGTGAAGCCTAGAGCTACACCTACTGCAAATAGAAGTGCCATTTGGCCGAATACTGAACCACCAGCTTGTTCCATAAGATTAGAAACGATCTCTGGAATAAAGCTTAGATGGGCAGCACCCACACCTAATAAAATACCTGCAACTGGTAAAACTGATACTGGAAGCATCAGAGCCTTACCAACTTTTTGCAGGTTAGCAAAAAGGTTCTTAAACATGTTTATGCTCCTGATAAATTTATAAGTATTATTTGGGCACTAACGGCACACCCCCGTAGCCTAAAGGTTAGCACCCAATGAAAATGTAACCACAACTGCATTATATTTTCCGGCTCTAAATATATATTGATGACCCTCAAACTTTCCACACAGTTACGAAATTTAGTTTCAAAACAAGTCTTGGATCACACCCAAAAACAGCCGATGAAAAGGTTTGCATTGCACTTATATTACTGTTTTATAAAGAATTAATTATTTATATAATTAATTTTAAGGCGTAAATAAAATACGCCTCAATGTTATTTTTAGTAACAAAATTACATTTGTGATTTTTGAATGTTATTAAATCAACATTTTTAGTAAACATTAAACTCGTGAGCGTATCTGTTGTTTTTATCAACAAAAAAGGAGCCTAAGCTCCTTTTTTATGCTCTTATTATTTTTTCATCACAAAAAAAGATTTCGGAAGTTTTCGGTGGTTTTTTGTGCCACTTCAGAAAGAGAGCACGATTTGAGTTGCGCAATATAAGAAGCGACTTCGACAACGTAAGCGGGTTGATTCTCTTTGCCACGATGAGGGACAGGAGCCAAGTAAGGAGAATCTGTCTCAATAAGAAACTTCTCTAAAGGTAGAGTCTTCACCACTTCTTTTAACTCTGTAGCTTGACGGAAAGTAACAATCCCCGAGATAGAAATATAAAACCCCAGGTCCAGTGCAGCTTCAGCAAATGGAAGATCTTCTGTAAAACAGTGGATAACACCACCACATTTCTCTGCCCCACCCTTACGCAAAATATCTAGAGTATCCGCACGTGCGTTTCTGGTATGGATAATTAAAGGTTTGTTGAGCTCCACTGCAAGATCAACGTGTTGCTCAAAGCGCTCTTTCTGTAACGCGGCCGTTTCGGGCTTGTAATGATAATCTAAACCCGTTTCGCCAATAGCGACGACTTTTGCATTCGACGCATGGTGGCGCAATACGTCCATCGAAAAGTCGCTTTCAACATCAAGTGGGTGCACACCGCACGAAGCATAAACATTGTCATAAGGCTCGATCATTTCCATCATTTTCGGGAAAGAATCCAGCGTTACTCCAACAGAAAGTAGCTCAGTTACGTTTGCTTGTTTAGCTTTGTTAATAACGTCTTCCACATTGATGTGGAGATCGTCGTAATTCAATTTGTCTAAATGACAATGAGAATCTACGAACATAATGCCTCTCGTGATTCAATTAACCAATTCATTGATAGTAGTTCAAGGTTCAGGCCAGGAAAGGCTTGCACCTGAGCTTTCAGGTTCATCAGCGCCTTCGCTGATGAGTACAAACCGTTATAGTTGTCCGGTTGAAACTTTGTCGCGCCCGGAAGCATTTGAGCTTCTGATACACCAAACTGCGCTTTCTGAGCATCTGTCAGTAAATACCATGCCCAGTCTAATGATTGCTCTGAGTGTTTAGCGATTAAAGAAGCACACTCAGAAACGTCTGAAACAGGCGAAGACATTGCCTTAATAAAACTGCGTTCAAAAGCCAAGTAAGCTTCGAGCTCACCATTATTTAACGCATCCAATGTTTTTATTGGAGAGCCCATATTCAGTTTTAAGGCATAAGCAGGAACTTGCTTCGCCCCTTGTTCGTGCATCCATTGCATCGCTTGTTCCGCTGACGGAGGCGCAACAACCCAGTGTTGGCAACGGCTACGAATCGTTGGGAGCAGACGCTCCTGATTGTGGGTAACGAGCAAAAACAAGCACTTTGCCCCAGGCTCTTCTAGCGTCTTTAACAGCGCATTCGATGCCGACTCGTTCATAGAGTCCGCCGGTTCTATTACAAATAGGCGGTAACCATTAAGCTGAGATGATTCCTGAGCAAGACGGTTACAAGCGCGAATTTGGTCCACCGTTATCGCCTTTCCTTCTTTCTCTGGCTTGATCCAGTGTAAATCAGGGTGGTTTTGAGATTGATTTAGCTGGCAGCTATGACAAAAACCGCATGCTTCACTCGCGTAATTTTGGCAAAGAAGTGCTTGGCTAAAAAACTCGATAAGTTTTTCGATGCCCAAGCCCTGCTCGCTTTGTAATAAAAGCGCACCTGGTATTCTGTCCGACTCTAACCCTACTTTGAGGTTATCCCATATTGGCTGTAGCCATGGATAATCATTTAACATGAGTCACCTAAATTTACGTTTCACTTATTGACGAGCTAGCCACTCGTTTAGAGCGTCCCGAATATCACGCGACACGCCTTCAATCGTCTGTTCTGCGTTAATGATAACGATGGAAGGATCGGCATGAGCAATCTCCAAATAACGCTCACGTGTACGCTCGAAGAAACTAATATCCATCTTCTCTATACGATCTAACTCACCACGACCACGTGCACGCTCAAGCCCAACACGAGGGTCAATATCCATATAGAGAGTGAGAGCAGGTTTAAAATCACCAAGCGTTGTATCTCGGAGATTTTTCATTAACGATGCGTCAATCTGACGGCCACCACCTTGATAAGCTTGCGACGACATATCGTGTCGGTCACCAACCACCCACTGACCGTTTTCCAAAGCTGGTTTGATCACGTTCTCAACCAACTGAACACGTGCAGCGTACAGAAGAAGCAACTCCGTCATGTCCTTAAGTTCTTCGCCTTCGTGCTCTTCTTTCACCAGAGCGCGCATTTTTTCTGCTAGCGGTGTTCCTCCTGGCTCACGGGTATTTACGATATCCTCAATACCGGCCGCTTTTAGCGTATCTAAAACGGTTTTAATCGCAGTGCTTTTACCCGCGCCTTCTAGGCCTTCAACGACAATAAAGTTTGCTTTCATCATTTGTTCTTTCTTAGTTCTCTTAAATAGGCACGAACAGCACGGTTGTGCTCAGCAAGGGATTTCGAAAATACATGTCCGCCCTTTCCACTTGCTACAAAATATAAATAGTTGCTGCTTTCTGGATTCAAAGCCGCTTCAATGGAAGCTTCACCAGCCATCGCAATCGGTGTTGGTGGCAAACCATTGATGGTATAAGTGTTATATGGTGTCGGCGTACGCAAATCTTTCTTACGAATATTGCCATCGTATGCATCACCCATACCATAAATAACTGTCGGATCAGTTTGTAACCGCATGCGTTTGTTCAATCGGTTGATAAACACAGAAGCGACGCGCTCACGCTCAGAATCAATAGCCGTCTCTTTCTCGATGATAGACGCGAGAATCAAGGCTTCGTATTTGTCCTGTAATGGCAGCTTTTCTTGACGAGCTTCCCAGCTAGCGTCCAGTATTTTATTGAGTTTTCGATGCGCTCGTTTTAATAACTGGCTTTCACTCGCACCCGCTGTGTAATGGTAGGTTTCTGCTAAAAACAACCCTTCTAGCTTTTCTCTCTCAATTCCGAGCTTCGCAGCCATTTCTTTTTCTGAAAGATCGGTTAAATCATGCTTTAAATAAGGAGCACTTTTTAGTTGATCTACCCATTCAGAAAAGCGGCTGCCTTCAACAAAAGTGATCGCAAACTGGTATTCTTTTCCAGTATTCAGATGCTCCAATGTTTGCGAAAGCGACATACCAGGCTCAAGTTGGTAAGTACCCGCTCGCACTTGCAACAATTCTGGATATAAGTGAGGAATTAAACGGATGTACTCCGATGTTTCAATCACCTCATCTTCAACTAAGGCGCGCATGACATGATGAAAGCTTGTACCACTTTCTACAGTAAACAGCTGAGGTTGTTCCAATAGAATAGGCTTTTCAACGTATTGTTTAGCCTGTGAAATTATATAAAAAACAGCTGCTGCGCCTATCACTGCGATCAGCACAACAAAAGCCAACAGTTTTTTAATCACGTAGTTAAATTCCCTTGCAGTCGTTGAGTCAATTTTCCTATCGGAAATATAGTCTTAGAGTTCGATGTCACTATGCTGCGAATAGGTGCGACACCTAATATTGAGTTACACATGAAAGCCTCGTCAGCACTCAGCAAATCTGGAAGTATAAAACGCCCCTCGATGACTTCAATATGACTTACTTTAAGTAACTCAAGCACCTTACGACGCATTACGCCCGTAACACCTGATAAGGTTAGCTCCGGCGTAAATACTTTATTACCTTTAACCCAAAAAAGGTTGGCCATTGTAGTTTCAATGACATGGTTTTGCACATTTAACGTTATTGCATCTGCAAACTCTGTATTGTCGATTTCAGCCTTGGCGAGAATCTGCTCTAAACGGTTGTTGTGCTTATGTCCCGCAAGTAAAGGTTGAATCCCTAGACGAGTATTACAAACGCCCAAGTCCACACCTTGTTCTTGCCAAGATGAATAATGAGAAGGAAATGCAAAATTGGAAATCGTCACGATAGGGCCTTTAATCCCATTAGGGCTATACCCTCGCCCGCCAATACCGCGGCTAACGTGAATCTTCACCCCCGCTCGTGCGTCAGATAAAACCGCTTTGCTTGCCCAACCATGCACAACTTTCCAGTCAGGTGAAGAGATCTTCAAAGCGTCAAGGCAAGCACTCATGCGCTCAGTATGCTCCTGCCAGTAAACCAACTCTCCATTTTGGGTCAGGATGGTGGTAAAGCCTCCATCACCGTATTGGAATGAGCGATCACCTAGCTCTACATGCGTTTGCGGAACTCCATTTACCCAAAACATTCACGTACCTTCAAATTAGCAGACAACAAATAAAACAAAACGGCTCAATGCTAAGCATCGAGCCGTTAGAATACAAGTTTCGCTTATCTAAATAAGGTTAGATAGTGTTACTCAGCGAACTTCTTGAAGATCAAAGAACCGTTTGTACCACCAAAGCCAAACGAGTTACAGATAGCGTACTCCATACCTTCAACTTTGCGCGCTGTATGCGGCACAAGGTCGATGTCTAGACCTTCTTCTGGATCATCAAGGTTAATGGTTGGCGGAACAATTTGGTCAACCAAAGACATAACCGTGATAATTGCTTCAACAGAGCCTGCAGCACCTAATAGGTGACCCGTCATAGACTTAGTTGAAGACACAAGAACTTGCTTCGCACCTTCTTCACCAAGAGCACGTTTCACGCCCTTGATTTCTGCAACATCACCAGCAGGAGTAGAAGTACCGTGAGCATTCACATAACCTACTTGAGTACCTGTGATGTTAGCGTCACGCATCGCCGCTTCCATAGCAAGTGCACCACCAGAGCCGTCTTCGCTTGGAGATGTCATGTGGTAAGCATCACCAGACATACCAAAACCAACCAGTTCTGCGTAAATCTTCGCGCCACGTGCTTTTGCGTGTTCGTACTCTTCAAGCACCATCATGCCAGCACCATCACCTAGAACAAAACCATCACGGCCTTTATCCCATGGGCGAGACGCTTTTTGAGGCTCTTCATTACGAGTAGATAGTGCTTTAGCTGCACCGAAGCCAGCCATGCCAAGAGGCGTAGAAGCTTTTTCTGCACCACCAGCAACCATCGCATCTGCATCGCCGTAGGCAATCATACGTGCTGCATGGCCGATATTATGCAGGCCAGTAGTACATGCGGTAGAAATCGCGATATTTGGACCACGAAGACCACGCATGATAGATAGGTTACCTGCAACCATGTTTACAATTGTCGAAGGAACAAAAAATGGGCTAACTTTGCGAGGGCCTTTGTCTACTAATGCAGTATGGCCAGTTTCGATAAGGTCAAGACCGCCAATGCCTGAGCCGATAGCAACACCAACTCGAGCCGCATTTTCTTCGGTAATTTGTAAGCCAGAGTTATCAAGAGCTTGAATACCCGCTGCAATGCCGTACTGGATGAAAAGGTCCATCTTACGAGCATCTTTTTTAGACATGTACTCTGTGCAATCGAAATCTTTAACAAGACCTGCAAAACGAGTTGAGAAGTTCGTAGTATCAAAGTGCTCGATATTTACGATACCACTTTGACCTTCTAGCAGGGCTTTCCAAGATGATTCTACTGTGTTGCCTACCGGTGACAACATACCCATGCCAGTGACAACTACACGACGCTTGGACACGATATAATTCTCCGGGAATTGAATATTTCTATGAGAGGATAGAAGAAGTTAGAAAGAACACAGGCGGTCTAGGAGACCGCCTGGGAGAGCTAATTACTGAGCGCTGTTTACGTAGTCGATTGCAGCTTGAACAGTAGTGATCTTCTCAGCTTCTTCGTCAGGAATCTCAGTGTCGAATTCCTCTTCTAGAGCCATAACTAGTTCTACAGTGTCTAGAGAATCAGCACCTAGATCGTCAACGAAAGAAGCTTCGTTTTTAACTTCTGCTTCGTCTACACCTAGCTGTTCAACAATGATTTTCTTTACGCGTTCTTCGATGTTGCTCATTTTTCTTTTCCTTTACAGATTTCGCCTAATGCGATGATTCCGTAGTTTATTCGAACTATTGAAAGTTGCAAGGGGGTCCTTGCTGGTCAAACCACAAAATTAGCGAATTTAACCGAATTTCAATACATTTTTGACTTAAATCATGCACAAATCTTGCGCATAAGCATGACAAGTTCATGACAGTTAACTGCAACTATAGGCTATTTTTCACAATGTAAAATAGCTTATTTTGCATAAACTGTCGCATTAAACCATGTACATGCCACCATTTACATGCAAAGTTTCACCAGTAATGTACGCTGCTTCAGGAGAAGCAAGGAAAACTACTGCTGATGCAATTTCACGTGGGTCACCTAAACGACCTGCTGGCACGTTCGACAATGTTGCCGCACGTTGGTCATCATTTAGTGCCTTAGTCATGTCAGTTTCGATGAAACCAGGAGCAACAGTGTTCACTGTTACACCACGAGACGCAACTTCACGAGCCATTGATTTAGTAAAACCAATCACGCCCGCTTTCGCTGCTGCGTAGTTAGTTTGACCAGCATTACCCATGGTACCAACAACAGAGCCTACGTTGATGATACGACCCGCACGTTTTTTCATCATACCGCGTAAAACCGCTTTAGACATGCGGTAGATTGGCGTTAGGTTGGTATCGATGATGTCGTTCCACTCATCATCTTTCATGCGCATCAATAGGTTGTCACGAGTAATACCAGCGTTATTCACCAGAATATCGATCACACCAAATTCTTCGTTGATCGTTTTTAATGTCGCTTCGATAGACTCGACATCAGTCACGTTAAGCGCTAAGCCTTTACCGTTATCACCAAGATACTCGCTGATAGCAGCCGCACCACTTTCAGAAGTAGCAGTACCGATAACCGTAGCACCTCGCTCGACAAGAAGTTCCGCGATCGCGCGGCCAATACCACGGCTTGCGCCGGTAACTAGCGCGATCTTACCTTCTAGATTCATCATGTTGTGTTTCCTTTTCTTATCGCAAATTTATCGCTTGATGGATTACTTCGCAGCGTCTAGCGATGCGATATCATTCACTGCGGCTGCAGTTAGCGTTTTCACGATACGTTTTGTTAGACCTGTTAAAACTTTACCAGGACCAAGCTCAAGAAGATTTTCTACGCCTTGTTCGTGCATCAGTTCAACTGTCTCAGTCCAACGAACTGGGCTATGTAGCTGACGAACAAGCGCATCTTTGATTTTTGCAGGATCTGTCTCAGCAACCACATCAACGTTGTTGATAACTGGCAGCTGTGGTGAGTTAAATTCGATAGACTCGAGAGCTACAGCAAGTTTTTCCGCTGCTGGCTTCATAAGTGCACAGTGTGAAGGTACTGAAACAGGAAGAGGAAGCGCACGCTTCGCACCAGCTTCTTTACATAGCGCACCAGCTCGCTCTACTGCGTCTTTGCTACCAGCGATAACGACTTGACCAGGCGAGTTAAAGTTTACTGGAGAGACCACTTCGCCTTGCGCTGCGTCTTCACACGCTTTTGCAATCGCATCATCAGCCAAACCGATAATCGCGTACATTGCGCCAGTACCAGCTGGTACTGCTTCTTGCATAAGTTGACCACGTAATTCAACCAGCTTGATGGCTTCTTTAAAGTCAATAACACCCGCACATACAAGTGCTGAGTACTCACCTAGGCTGTGACCGGCTAGGTTTGCTGGTTGCTCTAAGCCAAGTTCCTGCCATACACGCCAGATTGCAACAGATGAAGCTAGCAAAGCTGGTTGAGTACGGAAAGTCTCGTTTAAATCTTCTGCAGGTCCATTTTGAACAAGCGCCCATAGATCGTAACCTAGTGCGTCAGATGCTTCTGCAAATGTTTGTTTTACTACGTCATATTGTTCGCCTAGTTCTGCAAGCATACCTACAGCTTGAGAACCTTGACCTGGAAATACGATAGCAAACTTGCTCATGTTGTTTTCCTTTAAGCAAAGTAAAAAGAAATAAGATGCACCAAGTGCACCTTAAATTTTGAATTCTTGTGAAACTTAGAACTTAACAAGGGCCGAGCCCCAAGTGAATCCGCCGCCAAACGCTTCAAGAAGCAGAGTTTGACCGCGTTTAATACGACCATCACGTACCGCTTCATCTAGTGCTGTTGGCACCGTCGCAGCTGATGTGTTGCCGTGTTTATCAAGTGTAATCACGACTTGGTCTAGTGACATCGAAAGTTTCTTCGCTGTCGCTGAAATAATGCGGTAGTTCGCTTGGTGCGGCACTAGCCAGTCTAGTTCAGACTTATGCATGTTGTTGGCTTCAAGCGTATCTTTTACTAGTTTCGATAGCTGAGTGACAGCGACTTTGAATACTTCGTTCCCAGCCATATGAAGCCATTTATCCGCATCTTGCCCCCGCACAGGTACAGGTAGGCTTAGAAGCTCTCCGAATTGACCATCCGAGTATATGTGGGTAGAGATAATGCCAGGCTCTTGGCTAGCGCCTACGACAACGGCTCCGGCACCATCACCAAATAGGATAATGGTTGAACGGTCTGTCGGATCACACGTTTTAGACAAAGCATCTGAACCAATCACAAGTACGTTTTTGCACATACCAGATTTGATATGTTGGTCTGCAACAGATAATGCGTACACAAAACCAGAACAAGCAGCGGCTAAGTCAAAAGCTGGACAACCTTTAATGCCAAGCTTTGCCTGCACCTGACACGCAGATGAAGGGAAAGTATGGCTACTGCTCGTTGTGGCTACGATAATCAGGTCGATATCGTTTTTATCAATACCCGCCATATCGATAGCGTTTTCAGCTGCGTAGAATGCCATGTCTGCTACAGTCTCGTTTTCTGCAGCAATTCGACGCTCTTTAATACCCGTGCGAGCAACGATCCACTCATCACTTGTATCTACCATTTTCTCTAGATCTGCGTTTGTACGCACCTGAGATGGCAGGTAGCTGCCAGTACCTAAAATTTTGCTATACATGAAGACTAATAATGCCTCTCGAGTAAAACCGCTTCCAAACGATCGCTAATACGGCTTGGTACTTGTCGTTTGACCTCGTGTACTGCCTCGCCAAGTGCATTGACAATCGCAGATACATCCGCACTTCCATGGCTTTTTATGACAATGCCGCGCAATCCTAGCAAACTTGCGCCGTTATACTGGTCGGGGTTCAGTGTTTTTAGTTCATTAAACAGCCTAGAAAACAACTTTCTAGCTATCCAACCCTTTATCGTTGATGCCATTATGCTGGTTTTAATTTTTTCGATAAAAAGTTGAGCTGTTCCCTCACTGGCTTTCAAGCATACGTTGCCGACAAATCCATCACAAACAATGACGTCAGCAACATCATGCAAAATTTGATTACCTTCAATATAACCGACAAAGTTAATCGCATCGGTCTGAGAAAGCATTTCTGCGCAACGTTTGACTAAATCGTTACCTTTAATCTCTTCTGCGCCAATATTGAGCACAGCAACGCGAGGAGGACGACCCAAGTGTTCTTCAGCTAATGCACTGCCCATTACAGCAAATTGGAACAAGCTATCAGCATCGCACGATACATTCGCCCCCAGATCTAGCATCCAAGTGCGCTTTCCGGTAATCGTCGGTAAAGCGGAAACTAAAGCAGGACGTTCAATGCCAGGAAGTAACTTAAGAATGAAACGCGATAGTGCCATTAATGCACCGGTGTTGCCACCACTAACACAAGCATCCGCTTTCTGCTCAGAAACCAAATCGATAGCCATACGCATAGAACTATTTTGGCTATTACGTAACGCCAATGAAGGTTTTTCTGAGTTCGAGATAACTTTCTCGCTGTGAAGAATAGTCAAGCGGGAACTGGTCGAGGTACCGAGTTGAGATAATTGAGACGTGATCAGAGATTGATCACCAATAAGAATCACTTTTAGCTCTGGGAAATGAGACAGTGCCTGCACGGCGGCAGGCACTGTTACGCGTGGACCGAAATCCCCGCCCATTGCATCAAGTGCAACGGTAATACTTTGCAAAGGTTCAACCTTACTTGTTGATAACCTTTTGACCACGGTAGTAACCTTCAGCAGTTACGTTGTGGCGTAGGTGAGTTTCACCAGAAGTCGCGTCTACAGATAGAGCAGCTGTAGTTAGCGCATCGTGTGAACGACGCATACCGCGCTTAGAACGAGTTTTACGGTTTTTCTGTACGGCCATTGACCCTACTCCTATACTATTGGGTTAAAAACCTGAAGAAGAATCGGCTACCACACCTATTACTTTTTCAGACTTTTCAAAACGTCGAATGGATTCGGTTTTTCTTCCTCAATTTCTTCAGGAATCTCACCAAAAACCATGTTATTTGAATCAACGCTACAATCCGCTTCATCGTGCATCGCAATTTGAGGTAATGCTAAGATGAACTCGTCTTCAACAAGTTGTATGAGGTCTAATTCACCATATTCATTTAGATCTACCAAATCATAAATTTCTGGTGCTTCCTGTTCTGTTTTCTCACCGTAGTAAGGAGTAGAAAGGAATTCAACTTCGCACTCATGTGCGAATACCTCATTACAACGCTGACACTCTAAATCGACTTCGATGTTAGCTTTACCAGAGATAACAACGAGTCGCTGTTCATCCATCCCAAATGACAATGAGACTTCTGCGTCGCGTTTTACGCCTTCAGTTGTTTCCACTAAGCGCTTGAAAAGACTAGCTTGGATGATGCCATCGTAATCCAATCGTTTCTGTGCAGCTTTAGCTGGGTCAACCGTTCGCGGTATTTTTACCTTTTGCATAGGGCGCGAATATTATCTTCCAAATCAAAATTAGTCAAAGAAAAAGGCAAAAAAGTTGTACTTTTTTACGCTTAACATACAGAGCATTAGCCAGAATCATTTTTGATCTATTATCCTATTGGAAATGCTCCCACGAATTGTAATTCAAAATGAAAAATTACCAACTGGTTTTAGCCTCAACCTCCCCTTTTCGTAAACAACTGCTTGAAAAGCTCTCACTACCATTCGTTTGTTTATCACCTGATTGCGATGAAACACCTTTTGACCAAGAAACGCCAACTGAACTTGTGCAGAGACTGGCCCAAGAGAAAGCAATATCTTGCCAGACGGATAAAGCAAGTTTAGTTATCGGCAGTGACCAAGTTTGTGTCATTAATGGTGAAATCGTTGGCAAGCCTTTAAATAGAGATAACGCGATAAATCAACTTTTGGCTCAAAGTGGAAAAGTCATCACTTTCTATACTGGTCTTGCGGTACATAACACCGTGACAAACCATACAGAAGTCGGCTTTGATTCTTTCGAGGTGCACTTTAGAGATTTAACGCTTGAACAAATCGAACGCTACGTCGACAGGGAAGAACCTTTTTACTGCGCAGGCAGCTTTAAAAGCGAAGGCATCGGAATTTGTTTGTTTACGAAATTAGTTGGTAAAGACCCGAACACACTTGTCGGACTACCATTGATTGATTTGATTGATATGTTGCATGTTCAAGGACTCGATGTCCTTTAACCCAAATACGATAAAAGGGAGCCACAGGCTCCCTTTTGCATCCGCGAGGAAAACATGGTTACGCGTTTCTTAAACCCGCCAACACTTTTTCTAGTTTCGGTTCCATCGGTGCGTTGATTTCCATCCACTCATCATTTGATGGGTGTTGGAACTTGATGTTTGCCGCGTGTAGGAACAAACGATCTAAACCAACTTGACCTGTGTAAGCGTCAAAGCGACGATCACCGTAGCGATCATCCCAAGCGATTGGGTGACCAGTGTATTGCGTATGAACTCGTATTTGGTGAGTTCGACCAGTAATCGGACTCGCCTGAATCAATGTAGCTTGTTCGAACTTTTCCAAAATCTTAAAACGCGTTTCTGACGGCTTACCATTAGGGTTAACACGAACAATACTGTTCACTTCGTTTTTGAGCAGTGGCGCGTTCACAACCTTACAACTGCTTTTCCATTGCCCCATGACAAGAGCTAAGTAAAACTTCTTTACTGTCTTTTCACGAAACTGGGCTTGCAAGTGACGAAGTGCAGAACGCTTCTTAGCAACCAGCAAAATCCCTGAAGTATCACGGTCAATACGATGCACAAGTTCAAGAAAGCGAGCTTGAGGACGCAGAGCCCTAAGCGCTTCAATCGCACCAAACTTTAAACCACTGCCACCATGCACAGCGGTGCCAGATGGTTTGTTTAGAATCAACATATGGTCATCTTCGAAGATAATCATATTTTCCAACTCAGCGACTTTGTTAAGTTTCGTACTTGGTGCGACATCGTCATCTTTTTTCTCGACGGTCACCGGTGGAATACGAACGAGATCGCCTGCTTTTAACTTGTACTCTGCTTTTATACGCTTTTTATTTACGCGCACTTCGCCCTTACGCACAATTCGGTAAATCATGCTTTTAGGAATGTCTTTTAATTGGTTGCGCAAAAAATTATCAATGCGCTGACCCGCCATATCTTCGTCGATGTCGACGAACTGGACTTTTGTTCTTATTTCGTTCATGGGCGGTATTGTAAACTCAATTTCGTGCGACTTCACATTATTCTTGTCGTAAAAGAAACACTCTGTGGCACATACTGGTCTAAATTTCGCCAAGCTTTTGTTTAAATTATTAAAACTCTCAATCAAGTTCTCAATTTGTTTTCTGTCCTGAACAGTTTGCACATCTCAATTGCTTATGAAACAGCCAGTTATAAATTAGAAATTTTGAGTTTAGCGGCAAATTTTCTATCGTTTGCGTGAAAGCAGATTGCTGATAGCCACGCGCACTGCTATAGTTCACAGCTGCTAAGGAAGGTTTGGTTACATTTTATTCATTACCAATCATTTATCCTCAAGCAATGTGAGTAGATCGTTGAAGGTCGAGTGCAGCATTGGCGTGAGACACATCGAATTCAACACTCTTGCCACCCTACTCCTCGCATATTCACGTTGAGTACCTACCGCCCAAATAGCGGGTCACAAGTCTACGTTTCCAACAGAAACCACAAGAGGCTTGTGATGACTGAAGTGCCCGAGAGCATCCCCTTCCAGCCGGGAGGCTGCAAAATACAAGCCATGGGATCAGGCACCGTGAAAGAGCGAAAAAACAGTGGCAAGTCGACAAGAAAGATATAAAAGAAAAGACAACGAGAATTTTCAATGAAAAGAATGTTAATTAACGCAACTCAAAAAGAAGAGTTGCGTGTCGCTCTGGTTGATGGCCAGCGACTTTTCGATCTTGATATCGAGAGTCCAGGTCATGAATCTAAAAAAGCGAATATCTACAAAGGACGTATCACACGTATCGAACCAAGCTTAGAAGCCGCATTTGTTGATTACGGCGCCGAGCGTCACGGTTTCCTCCCTCTCAAAGAAATTGCCCGCGAATATTTCCCTGAAGGTTACACCTACCAAGGTCGTCCAAGCATCAAAGAAGTGCTAACGGAAGGCCAAGAAGTTATCGTTCAAGTGGAAAAAGAAGAACGTGGAAGCAAGGGCGCAGCTCTTACTACTTTCATTTCTCTTGCTGGTAGTTACCTTGTTCTGATGCCTAACAACCCTCGTGCTGGCGGTATTTCTCGTCGAATCGAAGGTGACGAGCGTACTCAACTAAAAGCCGCATTAAGTACTTTGGAACTGCCTCAGGGCATGGGCCTAATCGTACGTACTGCTGGCGTTGGCAAGAGTGCTGAAGAGCTTGAGTGGGATTTGAATGTACTACTTAACCACTGGGGTGCAATCAAAGGTGCAGCGGACTCTAACCCTGCTCCATTCTTAATCCACCAAGAAAGTAACGTTATCGTTCGTGCAATCCGTGACTATTTGCGTCGTGATATTGGCGAAATCTTAATTGATAGCAACACCATCTACGAACGTGCAAAAGAGCACATTCAATTGGTGCGCCCTGATTTCCTTAACCGCGTTAAGAAATATGAAGGTGAAGTTCCACTATTCAGCCACTACCAAATCGAAAGCCAAATTGAATCGGCTTTCCAACGTGAAGTGCGTCTGCCATCTGGTGGTTCTATTGTTATTGACCCGACTGAAGCACTAACGTCTATCGATATCAACTCTGCTCGTGCAACCAAGGGCGGCGATATTGAAGAAACAGCTCTAAACACGAACCTAGAAGCAGCCGACGAAATTGCTCGCCAATTGCGTCTACGTGACTTAGGTGGCTTAGTGGTTATCGACTTTATCGATATGACCCCAGTTCGTCACCAACGAGAAGTAGAAAACCGTCTACGTGAAGCCGTTCGCCTTGACCGCGCTCGTGTACAAATCGGTCGTATTTCTCGCTTTGGTTTGTTGGAGATGTCACGCCAGCGCTTGAGCCCTTCTCTTGCAGAAGCAAGCCATCACATCTGTCCTCGCTGTAGCGGAACTGGTGTCGTTCGCGACAACGAATCTCTAGCACTTTCTGTACTTCGTTTAATTGAAGAGGAAGCGCTAAAAGACAATACAGCACAAGTACTTGCAGTCGTACCTGTACCAATCGCCTCTTACTTATTGAACGAAAAACGTCGTTCAGTAAACCATATCGAACGCATTCAAGAAGTGAAAATTACGGTTGTTCCTAACTCTGATATGGAAACACCGCACTTTGAAGTTATCCGTGTTCGTGAAGGCGAAGAGTTCGATCTGATATCTTACTTACTTCCTAAGAAACTGGAAGCAATGAAAGAAGCAGAAGGTAAAGAGCCAGCGGAAGTTGACGTAAAACCAAAACGAATTGAAGAGCCAGTTCTTAAAGGCTTTGCTGCTCCGTCTCAAACCGCACCTGCACCAGCAGCTAAACCAGCTCCTGAGGCGAAGAAGAAAGAACAAAATGTTGAACAAGAAGAGAAACCTGGATTGTTCAGCCGTCTGTTTAAAGCACTTGGTAGCTTCCTATTCGGTGGTTCTGAAGAAACAAAAGAAGAACAGAAACCTCAGGAAGAGAAAAAACCAAATCGCGATAATCGACGTAATAAGCGTGATCGCAACGATCGTCGTCGCAATAACAACCAGCGCGATAATCGTGATAACCGCGACAATCGCGATAACCGACGTCGTCGTAAGCCTCGTGATGAGCAAGCGAATGAGCAAAACGAAGCTCAACAACAAACCAATAAACAGCAAAACCGCAACCAAAAGCGTAAGCCTAAAGCTCAACAAGCAGACAAAGCCCAAGAGCAAAAAGCAAATGCAAAAGTAGCGGAAAAAGGCCTGCAGCTAGCGGCGGAAGCTCGAACTGAAACAAAACCAGAAGAGAGCAAACCAAAGCAACAAAACGCGAAAGCAGAAAAAGTGAAGGAGCGTCGCCAACGTCGCAAACTGAACAAGTCTGTACGTGTTAAAGACCAAGAAGCGGTTGAGAGGAAAGCCGAAGAAACAGCGGTTAAGACTCAAGAAACGGTTGAAACCAAAGTTGAGAAGCCAACAGAAGCAGCGGTAGAAGCACAGCAAGACAACAAGCAAGCAGAGTCTAAGCAACGTCGTAATCGTCGTTCGCCACGTCACCTGCGTGCAAGCGGCCAGCGTCGTCGCCGTGGCCGTGATCGCCGCCCTAACCCGTTCCGCCTACGTAAGGGAGGTGTCGCTTCTCCTGAAATGGCTATGGGTAAAGTAATGCCACGTTACATTCCGAAACCAGCACCTAAGAAGGAAGAGCGAGTTAAGGAAGAAGCTGTAGCAGCAGTACCTACAATCCAAGGTGGCTTTGCGTGTCCAGAAATGGCAATGGGTAAAGTGATTATTCGTCGCGAGCAACCTGTCGTAACAGATGCTCCAGTTGTTGAACACAAGGTTCAAGAAACCGTTGAAGCGAAAGTTGAATCTCCAGCAGTAGAAGCACCTGTTGTGGAAGCAGTAATCGCAGAAAAAACTGAATCGGCAGTAGTAGAAACAGCCTCTGTAGAGCCTATCGTTGAAACTCCTGCAACTGAACATGCTGAACCGGTTGATGCCATTGTAGAAACGGCACCAGCTGAAGAGCCTGTGGTTGAAGCAGCAAAAGAGATTGCAGCCGAAGCGCCAGTAGCTAAACCAGAGCCTAAAGTCGAAGCCATCAAAGTTGCTGCTAAGCTAAACGCTAGCGCACCGATGACAAAAGCACCTGGCCCTCAAGAGCTACGCGAAATCACGGTTGCAGCAGCACCGTTCAAAACCGAACGTTACCAAGCTAAAGGTGCGGGTAGCCAAGTGGCTAAAAACCGCGCATCGGCAGAGATGACAAAGCCTAACTTTAACTAGGCTAAATCATTACGTTCAACTGCTTAACGGCATAAATAAATTAAAGGCTACCATCTGGTAGCCTTTTTTATCTTCATATCTGCCCAATAAATTGTTCATATAAATACCAATTCGCGATCACATTTGTACGCCATTATTCGTATCATTCTTGAACTTAATCACACTTTTCGGTAGCATGCGCCGACTCAAGTTTTCGACACCATTCTGATGCTGCTCTTTTAATACTACGGTTTACACTGCAATGTTTGATTAGAAATCAACCACTCAGTGGCTTGTGCAAATACGAATATGTGTCGGGTTTAACTCATTGCAAAGAGAACTTAAAAACAAACATGTTCGAATTTCCCCAATTTTCTAAGCACTCCGTAAAAAATGATGTGCTATCAGGCTTAACCGTTGCGCTAGCATTGGTTCCTGAAGCTGTCGCATTTGCGTTCGTCGCAGGCGTAGATCCGATGGTCGGTCTTTACGCTGCATTCATCGTTGGTCTTATTACTTCCATTTTCGGTGGTCGTCCCGGCATGATCTCTGGTGCAACAGGTGCCATGGCAGTCGTAATGGTTTCGCTTGTCGCGACTCACGGTGTCCAGTACCTATTCGCAGCCATCATGCTCGCTGGTATTCTTCAAATTGCCGCTGGTATGTTTAAATTGGGTAAGTTCATCCGTATCGTACCTCACCCTGTGATGATCGGTTTTGTGAACGGTCTGGCTATTGTTATCTTCCTAGCTCAGTTGGGTCAGTTTAAAGCGCCTGACATCAACGGCATGCTTACTTGGCTACCACAAGACCAGATGCTGCTAATGCTTGGTTTGGTTGCGCTGACTATGGCAATCATTCACTTTCTACCAAAAATCACAACAGCTGTACCCTCTTCACTTGTTGCGATCGTAACGGTGACGGCTTTAGTGGTTGGCTTGGATCTGGAAACTCGCACTGTTGTTGACTTCCTGCGTACAATGTCTGGAGATGAAGCTGCAACACTCGCAGGTTCACTACCAACCTTCTCTATTCCTGCGGTACCATTTACACTAGAGACACTACAAATCATTCTTCCATACGCGATCATTCTCGCGGCCATTGGTCTAATTGAATCTCTACTAACACTGACAGTTTTAGATGAGATGACGAATACTCGTGGTCAATCTAACCGCGAATGTATCGGTCAAGGTATGGCAAACATGACGTGTTCTGTGTTTGGCGCAATGGGTGGTTGTGCGATGATTGGTCAGTCGATGATCAACGTAAACTCAGGTGGTCGCGGCCGTCTATCTGGTATCGTTGCGGCTATCGCTCTATTGATGTTTATCTTATTCGCTTCTTCGCTAATTGAAATGATCCCACTCGCTGCTCTGGTTGGTGTGATGTTCATGGTTGTCATTGGTACATTCGAATGGGCAACATTTAAGCTAGCACGCCGCGTACCGAAGCAAGACTTCTTCGTTATTGTTCTTGTGACCGTTGTTACTGTTCTTACTGACCTTGCTGTTGCCGTAGCGGTTGGTGTTATCGTTTCTGCATTAATGTTTGCATGGCAACACGCTAAGCACATCTATGCCGACACGTGCTTAAACGAGGAAGGTTCAAAAGAGTACAAGATTCACGGCCCTATTTTCTTTGGCTCTGCGGCTAACTTCCTGGAGTTGTTTAACGCGCCTGAAGATCCAAAAGATGTGATTGTCGATTTTGCAGACTCTCGCGTGACAGATCACTCTGCAATTGAAGCCATTGAAACACTGGCTGAGCGTTACAATGCTCAAGGTAAAACGCTGCACCTTCGTCACCTAAGCCCAGATTGTCGTAAACTTTTGGACAAAGCTGGCAGCTTGGTTGAAATTAACGTGAAGGAAGACCCAAGCTACAAAGTCGCAACCGACATACTAGCGGGTTAACACGAATAAAAAGGGATGAGCTGAGCTCATCCCTTTTTCTATTGTCTTCAAGCCCGGCGATTATAGCTTCTTCAAAATAGCATCTGATGCCTCTTCGATTAAATCAAGCACCAGTTCAAAGCCATCTTCCCCACCATAGTATGGATCAGGGACTTCGTCGTAACCTGACCCAGAATGACTTAAAAATAACGATACTTTGTGTCGATACTTCAACGGACAAATATCCAATAAATCGGCCAAATTTGCTTTATCTGCGGCTAATATAAGGTCAAACTTTTCAAAGTCATCAATGGTGACTTGGCGCGCTTGCATTCCTCTAAAAGAATAGCCTCGCAGCTTTCCTGCTGCCATCGCTCTTGAATCCGGTCGGTTTCCTGCGTGGTAGCCAATTGTACCTGCCGACTCAACCTCTACTTCAACGCCTAGCTTTTGAGCTTTCGCTCTTAACACTGCCTCTCCAGTTGGTGACCGACAAATGTTTCCCATACAAACAACAAGTATTTTCTTCATTTTATTCCCTGAATTATCGGTGGTTTTTCTTCACGATATGTTGGTCTATCATAGCGAGATAAATCAATGAACCCAAATTAGCTTGGGCACAGCACGAAAAGGAATTGAGGAAGTATTATGTCTATCGAAGAAAATAAAGAAGCACGCCATAAAGCTCGCCAACAAAAAGTCAAAGAACAGGTAGACGCAAAAATCGCTGCTGCTCAAGAGGAAAAAGGTCTGCTACTGATCATTACCGGAAATGGTAAAGGTAAATCGACATCAGGATTCGGTACGATCGCACGCGCAGTGGGTCATGGTTTGAATTGTGCTGTCGCGCAGTTTATTAAAGGTACTTGGGACAACGGTGAGCGCAACCTACTTGAGAAACTCGGCGTTGAATTCCAAGTAATGGCGACCGGCTTTACATGGGAAACTCAAAACAAAGCCGCTGATACCGAAGCAGCGCAAGGCGTATGGCAAGAATGTAAACGCATGCTGCAAGACGACTCTATCGATGTCATCTTGTTTGACGAGCTAACTTATATGGTGAGCTACGGCTACATCGACTTAGACGAAGTGGTCGAAGCGCTGAGCAACCGACCTAAAATGCAGTCGGTTATTATTACTGGGCGTGGCGCACATCGAACCCTGATTGAAATGGCCGATACCGTTTCTGAAGTGAAAAATGTAAAGCACGCATTTGAATCTGGCGTAAAAGCCCTCAAAGGCGTCGATTGGTAACACTCGCAGAGTAATTTAAAAAGGGTTGGCAAAATGCCAACCCTTTTGGTTTTCACGCACGGTTAGTTGAAAAGATTCTTCAATAAACCATCGACCGCATCTTTGGTTTTCTCGTCTTTGATTTTGTCCGTTAGCTTCTCCACGCCACGATCGATTTCTTTTTGAGCTTTCTGCTTCAGAACATCATCGAATACGAGCTTGAATTTAGGTTCTGCCCACTTACCAGACACATTGATTGGAATCGTGATGTCTTTCAGCTCATCTATATCTTTACCGCCCTGGCCTTCTAGGCTGCCTACAACTGACGTGCTGATAGTAAAGTCGACTGTTTCATTGATGTAGTTTGCGGTACCTTTACCACGAACACGTAACAATGGAGACTGAGCTTGCATATTATCCGTTGATACTACACCTTTGTTGAGTTTCAATGTCGCCGTCATCGCACTGAAGTCTGTTTTCTTAGCTTCATTGGTGCCTTCAACTTTTTGCCCTTTAAATTTCGCATAGTTTTCACGAATCAACTGAGCAACGTTGATGCCATTCACCGCACCGTCAGCAAAATTGATAACAACCGTACCAGATAGATTCTTCTTGATACCGGTAGGCGTGAGACTCTTACCTGTAACATTCACATCAATGTTACCTGTCCCTTCAAGTTTGTCGTTTTCAGCAACGTCTATAAGTAGCGGTTGAACTTTCACGCCTTTGATTGACTTTTTAACACTGTAAGTCGCTGGTGATTGGCGTGCATCTAACTTCGCTGTCGCTGAGATTGAGCCTTGGTACAACTTCGAACTAAAAGATGTAAGCTCAAACACGCCACGATTTACAGTGAAGCTCGTTTTTACCGCTTCCATCTTCGCATTTGCCGCTTTGAATTTGTCGATGGTAATGTCACCCTTTACATCTAACGTTTTCAACGCAGACAAATCAGGCTCAACCTCAGGTCCGGCAGGAGCACTCTCGCCACCAGAAGCAGGCTTATTACCTTCGGCAGCTTGCTTATCTAACCCTAAGAACTCATCAAGATCGATATTGGGGCTATGGAGAGCAAAGCGTACTTTAGGAATATCACCGAGTGTCACATCTGCCTTACCATCTAGGGCGATAGCATTCGCTGTTAACTTCTCTAGAACAAAACTCAGATGGTTTTTCGTTAGGTCGAAAGACAGATCAGACACCATGTCGAATTTCATCGGGGACTGAGGTAAGGCATCACCCTCAAAAGTCGATTTAAGAGTTAACTTATCCAACTGTACTTTGCTGATAGCCTTGTCCAAGCTAAGTTGACCAGCACCCTGCATATCTAACTTCATACCACCAGCGTCACCCTTAATGGCATAAGTCAGGTTATTTACTTTATCGAATTCAAACGTGTCTAAACCGATCGTTGCCGATTCAATTTTATTGGCAGGGTCAGAGTATGTCGCATCAAAGTTGATGTTCTTTAGCGCGTAGTTTGCCAAACCTTTTTCTAGCTTAAAGTCTGCCTGACCTTTCGCGGTGAACTTTTGGTCGTTCATTTCGCCCTTCACGCCAAAATCAGCCGTTGTCCAGTTGTCAAAAGCGAATTCGGAAAGGTTTAATGAAATATCATAAAGTTTGGTGTAACTACCGGCTTGCTTATCCTGCATTTCTAATGAACCGTTAGAAACAGTAACGCCAGCAAGATTAATACTCCAATCAGAACCAGAAGTTTGCGTTTCACCATTTTGCGTAGGCGCAGCATTGCTCTCTTGTTCTGCTTGTTGTGTTTGGGCTTTCGTCAATGCATCAATATTCTTGCTGCCATCTTTCTTGGTTTCAATGTAGGACTCAGCACCATCAAGCGTGACGTTTCCAATTTCAAGCTGCTGACTAAAAAGTGGCATAACAGAGATGTCTACACCAACGGTATCAACTTTGAATAAATTGGGTTTACTAAAGCCTTGTGGATTTCGCAATTCTGTATGTCCCAACTCAAAGCCAATCGATGGGAAAAATTGCCAACTGATATCCCCTTCAATCACCAACTCTAATCCCGTTTGCTTTTGCGCTTGCTCAACAATAAGGGGTTTAAACTGATTCGGATTGACGAAGATGGTTAACGCTAAAATTGCGACCAAAATGACCACAATCGGTATTGCTAGAATTAAGAGCAGTTTCTTCATTTGTTTTTCCTTGCTCGAGTGTTTTTACAATTATAAGCGCAGACTCCATTTACCGCTGACAGTTCCACAAAAGCGTGAAAAGTGTCTGGTTTTAACCTGCAACTGACTAATTTAAAAACAAAAAAAGAAGTGGCACTTAAGGTGCCACTTCTTCTCTTAAAAATAAAGCGATATAGCCGTCTATAGGCTTAAGCTTTCAAAAGTCTTGCAATGTGAGCTTTTAATACATCAATTGCGATACGGTTTTTACCACCGCGAGGAACAATAATGTCCGCATATTGCTTAGAAGGTTCGATAAACTGCATGAACATCGGACGTACTGTTTGTTGGTATTGCTTAAGAACAGACTCCATAGTTCGGCCTCGTTCTTCCACATCACGCTTAACACGGCGAAGCAAGCAAATATCTAACGGTGTGTCCATAAATACTGTCGCATGCATCAAATCACGAAGACGAGGGTCTGTAAGAAGAAGGATACCTTCTAGAATGATCACCTTTTTAGGTGTCATTGTGGTGGTGTTAATTGTTCTTGTGTGCTCAGTGTAGCTGTACTCAGGCACTTCTACTGCTTCACCACGTACCAATTTTTCTAGGTGCTCACACAGTAGGTCGTGGTCCAACGCACTCGGGTGATCGTAGTTCGTCTTTACTCGCTCTTCCATGCTTAGGTGGCTTTGGTCGTTGTAGTAGCAATCTTCCGTGATGACACCGATTTGATGATCGCCTACTTTCGCGCGAAGCTCATTATAAATAGTGCTCGCGATCAGACTTTTTCCAGAAGCAGAAGCGCCAGCAATACCTACGATGACGCATTGATTATTATCAGACATTAGTTTGCACCCGATGATGATTTCTAGTCACATAAAAAGATAAACTGCCTGATTATAGGGAGTTCACCCCATAGTTACTAGTTGGAATTAGGGTTTAGTCATAAGTTTCTGCCTGCTCAGAGGATTAACCTCCGAGCAAACGTTAAAATGTGCAATTATCAACCAGCAGGCATAGTAAACTTAGTTCACCATTGTAAAGCTAATCGCATCTGGTTTTGCTTTGCCTTGCCAAAACATCGTGCTACATACGCGATCGGCAAGTTGCTTATAATACCCTGCATGCTCACTTTCTGGGCGTCTTGCTACCGTTGGCACGCCAGCGTCAATATCTTCTCGCATAGAGATATGAAGCGGAATTTGTCCTAACAATGCTAAGCCAAATTCTTGCGACATTTTTTCAGCTCCGCCCATACCAAAAATATGCTCTTTCGCGCCACATTGACTACAAATGTGATAACTCATGTTTTCCACAACACCAATAACCGGGACATGGACTTTGTTAAACATTGCCGCTCCCTTCCTTGCATCGGCAAGGGCTAAATCTTGCGGTGTTGTGACTAGCACGCTACCTGTTACCGGAATTTGTTGTGACAGAGTCAATTGAATATCCCCCGTACCTGGCGGCATATCAATCACCAAATAATCCAAATCTGGCCAATCTGTTTCAGTTAATAACTGCGACAATGCTTTTGAAGCCATTGGACCGCGCCATATCGCCGCTTCTAATTTATCCACCAAATAACCGATAGAATGAGTATAGATGCCGTGAGCAAAAATGGGTTCCATCCACTTGCCATCACGAACTTCTGGTTTAGCATCTTCTTGCCCCAACATCATAGGTACAGACGGACCATAGATATCTGCATCCAACAATCCCACTTTCGCCCCAGATTGAGCAATCGCCAACGCTAAGTTAACTGCGGTAGTAGATTTACCAACGCCACCTTTCGCAGAACTGACGGCAATGATGTTCTTAACACCCTTAACCGAGTGAGCCACTTGAGTTTCTAAAGCTTTAACTCCAAGGCGAATATTAAATGGGAATTCAGCCACTTTACCCGAGGCTTGCTGCTGTTTGATCCAGTCATGCAGTACGGTTTGAAGCTCATTACTTGCGAATGGCAACGTTATATCAATAGAACCCTGTGTCGTAATCGAAATTGCGCCATGAATATCTGCCCAGTTTTCCACCAACTGTGGATGTTGGAATTGGTTAAACCAGTGACAAAAATCTTGTTTTGAAGTGAACTGATGCATAAGCCCTCCTTTTAGATGTCATGCTACCACCGTCCAGGCTCAACCAGAACCCCAAAAAAACTAAGGCATTCCGCAGTTTGACACCTTGGAGTTAGTCAGTTCATGGGGTAGTATTATCCATCAAAATTTATTTATACCTATCAAGAAAAGCGAATATTAAGTATGGCAAACGATCCAAAAAACTTTCCGTCAAGGAAAATGCTGGTAACTTGTGCCCTTCCGTACGCTAACGGTTCGATCCACCTTGGTCATATGCTTGAGCATATCCAAGCGGACATTTGGGTTCGTTACCAACGCCTACGCGGCAACACTGTAAACTTCATCTGTGCTGACGATGCTCACGGCACGCCAATCATGCTTAAAGCGCAACAGATGGGTATTACTCCTGAAGAAATGATTGCCGCAGTTAGCGAAGAGCACCAAAAAGACTTCGCTGGATTTGATATCAGCTTTGATAACTACCACAGCACACACTCAGATGAGAACCGTGAGCTAGCGTCACACATTTATCTTGAGTTGAAGAAAAATGGCTTTATCTCTAGCCGAACTATCTCTCAGCTGTTCGATCCAGAAAAAGAGATGTTCTTACCGGACCGTTTCGTAAAAGGTACCTGTCCAAAATGTAAGTCTGAAGACCAGTACGGTGACAACTGTGACAACTGTGGTGAGACTTACAGCCCAACAGAACTGATCAATCCTAAATCTGCGGTTTCTGGTGCGACGCCAGTAATGAAAGATTCTGAGCACTTCTTCTTCGACCTGCCTCAGTTTGAAAGCATGCTAAAAGAGTGGACTCGCTCTGGCTCGCTACAAGCTGAAACAGCGAACAAAATGCAAGAATGGTTCGAATCTGGTTTGCAGCAATGGGATATCTCACGTGATGCGCCATACTTTGGCTTCGAAATCCCAGGAGAGAAGAACAAATTCTTCTACGTATGGCTAGACGCACCTATCGGCTACATGGGCTCTTTCAAAAATCTATGTGACAAGCGCGACGACCTAGATTTCGACGAGTACTGGAAGAAAGACAGCTCAGCAGAGCTGTACCACTTCATCGGTAAAGACATCGTTTACTTCCACAGCCTATTTTGGCCAGCAATGCTAGAAGGTTCTGGCTTCCGCAAGCCTAACAACGTATTCGTACACGGTTACGTAACCGTAAACGGCGCGAAAATGTCGAAGTCTAAAGGTACGTTCGTAAAAGCAAGCACTTACCTAGAGCACCTAGACCCTGAGTGTCTACGTTACTACTACGCTGCGAAGCTAAACAGCCGTATCGACGATCTAGATCTTAACCTTGAAGACTTCACTCAGCGCGTAAACGCTGACGTTGTTAACAAGATCGTTAACCTGGCATCTCGTAACGCAGGTTTCATCGCGAAACGTTTTGAAGGCAAACTGTCTGACAACTTTGCAGAGCCTGAACTTTACAACGAATTTGTTGCTGCTGCTGACCGTATCGCTGAGCTTTACGAAACGCGTGAGTTTGGTCGTGCAATCCGTGAAATCACGGCATTGGCAGACAAAGCTAACCAATACGTTGATGAAAAAGCACCGTGGGTTGTAGCAAAAGAAGAAGGCAAAGATCAGGAACTACAAGACATCTGTTCTGTCGGTATCAACCTATTCCGCGTACTGATGACTTACCTGAAACCAGTAATGCCATCGCTAGCTGCGCGTACTGAAGCGTTTCTAAACCAAGAGCTAACTTGGGAAAACATCGCTGCTCCACTAACAGGCCACGAGATCACTAAGTTCAAAGCACTGTTCAACCGTATCGATCCGAAGAGTGTTGAAGCGATGATCGAAGCGTCTAAAGAAGATGCGGCGGCAGAAATGGCGGCGAAAGAGAAAGCTGAAGCGGAAAAGAACAAGGCTAGCCAAACCGAGCTAGACAAAGAACCAATCGCTGAAGAGATTGAGTTCGATGCTTTTGCTGCAGTAGATATGCGTATCGCTCGTATCATCTCTTGTGAAGAAGTACCAAAAGCCAACAAACTGCTTAAGTTCCAATTGGACATCGGTGGTGAAACTCGTCAGGTATTCTCTGGCATCAAGTCAGCTTACAAACCTGAAGAGCTAGAAGGCAAGCTAACGGTAATGGTAGCAAACCTAAAACCTCGTAAGATGAAGTTTGGTATGTCTGAAGGTATGATCCTAGCGGCAGGCCCTGGTGGTAGCGACCTGTGGATCCTTGAGCCACACGAAGGCGCTCAACCTGGCATGCGCGTAATGTAAGTTGTAGCTTTACGATCAAATTTAAAAAGTCCTCGCCAGTTCAGCGGGGACTTTTTTTGACTGAATTCACACTTTTGGGGAATTTGTGCACCAAACTTGTACAGCATCTTTCCCGTCACAAGCCTAACTCACTGTTTTAGTAGAAGTTAATTAGTGGCATCAAAACTGCAATCTTCCTTGTTAGGTCCAAACACTAACAAGGAGTTGGTTATGTTTGTTTTGATTTCCACACTATTGTCCATCGCTATTTTAGCCGGAATATATCACTTATCTTCTAAACGAGAGCAGCAACATGCGCGCAAATATCAGCTGTTAACATTGTTGCGAGATGTTGTTCACCTTCTGAGACACCACCGAGCTGCTACTCACTACTCGCTTCAATTCCAACAAAACGATCAACAAAAATTGGACGCTCTTCATGATGCTCTGACTAACAAGCTGCATCTTTTAGTCGAAACATCACGGTTTGAAAACAAACCCATGTATCGCGTATTACAGATTAAAGTAGGGAAACTACTTGAACAATGGAATGACCATAGTGTTGCAAGAAACCAGATGGAGCATGGTAAGTTAATTCGTCATTGCTTGTTTTTGATGGATGAAGTAACCATCGCATGGCTAGCGGTTGAGCAAAGAGATGACTTGCATAATGAGTATCACATGAACTGGCAAAACATTATAGATAGCTTGGAGACCCTGACTCAGTTACGAATCAGCATTCAAGATTTAGGAGAACAAGGCGGAAATGAGCGTTTCAAAAACTATGCATCGGTCATGATGCGTAAGCTAAACCAACTAGCGGTTATCGCTCCACTTAGCATTACCTCTCCTGCTTCCACGCGCTCAATACAGACGCTAAATGAATACGTGACAGGGAGTCATGTCGACTTAACAGAAGCAGAGCTTTATGGCGTCACATCGGACTTGTCATTGACCATCTTCAATACTTACGACCATGTCCTTTCAGATGTCGTAGAGTCATTATATCTACCGTTACCCAGACTCTCGCTAGCAGGATAAACGTTCCATGCCTTATTATTGGTGCTTGGTCCGTCGCCGACTTATAAATAAAAACAAAAAAACCGCAGGCCTAAGGCACTGCGGTTTTCGTTTATCCAACTTGTCAGCGCTTAGCTGTCGTCTTCCGTGAAGTTCGTTGGTAATTGCTTTTTCATTTCGTTCCAGATCAACGCACTTTCCATACCATAATGACGAATCACTACTGGTAGTTGTTCACGCTGGCCACTTTCACAAGTTTCGAGCAATTGATGGTAAAACTTCAGAGCTAGCTCACGAGAAGCTGGATTTGAGAAGTAGTAGCTACCGACACGATCGTAGAGCTTCTTCAAACCATTAAAGATCAAACCGTAAATTTGATTTCCTGAATGGAATGCTAGGCGCTGGAAAAGCATATAATCGTAAAAGTTGAACGTTTTAGCAATCAAGATTTCTTGACGCTTCGCTTCATCTTTCTCGTTATCTTCTTTCACATTCTGCAGAACTTTTTCAGCATACGGCGAAGAAGCGATGAATTCGTCCCAGGAAGCCGCATTCATTAAAGCTTCACAAGATTCGATTACGTTCTTAATTGTACGCTCAGAGCTCTCTTTGTTCGCTTTAAATGCATAGCGCATAAAGATAGGACTGATGTTAGTACGTGCCGCAAGCAGATCTTCTACAATGTTTGTCGCATTATCAACGTCTAGCGTCATTAAAGTATCCAAAATATGCAGACCAGAGGTCTCCATAAATTGGTTAACTTTCGTAGGTTTGCCGTGCTGGATAGTCAGCCATCCATCACGGGCTAGTCGTTGAAGAACCTCTCTTAAAGTCGTTCGAGTAACACCAATCAGTTCGGACAGCTCGCGCTCAGCAGGTAAAATTGAGCCTGGAGGAAAACGGCCGTTCCAAATGCTCTCGATAATATATTTTTCTGCGAATCCCGCAGGGCTTTTCGCCTTTATGACCATTCTACTTTTTATCCAATATTGATTTCTGAGGGTCGATACTACTCATCATACCACTACTTAGCGGTTTGAGAAAATTTACGATCAATAGTGGAAACGACTCCATAACATAGAGTTAATACTCTATATGTTGTGTCAATTTAAGAGGCTCTAACATGCGAGCGAAAGCAGTAAAATATGAATTTTCATTTAATTAAACAGCTCACAAATCTCGGAGAAATAAAGACAACCGTGTCACATTTTTATATTCAAAATATGAAAAATTACTTTGTATATCACAGTTAATATTCTTTCTTAATTTGCCTTTTCTCGTCACTGACCGTCATTTAAAATCCAAGAGGATTTTTTTAAGACTTTCATGGTATAGTAACGCCGTTTTGATCGCGTTATTACATTTAAAAAGTCATTTTAGTCGGTAGCATCACGTTTTGTTATTGACTAATAAATGCCTGAGTGTAGAGTTTGCGGTCGAAAGTGAGCGGTGCTTGAGTTCAGGGGAAGTAACTTGGCAAGACTACAATAAACAAAGGATTGTTGTTTTACTAAGTTATTGTTTTTAAAGACTAGTTAATAAGTCTAACAAACAGATACTTAAGCACTATTGTAGTGTCTATTCATAATTTTGTTATAAAGAGAATTATCATGCCGATATCGCTCGGAAACGCTTTTATCAAGAACTTCCTTGGTAAAGCGCCTGATTGGTACAAAGTTGCCATTATAGCCTTCTTAATAATTAACCCGATTGTATTCTTCCTAATAAACCCATTTGTAGCTGGATGGTTGTTGGTCGCTGAATTTATTTTCACGCTAGCAATGGCATTAAAATGCTACCCATTACAACCTGGCGGTTTACTTGCTATTGAAGCCATTGCTATCGGCATGACTAGCCCTGCGCAAGTTAAGCACGAATTAGTAGCAAATATCGAAGTACTGCTACTTCTGGTATTTATGGTTGCGGGCATCTACTTCATGAAGCAGCTATTGCTGTTCATTTTTACCAAAATTTTACTTGGCATTCGCTCTAAAACCCTACTATCACTCGCGTTCTGCTTTGCTGCGGCATTTTTGTCTGCATTTTTGGATGCCTTGACGGTTATCGCCGTTGTTATCAGCGTGGCGATCGGCTTTTACTCTATCTATCACAAAGTAGCGTCTGGTAACCCTATCGGTGACCATGACCATACACAAGATGACACGATCACTGAACTAACGCGTGATGACTTAGAAAACTATCGTGCCTTTTTGCGCTCTTTGTTGATGCATGCTGGTGTAGGTACTGCCTTAGGTGGCGTAACCACGATGGTTGGTGAACCTCAAAACTTAATTATTGCAGACCAAGCGGGTTGGTTATTTGGTGAATTCCTAATCCGTATGTCTCCAGTGACACTACCTGTATTTTTCTGTGGTCTCGTCACTTGTGCTTTAGTTGAAAAGCTTAAAGTGTTTGGCTACGGCGCAAAGCTTCCTAACAACGTTCGTCAGATCCTCGTCGATTTTGACCGTGAAGAGCGTAAAACGCGAACAAATCAAGATGTCGCAAAACTCTGGGTTCAAGGTCTTATTGCGGTTTGGTTGATCGTTGCACTCGCTTTGCACTTAGCGGCTGTCGGCTTAATTGGCCTTTCTGTGATCATATTAGCGACCGCATTTACTGGTGTCATTGAAGAGCACTCCATGGGGAAAGCGTTTGAAGAGGCCCTGCCCTTCACTGCACTGCTTGCAGTATTTTTCTCGATCGTTGCCGTAATCATTGACCAAGAGCTGTTTAAACCAGTCATCGATGCGGTGCTTGCCGTTGAAGATAAAGGTACTCAGCTAGCTCTGTTCTATGTGGCGAATGGCTTATTATCTATGGTGTCGGATAACGTGTTCGTTGGTACGGTTTACATCAATGAAGTAAAAACTGCACTCATTGAGGGTCTCATTACTCGTGATCAGTTCGACTTACTGGCGGTGGCAATCAATACTGGTACTAACCTGCCTTCTGTTGCAACGCCAAACGGTCAAGCGGCATTCCTATTCTTACTCACATCGGCTCTCGCTCCATTAATTCGTCTGTCTTACGGTCGAATGGTTATCATGGCGCTGCCTTACACCGTCGTTCTTGCGATTGTCGGTCTGATGGGAATCATGTTCTTCCTAGAGCCTGCAACAGCTTCTTTCTACGAAGCTGGTTGGATTTTACCTCATAGTGGTGATCTGACTCCCGTAGTATCCGGTGGTCACTAAAATTTGAGTTGATTAGGAAACTTATCCACGATAAAAAGCTCTGAGTATTCAGAGCTTTTTCTATTTCAGACAGGAACAAAAACGTGACTATTTTAAATTCACTTAACCAGTTTTCAAAGGGACGTTTATCGTGGCTACTGCTTCTGCTATTTGTCGTTTTCTTTGAAGCATGTGCCCTCTATTTTCAGCACGTCATGATGCTTGCACCATGTGTCATGTGTATTTATGAAAGAGTCGCGATGATGGGAGTGGGCGTCGCTGCAATGGTTGGTATATTGGCACCCAAGAACCCAATTTTCCGCTGGCTAGGTTTGATAGGCTGGGGATTAAGTGCTTACAAGGGTTTGTTACTTGCGATGCAGCACGTTGACTACCAGTTTAATCCATCACCATTCGCGACTTGCGATTTATTCGTCACATTCCCTAGCTGGGCTCCGCTCAATCAGTGGGTTCCTTGGATGTTTGAAGCATATGGTGATTGCTCTAAGGTTGTATGGCAGTTCCTTGATTTATCAATGCCACAATGGTTAGTCGTAATTTTTGCAGGCAATTTAATCGCTTTGGCATTAATTGTAATTGCACAATTCTTCCCTGCAAAACGCGTTAATCCAATTCGTTAATCCTACTGACGCGTAAAAATTAACAAAAAGCCGACCATCTGGTCGGCTTTTTGTTAAGTGGATAGCGCGGCGATTCGATTTAGCCGCGTGATTGACCACAGCACTGCTTGAATTTTTTTCCGCTCTCACAAGGACAGGGATCATTGCGCCCGATACCTTTGAATGGGTTTAGGCTTTGAGCTTTATTGCCTACCATCAACTCATCCGCGCCCAGCGCGACTTCACCGACCATTAAATCAAGCTGATCGACTAAATCTGTCAGGGCCGGTGGCGTTTCAATACCTGCGTCGCGCATCTGTTGCTGCGTTGCTGGCTCATCGATAGCCAGCATCAAAGTGGTCAGTAATGCTTGCAACATACGCTGTAATCCATCATTGAGCTCAACGTCTTGCCACTGCTCTTCAATCATTGGCCAAACAGACATAAAGCCTTCGGCAAAATCAGCAAGTTGTTCAGGTTCTTTGCCTGTTAGCTCTAGCACGGAATATTCGTTTCGTTGAATTCGGTTATGCTGCTTGTGAATTTGCTCTTCCACAGCTGGTTGAGTCGCTTTGAATCCCTCACCTAATAGCGGCTCTAACCACTTTTCAGGAGCGAGTGGTTTTGTCGTCAGATTCGCAGCTAACACTGCGCCTTCGATAAATAGGCAAGATTCATCGACGTGAACTTCACCTTTTTCAATCAATGTGTATTGCATGACATCTGGTTTCCCATAAATTTGGCGGCATTATACCTCAGAGCTCAAAAGCAAGTAACCTAACGTTGTGTGTTTGACGGCATTGGGCTCTTCGAGTCTTTTAATGACAAACTTAACTTACATCGCTACAATCGCCCTCTTTTTTACCACCAAACTGTATTAGGCAAGCTATGCGAGTTGTACTAGGCCCAATGGAAGGCGTTTTAGATCATTTGATGCGCCAAATCCTGACCGAGATAAACGACTATGACCTGTGTGTTACGGAGTTTGTTCGCGTAATCGACCAGCTATTACCCGATCATGTGTTTCACCGTTTATGCCCAGAGCTGTTGCAAGGTTCTCAGACTGCATCTGGTGTGCCAGTACATGTGCAATTGTTGGGACAAGAACCGAACTGGATGGCTGAGAACGCAATTAAAGCGGCAAATCTTGGCGCAAGAGGCATTGATATAAACTTTGGTTGCCCAGCCAAAATGGTCAACAAAAGTAAAGGTGGAGCAGCGCTACTCCAACATCCAGAGCTCATTCACCGTGTGGTTAAAGCTTGTCGAGAAGCCGTTCCAGAAGCCATTCCCGTAACTGCAAAAATTCGTCTTGGCTGGGAAAACCCTGAAGATTGCTTTGAAATTGTCGATGCCATTCAGTCTGCTGGCGCAAATGAATTGACCGTACACGCACGTACTAAACAAGGTGGTTATAAAGCTTCTGAGATAAAATGGGATTACATCAACCAAATTCGCGAACGTTTCTATATCCCACTGATAGCGAATGGTGAAATTTGGAATTATGAAGACGGTCAACGTTGCATTGAAACGACTGGCGTTAACTCTTTGATGGTGTGCCGAGGCGCTTTCAATATCCCTAACTTAGGCAATATGGTAAAACATAACCACCAGCCAATGTCATGGCCCGAGGTGGTTGAGTTGCTCATCTATTACTCCAAGTTTGAGATGAAAGGCGATAAAGGCTTGTATTACCCAAACCGCGTAAAACAATGGTTCTCTTATTTGCGTCAGGCTTATCCTGAAGCAAAAGACCTATTTAGAGAAATCAGAACGTTCAATAAAGCCGCACCAATTGTTGAGCATATTCAACGCTACCGCGATGACTTAAACTCTCAGGTTGCATAACTCCCGAACACAAAAAAGGACGAATATCTCGTCCTTTTTTGTACCTAAATCCTAGTAACAGATCTTATTTTTGCCGGTACTTTTGGCTTGATATAACTTTTCATCCGCCGCTTTAAACAATTCATCAAAGTTCTCTACTCGGCTCTCTTTACTAAACACCACACCGCCAGAGATCGTAAAGCCTTCTTTCGTTACGCGTATCGAGCGCTCATCTATGGCTTTTTTTACTCTGTCTAAAATGAGTTTAATGCCTTCTGAATCTTCGTCATAAATCGCTAAAACGAATTCTTCGCCACCAAACCTTGAGGCAACATCGGTATGGCGAATATTTTCACGTATACATTTTGCAACAAGCTGAATTGCAGAATCACCGACATCATGACCATAGGTGTCGTTGATCTTCTTGAAGTTATCAATATCGAACACTGCTAAAGCAACCTGTTTTTTTGTCATCTTATTACGCCACACGGTTTGCATACCTCGACGATTCAATAAGCTGGTCATTGGGTCTCTTGCTGCCAGTTCTTTAAAGTAACGTCGCTCGCTATGCATATTCACATAGAACAAGACGACGGTACTCAGCACGTAAATAAATAGTGCGACAATAAGGCTGTATTTTTCAAAAACCGCTAGGTTCTTAGCTTCATCCCAAAGGTTGTACTCGTAGTACATGCTGTGATTCGCACTCAATCGCTCTAACTCGACTGGTTTGATTCGTGTACTGTTTGAAGGAATGGATTGTAAATTGGAAACCAAATGAAACTGACCTACAAGACCTAGCGACGAAGCCATAAGCGTATTGATGTCAAAATCAATAGACAAAACACCTTGGTGTTCTCCTTTCTCATAGACGGGTACCGTCATACTAATGACTTGACCTTCCATCGAGTCCAACACAGGCCCTGGTCCAGCCAAGGTAATGTTCACTTTATCTTGCGCGGTTTTTTGCCAAAAAGGTCGGGCTTTTAGCGTTGACAAAAGCTCTCTTGTGAAATTTTTTGCGTAGGTATCTGGTGAGGAGATAACGTAACCGCGCTTGTCAATGTAATGGATTCCAACAATGTGCGATTCAATATCGTGCAGAAATGACAATGACGGCGCAAAACCCGCCTTTTGTTCAGCTAACTGGTTAATCGTTGAACCTTGCTGACATAAGCTTTCGTCCCCTACGATCATATAATCAAGGTCAACCGCAGGTAACCCTTCACTATAAACACTTTCGAGTAATAACACATCTATAGGCCAAAGATAACAAAGCCCTTCTTTGACTAAAGAATTATGTTCTTCAAACAGTGGGTTAGCGTAATTGGTATAGTTGGTGAAGCTGTAATCTAAAGCCGTGAGTACTTTAATACCGCGAGACATTGCACGCTCGATACGCGAATACTCAGAATCGATATAGCGGTTAACCGCATCATAGTAATTTTTCGTTGTCACGAGTAAAACCACTACAAATAACGCCAGAGGAAAAAAGATGACAAATGAGAGGCTAAATCGCCTTTGGTTTACCATTGAGTACCATGCATATGAAAGGTCAATAGTCTCTTATGACTGCTATTAAATTGATACTCGTTATCTGGTGACGCATGCAATGCAGCACCAGATAACAAGAGACCAAACAAATGTGTGCGCGCTGTTTGAGACCGTTTATATATTAAAGGAGTTTAATCAATATAGAGTGTGGTGTCACTTTAGTCGCCATAATTTGCAGCTCTGTGCCGACATATTGACAGAGATATGACCTTTATAATCAACCTGTTCTGTGTCATCTAACAACGATATAACTTGGCTAACCTCCAAGCCCAGTTGCCACATAGGTAAATCGATTGAACATTCATTACCACTGAGATTAATCATAACAACGACTGCTTCACGACCCAGTACACGTGCGTACGCCAACTGGTTGTTAGTGCAATGCAGCCATTGAATACAGCCCGACTGTAAAGGCTTACATTGTTTACGTATCTTGATCCATTGTTGGTAAAGCGATAGCCATTGTGAACTTTCGATTTCATTCCAAGGAAAACAACGACGATTATCCGGGTCTAGACCTCCTTCTAGACCGACTTCACTCCCGTAGTAAATACAAGGCGTGCCAACGTAAGTCATAAGCATTGCTAGCGCGATGTTCATTTTACGCTTATCACCATCAACCAGTGTGATAAACCGAGCAGTATCGTGACTATCGAGTTGATTCAGCTGCGATAGCTGATTCGAAAATGGGATTTTTGCTCTGGCTTCGTCCAACCATACTTTAAACTCCAAACCATCAATGTTGATTGGATCGTACATAATGTCTTGTCGTGCGATAAAAGCTCGGACTGGATGAGCAAAACCGTAGTAGTTCATCGCCCCATCCTCTTGATCACCTTGCAACCACTGCGTTGCTTCAAAAAAGTGCTCACCTAACACATAAGCATTCGGGTTTACTGACTTAGTTGCATGACGAAACGCTGCCACATAATGAGCATTGTTTTTCGCGCCTTCCCCTTCGCCAAGCATATGGATTACATCAAACCGCCAGCCATCAACCAAGTACGGTGGCTTCAGCCAATACTTGATGACAGACTCTTCACTTTGGTAGATGTAGTCGCGCACCTGTTCATTTTCAAAGTTCAGAACCGGTAAGTTACCAATGCCTTTCCAACCCATGTAGTGATTGGTTTCGCCTTCGAAAAAGTAGTAATCACGGAACTTTGACTGCGGATTGCCATACGCTCCTTCTCCTTTTTGTTCGATATCAAACCAAGGATGATGCACTGACGTGTGGTTAAACACCGCGTCTAAGACAATCTTCATATTCTTACCACGGATTTTCTCACACAGTTCAGCAAACTGATCATTGGTGCCGAACATAGGGTCAACAGTGAAGTAATCAGTGGTGTCGTATTTATGATTACTTGGTGAAGAAAAGATCGGATTAAAATAAAGCGCAGTAACGCCGAGCTGTTCAAGATAGTCCAACTTTTGCTCCACACCTTTGAGGTCGCCGCCAAAGAATTCACGCGCCCCGGTATTTTGGTGAGAGCCTACCGCGTCTCCCCACGGCTTGACGATCGATGCAGAATCATACTGAGCATAAGCGTGGCGAATATCAGACTCACTTTTACTAGCAGAAAAACGGTCAGGAAAGATTTGATAGAAAACTTGCTCTTGGACCCAGCTTGGTGGTTGATGCTCTACATTCAACTTAAAGTGGAACTCTTTGGGTGGAATACGCTTTTGTACGCCTCGTGCATCGAGCCAGTATTGTTGTCCGTCTTTGAGGAGCTTAAACACATAATGCGTGACATCTCGATCTTGATTTGGTCGAAACGATGCCTCCCATAGTAATAATTCACCAGCCGTTCCTACTTGAGCCATGTCGACCAGATATTCTTCGTTGTCCGGCTCAATACGCACATAGACGGAATCAAAATCCAATGTCTCGGTTTTCAGTCTGACTGTAACTTGCTCGTCATTAAAAGCTAAACCATCAATAGTTTGACTATGAAAAATAAATGGCAGGTTCATTATGGGCACTCCTCGTCATCGGATATGCCACTATGTTATTGAAGAATTAGAGACAAGAAATCCTCCTTGCGAGTTGACATATCAGCCAATTTTCTCAAGGAGGATCACACTTAGTAGGCGTAGTGACTTGTCGGATACCGCTTAGTTCAACAAAAGACTGTCATCTGCCAGCTCTTCACCACGCACTTTGGAGAACATATCCAACAAGTCTGGTACTTGCATGTTAGCGCGCTGCTCTCCAGCCACATCAAGCACAATTTCACCTTGGTGAAGCATTACGGTCCTATCGCCACATGCTAATGCGTCTTTCATCGAATGCGTCACCATCATCACGGTTAAATCGAACTCATCGACAATACGTTTAGTTAAGTCGATAACAAACGCCGCCATACGAGGATCAAGCGCAGCCGTGTGTTCATCAAGCAACAACAACTTACTCTCCGATAACGTCGCCATCACAAGGCTAACGGCTTGTCGTTGTCCACCAGACAGCAACCCAATGCTATCGCCTAAGCGGTCTTCTAAACCAAGACCGAGGATGCTAATTCGCTCTTGGAACAGCTTACGACGTTTGGTAGAGAGCGCCAACCCCCAGCTGCGTTTTTTACCACGCATGTGCGCTAGAGCCATGTTCTCTTCTATCGTCAGTTCACCACAAGTCCCGGCCAATGGATCTTGAAACACTCGGGCGCATTGCGTCGCACGTTGGGCAACCGTCTGCTTGGTGACGTCTTTGCCATCAATGATCACCTGACCACCTATCATCGGCGTCTCACCTGTCACCGCACCAAGCAACGTCGATTTTCCTGCGCCATTAGAACCAATCACGGTAAGAAATTGATGCTCTGGAACCTCTAAAGAGACGCCTTTCAATGCACGATTTTCCAAAATCGTCCCAGGGTTGAACGTGACCTGAATATTATTTAGTTCGATCATAATGCCTCCCCAGAACCATTTTTTGATGCCGCTTGTTTAGCATCAGTAACGCGTTGTTTCGCTCTCATGCTCTGTTTTAGCTTTGGAGCAATAAGCGCCACAGCCACCAATACTGCGGTAACAAGGTTGAGGTCTGAAGCTTGTAAACCAAACATGCCAGAGCTCAAAGCGAAAGCCACTGCAAGGCGATAAAGTACCGAACCGATGATGACCGCAAATACCGCAACCCAAATCTTGCGCCCGGGAATAAGGGTCTGCCCCAAAATCACAGCTGCCAAACCAACGACAATGGTGCCCACGCCAGAGGTCACATCCGCAAAGCTGTTCGTTTGTGCAAACAACGCGCCTGCGAATCCCACAAACCCGTTGGATAAAGCCAAGCCAAAGTAGGTATAAAAGCCAGTGCTCGCCCCTTGCGCAGAAACCATACGCGCATTCACACCCGTGGCTCGTAAACCAAGACCAAAGTCGCTGTTCAGCAGGCGAATGACAAAGAGAGCGGAAAGAAGAACTAAGACCCCAACAACCAGAGGGCGAATAAACATCGCATCGCCCAATGCTTCAAACGGAGTGAGAATCGTATCCTCTCCAAGCAACGCCATATTAGGTTTGCCCATAATACGAATATTAATTGAAAATGCAGCGATCATGGTAAGAATGGAAGCTAACAGGTGTAAAATACCACACCGAACAGCCAGAAAAGCGGTTACCCACCCCGTCATACTACCAGCTATCATCGCCATTATTGTCGCAAGCCAAGGATTAATACCTGCGACAATCGCCGTTGCAGCCACCGCCGCTCCCATTGGAAAGCTGCCATCCACACTCAAATCGGGGAAATCGAGAACACGGAACGTAAGATACACACCCAGAGCGACTAGGCCATAAATCAAGCCAATTTCGAGTGCGCCAAAAAAAGCAAATGCAGACATAACTGCTCCTTTCTGCATGCTCAGGCTGGCTAATACCAACCTGAACTTAAGACTTCTAACGTATACTCCCCTTCTTCTCTAGCAGAATGCTCTACACGAGAAATCCGGCGAGTATCAATTTTGGGGCAAGCGTCTACCAACCAACGTGACAGGCTTAACCCCAAAAAGCGTTACTTATTGCATGCTTGTCGCACGTTCAACCACAGAACTTGGCAGCTTGATACCGAGCTTAGATGCTGCGCTTTCATTAATTACAAGGTCAGAGCCCGTCGCGACTTTTACATCCAGCTTGCCTGGTTCTTGACCATCAAGAATCGCCGCCACGTAATCCGCGGTTTGTACACCAACCTGGTAGTAGTCAAAACCTAAGCCTGCAATAGCACCCTTTTCGACATACGACGTCGCGCCACCAAATACAGGTTTCTTCGCTTGATTCGCTGCCACAATCATCCCTTCAATCGCACTTGCAACTGTATTGTCTGTTGGGGCGTAAAGAATGTCTGATTTCGCTGCAATCGCTTGAGTCGCAGACTGAACATCAGCACTTTTTAGTGCGGTCGCTTCAACCACTTGTATGCCTTTTGCTTTTGCGCTTTCTTTTAATAATTCAACTAAAGTCACGGCATTAGCTTCACCGGGATTAAATACAACCCCGATGCTTTTCACCTGAGGAAGAATTTCTTGGATGAGATCGACATGCTGAGCAACGGGTGAAAGATCAGACAGGCCAGTTACGTTTTTGCCTGGTTGTTCCATCGACTTAACCAATTTCGCACCAACCGGATCTGTTACCGCAGTAAAGACAACAGGAATAGAGCGAGTAGCCGACACCAAAGCTTGTGCCGAAGGTGTCGCGATGCCAACTAACACATCAGGATTTTCACCGACGTACTGACGGGCAATTTGCACCGCAATCGCTGGATTACCCTGTGCGGTCTTATAATCAAATTCTAGATTTTTGCCTTCTTCGTAGCCTTTCGCTTTCAAACCATCAAGCAATCCTTGGCGCGTCGCGTCTAACGCCGGGTGTTCGACAATCTGTGAAACTGCGACAGTTGCAGTGGCGGCCAGTACATTGGTAGAAGAGAAAATAGCAGTAGCTGATAGAACGGCAGTGGCTAATAAACGTTTCGTTTTCATCATAACTCCTTGATGTGACTTCGTCCTTGTTTCACGAGCTTTCAATATGTGTATCGACTCGTGAATTCAAATGTTTGAAGGCGGTATTGTTGTGTTCATATAACTGTGCACTTCTTGCGCATCTTGTTTTTATTATTACTACTAAGTCTTAGTAAAGAAAAGAAAGATTTAACACTAAAGCAACATTTGTGATCGGGGGGACTTCTTCATCCGGAAAGAATCTTTGGTAAACAAAGCTTCGCTCGCTTCATCAACGACCGTCAAAGTAGGTAATAGAGGCAGGATCAAAAATGGAGCGGCCAGTGCACACTCCATTTCAAACAATTTAAATTAGGACCAACGCTCTAATGACGATTTATCGAGCTGGCGAAACGCTCGGTTCAGTATTATCGCAAGCTCTTTGTAACGAGGGCGAGCTTTGACAGGCTCTAATGCAAAACCTGTTTCCACAATTTTTTGATGCAACTCCCGATACCAAGAGGCCAAAGAAGGCGGCAATTTCGTGTTGGATCGAGCACCAAGCCACCAAATGCCTTGAAGTGGCAAGCTAATCGCAAACAAGGCAACAACAATGGATTGAGGTAACGCGTGGTAATTGTTGAATGCCATTTGAGTGAGTACGCTGATCGCAGCAACGGCCGGCATGACTTTAATGCCAAAGCGAGTCGCCTTAATGATACGCTGTTCCGGAAATATGGCGCTTAGCTCTTTACGAACTGGCCAGATCTCCATGTAATTCTGGCCATCTTTCAGGCTATGGATCAATCCGACTTTATTACTCATACCGCTCTCTCACTAAAAAATAGTTGAACATTTCAACTGAAGGTACAAAAAATTGATGAAAGTTAATATTCTTTCAAATTTTTTTTGTTATCATTGCTTATTATCGCTATCCTTTGCAGACCCTCAATCTCATTGTTGCTGTTATTTACAATTTAAGCAACTCCGAGATATCTATCTGCACGGATCGCATCATAGTGATGGAAGGGTTCATCACTATTTCTTTATATGGAATTAGAACAATTTTTGACCAGGATTAGTACGCAGCCTTCTGGGTATCGGCTATTCTTGTGATTAATTTTTCATTCTTTAACTGATTTTTTTATCAGACGAATAACAGGTAGTCATACATGTCTAAGCTAGTTTTAGTTTTAAACTGCGGTAGTTCTTCTCTTAAATTTGCCGTTGTTGATGCCGAGAACGGCGACGAGCACTTGTCAGGTCTTGCTGAGTGTCTTCACCTTCCTGAAGCTCGCATCAAGTGGAAACTTGATGGCAAGCACGAAGCTCAACTAGGCAATGGTGCAGCTCACGAAGAAGCACTAGCGTTTATGGTAGAAACTATTCTTGCTTCTAAGCCAGAGCTTAAAGCTAACCTAGGCGCAATCGGTCACCGTATCGTTCACGGCGGCGAGCAGTTCACTCAATCTGCACTAATTACTGATGAAGTTCTAAAAGGTATTCAAGACGCTGCAACATTTGCACCTCTTCATAACCCTGCTCACATCATCGGTATCGAAGCGGCTAAGAAAAACTTCCCAGAGCTGAAAAACGTTGCTGTATTTGACACTGCGTTCCACCAAACTATGCCTGAAGAGTCTTACCTATACGCTCTTCCATACAACCTATACAAAGAACACGGTATCCGTCGTTACGGCATGCACGGTACTTCTCACTTGTTCATCACTCGTGAAGTTGCAGGCCTACTAAACAAACCAGTTGAAGAAGTAAACATCATCAACTGTCACCTAGGTAACGGCGCATCTGTATGTGCGATCAAGAACGGTCAATCTGTAGACACTTCTATGGGTCTTACTCCACTTGAAGGTCTGGTAATGGGTACTCGCTGTGGCGACATCGACCCTGCTATCGTCTTCCACCTACACGACGCTCTAGGTTACTCTGTTGATCAAATCAACACGATGCTAACTAAAGAGTCTGGTCTTCAAGGTCTAACTGAAGTGACTTCTGACTGTCGTTTCGTTGAAGACAACTACGGTCAAAAAGAAGAAGCAACGCGCGCAATGGACGTGTTCTGTCACCGTCTAGCTAAATACGTTGCTGGCTACACTGCTTCAATGGAAGGCCGTCTAGACGCAATCACTTTCACTGGCGGTATCGGCGAGAACTCTGGCCCTATCCGTGAAATGGTTCTAAACCGTCTTGGCATCTTCGGTATCGAAGTAGATAGCGAAGCTAACCTTAAAGCTCGCTTCGGCGGCGAAGGCGTTATCACGACTGAAAACAGCCGTATCCCTGCAATGGTTATCTCTACTAACGAAGAGCTAGTCATCGCTGAAGACACTGCTCGCCTGACAGGTCTTTAATTGAATTCCTGGCTAGCCACTCGGCTAGCCAGATTTTCAATCAAACGAATTTCTTAGGGGCTCAACTCCTATTCTTCGAGCTTCATGGAATAAGAGTTGAGCTTTTATCCCCCAAATAGCTAAAGGTACTCTACGAATGTCTCGTACTATTATGCTTATCCCTACTAGCGCAGGCGTTGGCCTAACAAGCGTTAGCATGGGTGTTCTTCGCGCTATGGAGCGTAAAGGCGTTAAAGTTTCTTTCTACAAGCCAATCTGTCAGCCACGTTCAGGTGGTGATCAGCCAGATCTGACTTCAACTATCGTTGGTCGTAACAGCGATATGAAGATCGGTGAACCAATGGCGATGTCTGTTGCTGAAAGCCTAATCGGTAACGACAACATGGACGAGCTGCTAGAAACCGTTGTTGAACGTTACAACCAAATCAACAAAGACGCAGACGTTACGCTAATCGAAGGTCTTGTACCTACTCGTAAGCACCCATTTGCAAACCAAGTAAACGCGGAAATCGCGGCAACACTTGGTGCAGAAATCGTGCTAGTTGCGACTCCAGGTACTGATAACCCTGCGCAACTGAAAGAGCGTATCGAAGTAGCATGTTCTAACTTCGGCGGCACTAAAAACAAAAACATCTCTGGTGTTATCATCAACAAACTAAACGCTCCTGTTGACGAAGCTGGCCGTACTCGCCCTGACCTATCTGAAATCTTTGACGATGCAGACAGCGCGAAACAAAACGAATTGAAAGTGATGGAAATTTTCAACACTTCTCCAATTCGTGTACTAGGTTGTGTGCCATGGAGCATTGATCTGATTGCGACTCGTGCAATCGACATGGCTAAACACCTGAAAGCAGATATCATCAACGAAGGTGACATCAACACTCGTCGCATCAAGAGCATCACTTTCTGTGCACGTTCTCTGCCAAACATGATTGAGCACTTCAAACCGGGTTCTCTACTTGTTACTTCTGCAGACCGTCCTGATGTTATCGTTGCTGCTTCTCTTGCTGCAATGAACGGTGTGGATATTGGTGCAGTACTGCTAACTGGCGGTTACGATATCCCTAGCGAAATCGAAGGCCTATGTAAACCAGCATTCGACACTGGTCTACCTATCTTCAAAGCACAAGGTAACACTTGGCAAACGTCTCTAAACCTACAGAGCTTCAGCATCGAAGTACCTGCAGACGATAAAGAGCGTATCGAGTTCATCAACGAACACGTTGCTGGCCACATCGACGGTAACTGGATCGAGTCTATGACTGAAGGCACTCAGAAGTCTCGTCGTCTAAGCCCACCAGCGTTCCGTTACCAGCTAACTGAACTTGCTCGTAAAGCAGGTAAGCGTATCGTTCTTCCAGAAGGTGACGAACCACGCACAGTTAAAGCAGCGGCAATCTGTGCTGAACGCGGCATTGCAGACTGTGTACTTCTAGGTAACCCAGATGAAATCCGTCGCGTAGCGGCTCAACAAGGCGTTGAGCTAGGTACTGGTGTAACCATCATCGATGCAGATGCTGTTCGTGAAAACTACGTTGCTCGCCTAGTTGAGTTGCGCGGTGCGAAAGGCATGACTGAAGTTGTGGCTCGTGAGAAGCTACAAGATTCAGTATTCCTAGGCACAATGATGCTTGAGAACGACGAAGTTGACGGCCTAGTTTCTGGTGCTGTTCACACTACGGCGAACACTATCGTTCCTCCGTTCCAAATCATCAAGACGGCACCAAATGCGTCTATCGTATCTTCAGTATTCTTCATGCTTCTACCTGATCAAGTACTGGTTTACGGTGACTGTGCAATCAACCCAGATCCAACTGCTGAACAGCTTGCTGAAATCGCTATCCAATCTGCTGACTCTGCAGCAGCATTCGGTATCGAACCACGCGTTGCAATGATCTCTTACTCTACTGGTGAATCTGGTAAGGGTGCAGACGTTGATAAAGTACGTGAAGCAACAAAACTGGCTCAAGAGAAACGTCCTGATCTTATCATTGACGGTCCTCTGCAGTACGACGCTGCTATTATGGAAAACGTTGCTGCTTCTAAAGCACCAAACTCTCCAGTTGCAGGTAAAGCGACAGTATTTGTATTCCCAGACCTAAACACGGGTAACACAACTTACAAAGCGGTACAACGTTCAGCTGACCTAGTATCTATCGGTCCAATGCTGCAAGGTATGCGTAAGCCTGTAAACGACTTATCTCGTGGCGCGCTAGTAGACGACATCGTGTACACCATCGCTCTAACAGCTATCCAAGCAGACCAAGAAGCTAAATAATCGCTTCTGACATCTAGTTGGATGACCCGTCCTGATATGGGTTGACACTTTTTAACTAAAACGCTCGATGTACTTCATCGGGCGTTTTGTATTTTAAA
>NZ_JAWPOT010000329.1:0-659 GCF_033344415.1 Vibrio sp. 1727
TATCAAATCGTTGTTGCTGCAATGCCCTGTTTTAGCCGGTTTGCCAGTGGAAGGAATAAACGAAGCAGTACAAATCGTTCGCGCACGACACTTCGACGAAAAAGCACTCATTTGCAGTAAAGGCGCGCAGCACTCTTCATTGATGGTGATCGCCAAAGGATCTGTACGCGTTAACTCGATAAGTTCCAAAGGAAAAGAAGTCACCTTGATGATTTTCGAAACCGGAGGATGGTTTGGCGACAATGTATTTTCACCCGGTATGCCACGCATTTTCGGAGCAACGGCTCATACAGACGTAACCCTATTAGAGCTACCTGGCGATAAATTTCGGCAGTTGTTAGCCAAATATCCACAAAGCTACCCTGTGATTCTGGATTTGCTCAGCCGCAGATTATGGTCAGCTATTTCCGTTATCGAAGACGACGCCATTCGCGGTATAGAAGAGAGGATCGGCAGACGATTATTGCTTCTGGCAGAATATCAACATAACCGTCCTATAAGTGCCCAGTCTTGTGTAGTGAAAGTGACTCGTGAGCACATCGCCAACATGATGGGGCTAACACGACAAAGTGTTCATAAGGTACTAAAGAAATTGGAAAACTCGAACATTCTTAGGCTGCAATATGGCAGTATTACCATATTGAATCCGCTGAAAATGG
>NZ_JAWPOT010000330.1:0-659 GCF_033344415.1 Vibrio sp. 1727
GCTCTTTATTACAGTGTTTTAAGCATCACTACTTCACATGCATCATGCCCTGTTTGTCCAAGCGGGGCATGTAAATGCTCAAAGCCTAACTTCTCATACAAACCTATCGCTTCTTTTAAGCATTCTGTCGTTTCTAAATAACACTTTTGATAGCCAAGTTGCTTCGCCAATTGCAGACTCAGCGCGACGATACGTTTTGCCAAGCCGTGTCCACGAGTTTGGGGTAAAAAGTACATTTTCTGTAGTTCGCACACGTTAGGTTCGCCTGCTAGTGGAGCAAAACCACCACCACCGACGATGACGCCATTGTACTCAATCACCCAATAAGCGGCACCTTGTTGGTTATACACAGAATACATGTCATCAAGTGTTGGGTCTGCGACGCCGTATCCTTTGTCTGCGGTTAGACCATATTCCGCGGAAACCTGACGAATCACGTCTGCGACTTGTGGGTTATCGGCCTTGCTGAGTGGGCGAAGAACAAATTGGTTTGCTTGGCATACTTTGGTTAAGCCTTTTAGATACACTTCAAGCCCTTGTTTGAGCTGTTGCTGCTCGTTTTCGTCCAGATGGGATAGCAATGATTCGAAGAAAGTATTTTGTTGTTGGTCGAGTTGAGATAGCGCGTGTTGGCCTTGCTCGGTCAAAGCTATGAACTG
>NZ_JAWPOT010000331.1:0-659 GCF_033344415.1 Vibrio sp. 1727
GCATTGAAGTACGTGGTGAATTAGACGACATCGAAACCACACGCTTTTACGGCGTGACTCGGGATTTTCGTGAGCAGTATGGTGAAAAGCCGTATCTGGTTTTGAAATCGATTCCCAAAGTCAGCAAAGGCACGGACATCGACTTCCCGTTTCGTAGCGTTAATTTTGGCCAAGTGCCGTACGTTATTCTTACCGATAACGTTCGCTACATGGTAGGGGCTCGCACTCCGCAGGGTTATCGCATATCCAGCGTAACGCCAGCAGGGATTGAGCTGGTGAAAGGCGGGCGCGTTATCACTATTGAACTTGGATACGAAGGCGAGAAAAACCATGACAAATCTTGAACAGATTCTAAATAACGACCTAAGTGGCATTGAAGTGCAAAACATTAAGAGCAAGCTCTTACAAGCACAGGCAGCGGTAAAGCGTCAGTTGGACTTGGGATGTCCTCCGCAGCAGTATCAATTGCTACTAAAACAGTATGAAGCATACACAGCGGCACAGGTTGTGATTGAAGCATACGAAGCTAACCAAAAATAAAGGGAAATCCTATGTCATTTTACGATGCGACCAACAGTGTAAACCTCGATGACGTTAAAACGAAACTTGAGCAACAAGCGAAAGACGCGAACAAATCCGTCACCGATGCCATTAAAAAT
>NZ_JAWPOT010000332.1:0-659 GCF_033344415.1 Vibrio sp. 1727
CGCAAGTTGCGACGGCAACGGAAGAGCAATCTACCGTGGTTCATACGATCAATCAGAATATTGAAGAAATCAACGCGATCAACGAGATGACAACTGCAACGGCGGAAGAGTTGGCTGGCGCAAGCCGCGATCTTCAAGAGCTTTCATCTCGCCTAGATAAGATGGTTGGTAGCTTCAAACTCTAGAGTTGGATAGAATAGACGAAGTTGAACAGTTTAATGACTATATTTAGGTAAGTACTATGAACGACTTCGAAAAAGAACTAGCGCAGATTTCTCAAGAAGCTGCAGAGGAGCCAGAAGTAAAGCTACCTTCGCTAGAAGAGCAAAAAGCCATTGCGGCTGAGCTTAAAAAGCTAGAAGCAGAAGGCAAGTTAACGCCAGAAATTTTGGAGCAATACTTCGGCAAGTTTAATCAGAAAAATTCTGTTCCGGTTCATTAATAAAAAGGGAGTGCTTACTCCCTTTTTTCATTCGTGAAATTCATCATTCCTTCAATTTACTAAGTCACAAGCACGACTTCTACTCATCATTTTCTAATCGGATAGCTTTTATCTTCCATTTCTCCCTACATCATGCCGTGACTTAAAAATGATTAACACTTCAATAGGTTACTAATTAGTACTAGGGATTTTCATACTTGACAATGCTCCCGCTCTA
>NZ_JAWPOT010000333.1:0-657 GCF_033344415.1 Vibrio sp. 1727
GCTACACCGTTCAAGTGACCAAACAAGTTCCTAGTGAGTTGTTTGAATATCGCCACCTAATTGAAGAACCAGCATTGGATTGGATTCAAGACAATCTAACCACAAATGCGTCCGTGGCTATCGACCCTCGCATGCACAGTTCGGCTTGGCTAGATATGGCACAAGCAAAACTGGCCGGAAAACTGGAGCTAAACATTCTCTCCGGCAACCCAATTGATGAGCTGTGGCATGACCGCCCTGCACCCGTGGTTTCTGACGTTCGCCTCATGCCAACCGAAGCCGTTGGTCAATCAAGCGAAAGTAAGCGTAAAGAGATCGCTCAACTGGTAACAAAAGCCGGTGCAGACAGTGCAGTCATCACAGCGCTTGATTCTATTTGTTGGCTATTGAACGTACGTGGCTTGGATGTATCGCGTTTGCCAGTTTTACTGTCGCACGCGATTCTACATGCCGACTCAAGTGTAGAGTACTTCCTAGATCCCGCTCGCTTACCTGCTGAATTTGCAGCGCATGTGGGTACTGGTGTGACGGTTCATCATCCAGAAGCACTTCAATCTCGCCTTGAAGCCATGTCTGGTAAAAAGGTATTGCTCGACCCAGCAATCAGTAACGCATGGTTTAAGTTAGTTCTGCAAAATGCAGGCGCATCGGTTATTG
>NZ_JAWPOT010000334.1:0-657 GCF_033344415.1 Vibrio sp. 1727
TAGGTTTTGGTTGGCGGTCATACGGAAGTCGCCTTTGTGGATCTTCGCGATTTCAGCGACGCCCGTTTTCAGCGGCTTCCCCGGATAATCCAGCAATCGACCATTCTCGATAAATAACGCCAAGTGGAATTTACCATCGATACCTTCTACCCAACCAATACGGTCACCACGTTCAGTGAACTCATACGGGCGGCTAGCTTCAAACTGAATGCCCGCACGTTTTTCTACTTCTGCTTTAAAGACATCTGTACCGACGCGGTCGAGTGTGTATTTGGTTTTGGCGTTTTTACGGTTTGAACGGTTACCCCAGTCACGCTGAGTTGTCACAACTGCAGCCGCGACATCTAAGGTTTTTTCTAGAGGAATGAAACCAAAGTCATCAGCTCGACGTGGGTAAGTCGACGTATCGCCATGTGTCATCGCCAAACCACCACCCACTAGCACATTAAAGCCAACCAATTTGCCGTTATCGGCAATCGCAACGAAGTTCAAATCGTTCGCGTGGACATCCACATCATTTTGTGGAGGAATGACTACGGTTGTTTTGAACTTACGTGGTAAGTAAGTTTTGCCCAGAATCGGCTCATCTTCTTCGGTCGATTCGACTTTCTCTCCGTCTAACCAAATTTCAGCATACGCGCGAGTTTTAGGTAGAAG
>NZ_JAWPOT010000335.1:0-657 GCF_033344415.1 Vibrio sp. 1727
TAGAAACTTGCAGTTTCTCTGTCAGAGTACGCATGGTTACAGGGATGGTTGCATTTGAACTTGCCGTAGATAGGGAAAATAGGATTTGTTCACGAGTTGCACGGAGAAACGCCTTTGGAGAAGTTCCAGTCGTAATGCCAACTGCCATTGGATAGAAGATGAAAATCCAGAACACAAGCATAGCCACGACAAGCGCAACGTAACCTGCAACAGACATCAATGTATTAGCATTTAAGGTTGCACCTAGTTGAATCATCAGAGCAAACACACCGTAAGGTGCTAGACTCATGACCAAACCAACCAGCTTCATCATGATCTCATTGGCCATCTTAAACGTGCGGATAGCAGGGCCACCTCGAGAATCCAGAGCTTGAATGGCTAGACCTGTCAAAATAGCCATAAAGATAATTTGTAGCATGTCGCCGTTAGCAAAAGCTTGTACTGGATTGCTTGGTACAATGTTTACCACGAGCGAGAAAATATCTGGTGTTTCAGTTGTCGTCAGCTTGACGGTTTCAGAAACCGTACCCGCTAAGTTTGCACCAGCACCCGGTTGGAAAATTAAACCCACGGTCAACGCTGCTGCGATCGCAATGATGGTAGTGAGAATGTAGAGAGTAAAAGTTTTCCCACCAAGACGACCAAAAGCACTAATGT
>NZ_JAWPOT010000336.1:0-657 GCF_033344415.1 Vibrio sp. 1727
GGTTTATAAGCTTCACGTACCAACTCGATGCTAACGCCATCAACGAATGGTGTTTCCAGCATGCCGTTTAGCTTGCTGTCGACATCATCGTATTCTTCATTACTCCAGAAACGCACATCCAAGATCGCTTCAGCGTGATCAGGGACGATGTTTGCGCCGTTACCGCCAGACACAATACCCACGTTTAATGTGGTGCCAGATTCGAAGTTCGTCATAGCATTGATTGCGAGAATCCAGTTCGCCATCTCGGTAATTGCACTGCGGCCATTTTCTGGCTCGTTGCCAGCGTGGGCTGCAATGCCATTAAACGTGATTTTGTAACGCGCCATGCCTTTGCGCGCTTTGACTAAACCTCCGTCTGCGCGTGCTGCTTCTGCCACCAATACGTTTTTCGCGTTTTTTGCAACAGATTGAATCCAGTCGACCGAATCTAACGATCCGGTTTCTTCGTCTGGGTTCATGCAGATACAAATCGACAGTTTATCCAACACCGCTTGGTCGAGGTTACGCATCGCGTACACAATATTCAGCAAGCCAGATTTCATATCCGAGACACCCGGACCGTACGCTTTGTCAGCGTCTTGAGACATAGGACGTAATCCAGCGGTGCCGACAGGGAACACCGTATCCATATGACCAATCAGCATCACGTCGATT
>NZ_JAWPOT010000337.1:0-656 GCF_033344415.1 Vibrio sp. 1727
AAAAAGACACCCATTAAAAATCTCCGTTGTTTATCCAGGGCAGCAGATTTCCGATTACTGGATAAGAAACATCGACGCGTTTGAGAAGCGCTTAGATAAACTCAATATTGATTACCAAATCAATCAAGTGTTTACGCGACCGAACGCCGATATCAAACAACAAAGCCTTTCTTTGATGGAAGCACTAAAAAGCAATTCCGACTACTTAATTTTTACACTCGATACGACCCGACATCGTAAGTTTGTCGAACACGTTTTAGATTCCACCAAAACCAAACTTATCCTGCAAAATATCACGACGCCAGTCCGTGAATGGGAAACTCGACAGCCTTTTATGTACGTCGGTTTCGATCACGCTGAAGGCAGTCGCGAACTCGCTGTGGAGTTTGGCAAGCAGTTCCCGAAAAATACCCATTACAGCGTTTTGTACTTCTCTGAAGGCTACATTAGCGATATCCGTGGTAACACATTCATTCACCAAGTGAACCAAGACAGTCAGTTTGAACTACAATCTGCTTACTATACAAAAGCGACAAAACAGTCCGGGTATGAAGCTGCAAAAGCCAGCTTGAAAAAATACCCAGATGTCGAGTTCATTTATGCTTGTTCTACCGACGTTGCGTTAGGTGCCGTCGAAGCACTGTCTGAACTTGGCC
>NZ_JAWPOT010000338.1:0-656 GCF_033344415.1 Vibrio sp. 1727
TTTGCTCGGTAAAGATGGCTTAGAAAAATACCGCTGGGGGGCAGAAACCGACTGGCAATACATTAACGATTTGATTGACCAAATGCCGATGCGAAAACAAGAGATGCAGAGGCAACGAAGCCCCTGCGAAATCTGAAGCACTTGAGGAAATGAATACCCCAAAAAGGATTCTTCGTTACTTTCCGAACCACGCCAACTTATTATGCAGCTGCGTAACGCTCCCCACCACTATCAATGCAGGGCTTACTGCTTGCTCTGCCATGTTAGACAGTTCATTTAGTTTACCTTGGAACACGCGTTGCTCTGGTCGCGTCCCATTTTCGATGATTGCGCATGACATTTCTGGGTCTAAGCCGTGCGTGATGAGCTTGTCCATAATGTGACTGCTTTGCTTCAAACCCATGTAGAACACAAGTGTGTTGTTTGACTGCGCTAACGAGTGCCATTCAATTTCGTGACCGTCTTTTTGCACGTGACCCGTGATGAATTGAACACTTTGCGCATGATCGCGGTGCGTTAGTGGAATACCTGCGTAAGCCGTCGCCCCCGCCGCAGCGGTGATCCCCGGCACCACTTCGTATTGAATACCGTATTCTGCAAGCTCTTCCAACTCTTCACCGCCGCGTCCAAAGATAAATGAATCTCCACCTTTTAGG
>NZ_JAWPOT010000033.1:0-42551 GCF_033344415.1 Vibrio sp. 1727
CTTTAAAATACAAAACGCCCGATGAAGTACATCGAGCGTTTTAGTTAAAAAGTGTCAACCCATATCAGGACGGGTCAGGTCGGTTATCTTTCCGCTATAAGGGCTCCCTTAGAGCGATGAGATAAGCTGGCTTACATCATGCCGCCCATACCGCCCATGCCACCCATGCCGCCCATGTCAGGCATCGCTGGCGCGTCTTTTTGCGGTAGGTCAGTAACCATCGCTTCAGTTGTGATCATCAGACCTGCAACCGATGCTGCGAATTGTAGTGCAGAACGAGTAACTTTAGTTGGATCTAGGATACCCATTTCTAGCATGTCGCCGTATTCGCCTGTTGCCGCGTTGTAGCCGTAGCTACCTTCACCCGCTTTCACGTTGTTCGCAACCACTGAGTCTTCCTCACCTGCGTTCTTCGTGATTTGACGGATTGGCGCTTCCATTGCACGTAGTGCAACGCGGATACCAACGTTTTGTTCTTCGTTGTCACCCGTTAGGTGAGCAATCTTAGATGCCGCGCGGATAAGTGCAACACCACCACCAGCAACAACACCTTCTTCAACCGCTGCACGAGTTGCGGCTAGCGCATCTTCTACACGGTCTTTCTTCTCTTTCATTTCAACTTCAGTCGCTGCACCGACTTTGATTACTGCAACACCGCCAGCCAGTTTAGCAACACGCTCTTGTAGTTTCTCTTTGTCGTAGTCTGAAGTTGCGTCTTCGATTTGTTGACGAATCTGAGCAACACGGCCAGAGATCATCTCTTCTTCACCGATACCATCGATGATAGTCGTGTTTTCTTTCGTGATAGAAACACGCTTCGCTTGACCTAGATCTTCTAGTGCAACTTTTTCTAGCTCTAGACCGATCTCTTCAGAAATCACAGTACCGCCAGTTAGGATAGCGATGTCTTGTAGCATTGCTTTACGACGGTCACCGAAGCCAGGTGCTTTCACAGCTGCAACTTTTACGATGCCACGCATGTTGTTCACAACCAATGTTGCTAGCGCTTCGCCTTCTACATCTTCTGCAATGATAAGCAGTGGACGAGATGCTTTCGCGACAGCTTCTAGCGTTGGAAGAAGCTCACGAATGTTTGAGATCTTCTTGTCTACTAGAAGGATGAATGGGTTTTCTAGATCAACACTGCCTGATTCTTGGTTGTTGATGAAGTAAGGAGACAGGTAACCGCGGTCGAACTGCATACCTTCTACTACGTCTAACTCGTCTTGTAGCGCCTGACCTTCTTCAACCGTGATAACGCCATCACGACCCACACGCTCCATTGCTTCTGCAATGATATTACCTACGCTTGCGTCTGAGTTTGCAGAGATAGTACCAACCTGCGCGATCGCTTTTGTGTCGTTACATTCAACAGAAAGCTCTTTTAGTTGCTCAACTGCCGCTGCAACAGCTTTGTCGATACCGCGCTTAAGATCCATTGGGTTCATGCCCGCTGCGACTGCTTTTAGACCTTCGTTAACGATAGATTGCGCTAGTACCGTTGCTGTTGTTGTACCGTCACCCGCTGCGTCGTTTGCTTTAGACGCAACTTCTTTAACCATTTGTGCGCCCATGTTCTGGAATTTATCTTCCAGCTCGATTTCACGCGCTACTGATACACCATCTTTCGTGATAGTTGGTGCACCAAAAGATTTGTCTAGAACGACATTACGTCCTTTAGGACCCAGTGTTACTTTTACTGCGTCAGCCAGAACGTTTACACCTTCCAGCATTTTAACTCGTGCGTCATTACCAAATTTAACGTCTTTAGCAGCCATCTTTGATTTCCTTTCTAAAATTCTTTGTGTGTAATTTCGTAATTGAATCTGAGCAAAAAATTACTCAATGATTGCTATTATTCAACGATCGCCATGATGTCGTTTTCAGACATGACAAGCACTTCTTTACCGTCGATTTTTTCAGTTTTTGTACCGTAACCTTCAGCGAAGATAACGGTATCACCGACTTTAACGTCTAGTGGCAGTACGGTGCCGTTTTCTAGGATGCGGCCTTTACCCACAGCTAGAACAACACCGCGAGTCGATTTTTCTGCAGCAGAACCAGTCAGAACGATGCCACCAGCAGACTTAGATTCAACTTCTTTACGTTCAACGATAACTCGGTCATGTAATGGACGAATGTTCATCGGTCGTCTCTCCTGAAAATTTCCATGTTTATTTGATAATTGTCCTTAGGGACTGTAGCCCCAGACACGTGATCCCTATATAAGGGGTCGAAGCAGCGATCCCAAGGGGGTGGCACAAAATTTTTGTGACTTAGTTAAAATAACGAACAACTAGGCAACGGTTTGCGTTAGAAATGCTCACTCGCTCGGCATCTCGCTTTCTTGTATCCTTGCAGTTTGCTCACCAGATAGTTGTCACACATGCAGGAAAATAACAAGCTGGAACCCCAAGCGACCGATAAGCATGGTTTGTTGACCGCACCCATTCCTGAAACGCTGCGGAAAATGACCGTACCCATGACCATGGGCATGATCGCAATTTTGATGTTTAACTTGGTGGACACGTTTTTTATCTCGTTGCTTGGCACTCAAGCGCTAGCAGCTATCAGCTATACCTTCCCTGTAACCTTTGCGGTTAACTGCATTACGATGGGGATTGGGATGGGACTATCGACCAATATTGGTCGCTTGCTTGGGCAAGGTCATGCACCACAAGCTGCTCGGTTCACCACCCACGGTTTGTTGTTAGCCGTGTTACTTGTGGCTATCGCGTCTTCTATTGGCTTTACCACCATTGCGCCATTGTTTCGTTTTCTTGGCGCGTCTGATGATCTCATCCCTCTTATTGAGCAGTATATGCAGGTCTGGTATCTCACCATTCCTCTGCTAGTGATCCCAATGGCGGGCAACAGTGCTATCCGAGCTACTGGCGACACAAAAACACCAGCAAAAGTCATGATGTTGGCTGGTTTGATTAATGGCATGCTCGATCCATTGTTGATTTTCGGTTATGGCCCTTTTCCGGAACTTGGCATTCAAGGCGCAGCCATAGCAAGTGCCTTTAGCTGGTTAGGTGCTTTGTGTGGCTCATTCTATGTGCTAATTAAACGGGAAAAATTGCTTGCTCAACCCCAATGGGCTTTGCTGAAACAAGACTGGCAACAGACACTAAAAATTGGTACCCCTGCAGCGCTATCAAACGCGATGAATCCGTTGTCCGGTGCCATTCTGATGATGCTGTTATCCAACCACGGTACAGCGGCGGTTGCTGCTTATGGCGCAGCGCAGCGTATTGAGTCCATATTGATTTTAGTATTGATGTCGCTGACCTCTGCCCTCACACCGTTTATGGCACAAAATTTAGGAGCCAAACAACCGCAACGAGCCTTTTCCGGTTTATTTATTAGCATGCGTTTTGCAGTGGTATTCCAAGGGTTTATCTTCTTGATGATGGTGCCACTGAGCATTCCTCTGGCTGCGCTGTTTTCTCAGGAAGATGCGGTGAAAAACCTGCTTTGGCATTATTTACTGGTGGTGCCATTTAGTTATGGCTTCCAAGGCATCGTAATGATGTTAGTCAGTGGTTTGAATGCGATGCACAAGCCATTGCGTGCATTCCAGTGGAGCTTTATGCGGCTGTTCATTTTTACCTTGCCATCGGCGTGGGTCGGGAGCCAAATCTACAGCATTGAAGGCTTGTTTATCGGTATCGCGGTTGGGAATACGTTGGGTGGGCTACTGGGCTACTTGTTTGCGCTGCGCGAGCGAAAATTAACGCTCATAGAGCAGAGCAGCGTGTCTTAACACTCGTCTATCGCTAGTTTCTTTTTGTTGATTCTCAAATACAAAAAAACCGCGGAAAGCCGCGGTTTTGTTTATCTATTTCAAGCTTGCTTAGAACAACTCTTCAGCAACTTTGTATAGATCGTTGCGTACTGGACGCTTCATGTTTTCGATTGCGTCGATGATATCGTGGTGAACAAGTTGCTCTTTCACGATACCTACACAACGACCACCATGACCTTCGATCAATAGGTGAACAGCGTAGTTACCCATACGAGATGCTAGTACGCGGTCAAATGCAGTTGGACGACCACCACGTTGGATGTGACCAAGTACTGTTGCACGAGTTTCACGACCTGTCGCGGCTTCGATGTCACGTGCTAGTTCATTAGCATCCATCATTAGCTCAGTAAGCGCGATGATCGCGTGTTTCTTACCTTTAGCGATACCATCTTGGATGTTGCTGATCAGCTTGTCTTTGTCTAGACCAGTTTCCGGAGTGATGATGTATTCACAACCGCCCGCAATTGCAGACATCAGAGTCAAATCACCACAGTGACGGCCCATGATTTCTACAATTGAAATGCGTTGGTGAGATGAAGAAGTATCACGTAGACGGTCGATTGCATCGATAACGGTGTTTAGTGCACTTAGGTAGCCCACAGTGTAATCAGTACCTGCGATATCGTTGTCGATTGTGCCCGGAAGACCGATACATGGGTAACCCATTTCAGTCAGTTTCTTCGCACCCATGTACGAACCATCACCACCGATTACCACTAGTGCATCGATACCATGTTTTTTCAGGTTCTCAATCGCTTTTTCACGAACTTCCACTTGTTTAAACTCAGGGAAACGTGCAGAACCTAGGAACGTACCACCTTTGTTGATCACATCTGAAACGCTAGAACGATCTAGCTTCTCGATGCGGCCTTCGTATAGGCCTAGGTAGCCGTCGTACACACCGAATACTTCCAATCCTTCGGATAGTGCTGTACGTACTACGCCGCGTATCGCAGCGTTCATACCAGGTGCGTCACCGCCACTTGTTAAAACACCGATCTTCTTAATCATGCTCACCCTCGATCTTTGGCAATCAATTATTTAATTTTCTTTTAGGCCCCTTGTTACCAAGCAACCTGCATAATCCAGAACTGTGCGTTATGTTACATTTCCTCTACAGGATTACCAATGAAAACGCACTTTTTTATGTAACTTTTCTACTTATGTAAGAGTATTACAGTTTCTCTATGAAACTTTGTTGATTCATATCAGGATCACGAATCTTAATAAGTATTGATGGAAAGATAGTCAATAAGTACCTGTTTGTCGTCGGGCACTGATGGATTTTTCAAGCCTACCAATCTTGCGCTTTCTGCTCTTTCTCAGGTCCGAAAACGACAGACAATGGATCTTGATGGATCAATACGTCCGCATCAGGAAACAGAGCCAATAAATTATCTTCCACTTTATCAGCGATGTAATGCGCCTCAATTAATCGTAAGTTATCGTCTAGCTCTAAATGCAACTGTATAAAGCGCGTCGGTCCGGACATTCGCGTGCGTAACTGATGCACGCCCAATACCCCTTTTACGCTCAAACAAGCTTGGTTAATTTGCTCAAGTTCTTCATCGGGCAACTTTCTATCAAGTAAGGTTTGAATCGCTTCGCTGACCATTTTGAAAGCGCTATAAAGAATGAAGACACCAATACCAATCGCAAACACAGCATCCGCTTGAGTCACTCCAAAATAACTGAGCCCCAGAGCAACCATGATCGCAGCATTCATATACAAGTCAGTCTGATAATGCAGAGAATCCGCCGCTATTGCTTGGCTCCCCGTCACGCGAACCACATGTTTTTGGAACATCACCAAGCCAAGTGTGACCACAATCGCAAACAGCGATACATACACACCTAACTCCGGTGCGTGTAAAGCATGCGGGCGGAAAAATCGGTCAATCCCGTTAAGAATCAAAAATACTGCCGAGCCCGAAATAAACATTGCTTGGGCTAGGGCCGCTAAGGACTCAGCTTTACCATGTCCAAACGCATGTTCGCGGTCTGCCGGTTGTAAGGCGTAACGAACCACCACAAGATTCACAACCGAAGCCGCGATATCTAACATGGAGTCAATCAATGACGCCAATAAGCTCACTGAGCCGGTTACCCACCACGTGATGACTTTTACTATCAGAAGAAGCGTCGCCACAATGGTTGCAGTCCAAGCGGCGGTCGTAACTAAACGTGCGTATTGCTGTTTCATAATCAAAGAGTTAACTAAAACCATACGTTGAGTATATTGAATGACCATGAAATAACCAGATCAAAAAGAGGCAACCAATGGCTGCCTCTTTATATAACATCAATTCATGACTTAATTATTGCGCGACTTTTCCATGCGCTTGTGCATTCTGTCGCCACACTCTTGCATACGTTCATTTTGTAGCTCAACAAATTTCGCTTTCTGCTCAGGTGTTAATACGCTAAGCATTTGGTGCTTTCTTTCTAGCATTTGCACGCGACGTTCCGTTTGGCGCTCAACCATCTCTTTTGCTAATTCGCTAGCTTGAGCTTCATCAAAGTTATCCGCCAGCAAAAGCGATTGTACTTTTGCGTGATGCGCTTGACGCTCAGCCATACGTGCTTCTTTGCCATCAGCGAATTTTGCTTTCATTTCTGCTTTGTTTGCTTCACGCATTTCTTTTAGCTGATCTTTTTGTGCATCAGTCAGGTCTAGTTGACGCATGACACCTCGGTCCATACCCATGCCGCATTCGTCACGAGGGCCTTTATGATGGTTTTTACCACCGTAAGCGAATGCGCTTGCGGCGCCAAGAGTAAGAGGTAGAACAACAGCAGCTAACACAAGTTTTTTTGCAGACTTCATAATACGATTCCTTACACAGGTGAGTGGTTCTTCTGAGCTGTTCTCACAGCGCTTGAGTATAGAATACGACCCGCTAGGTAAAGCGACGTATAGGGAGCGTAAAGAATCGTAAAGAGTGATTTTTCTCCTCTTCGTTGCGCATCATTCCAATGTAATATTAGGCTATCGGTAACTTACTATAGGTGCCCCCATGGCAAACATTCTTTTAATCGATGACGATATCGAGCTAACTAGCTTATTAAAAGAAGTACTCAGTTTCGAAGGGTTTGACGTCAGCGAAGCAAATGACGGTGAAGCCGGCTTAGCCGCGATCAATGATAAGATTGATTTGATTTTGTTGGATGTCATGATGCCAAAACTCAATGGCATGGAAACGCTGAAACGCTTACGTGAAAATTGGGAAACTCCCGTCTTGATGCTGACCGCTAAAGGGGAAGAAATTGATCGCGTGATCGGCTTGGAACTGGGCGCGGATGATTATTTACCAAAACCTTTTAGTGACCGAGAGCTGTTAGCGCGTATCCGCGCGATTTTACGCCGCACTAGCAGCACACAAAAAAATACCAAAAACAGCGATTGCATTGAGTATCAAGAAATCCGCCTCTATCCCGGTAAACAAGAAGCGTATTGTGAGCAACAGTTGCTCGATCTCACGGCAACCGAGTTTGCGCTACTCACCCACTTCGTACAAAACCCAGGACAAGTGCTGACCAAAGAGACACTGAGCTTAGATGTGCTTGGTAAACGACTCGCTGCTTTTGATCGCGCTATCGATATGCATGTCTCGAACTTACGTAAAAAATTACCAGATCAAAGCAATGGCAAGCCGCGAATTAAAACCCTGCGTGGTCGTGGCTACATGCTGCTTGAGGAGGATTAATGCGCCTATCACGCATCAAACTGCCAAACATCAATAGCCTGTATGGACGCATCTTTGCCATTTTTTGGTTCACCATGTTATTAGTATTGATAGCCGTGCTATCACTGCCACATTTGGACCCACGCAAAGCTCGCGATATTCCAGAAGAACACTACAAACGTATGGTAGAAACGCGTGACTCAATCCAACAAAAATACAGCCAGCAAACTGATTTAGGCCGCATACTTTTTCGTATCGAGGGCAACCGCCACGGCAAGCACGACCCTCGCCCACGAGTGTTTTTTTCTGACTACAGCGGTAATGTTCTTACGACAGAAAAACGCAGCAATTTTCAATTGCGTGCAATGCAAAACTTTGTCACCAGTATCGAAGATTACAATAATCCAAAGCAGAAGCTGTATGGTCGATACATGATTGCGGGCCCAATTCCTATCACTTTGGCAGGTTCCGATATCTTGATGTACGTGGGCTTCAAATGGAATGAGCCACCACCTCTACTCCTGCGTCTGTTTGATCACCCATTCCAGCTCTTGCTTGCGGTCATGTTGGTTAGTACACCATTGCTGTTATGGCTTGCTTGGGCTTTGAGTCAGCCTGCACGTCGTCTTGAAGCCGCTGCTCAACGTGTGGCGAAAGGTGAATTTGTCACAGACCCAAACTTAGAAAAAGGTACGGCGGAATTTCGTCAAGCAGGTAGCAGCTTCAACCAGATGGTCGAAGCGGTTAATCAAATGATTTCAGGACAACAACGTTTGCTATCCGATATCTCTCACGAGCTGCGCTCACCTTTAACTCGTCTACGCATGGCAAGCGCATTAGCGACGCGTAAACAAGGAGAAAGCCCAGAATTGACTCGTATCGATACCGAAGCGCAGCGCTTGGAACAGATGATCAGCGAACTATTAGAGCTTTCTCGCATGCAGGCGAACAGTCATATGACTCGCGAAACACAGCCATTAGAAAGTTTATGGGAAGAGATCATTAAAGATGCGCAGTTTGAAGCAGAGCAAATGGGCAAACAGCTACACTATTCAGAATTACCTAAGCGCAATATTTCCGGTAACCCTAAACTGCTGATGAGTGCGGTGGAAAATATCGTTCGTAACGCCATTTACTACGGAAAAGATGAGGTACAAATCGACATCAAAGCCGATGACGATACGCTTCGTATCACGGTTGACGATAATGGAGAAGGTGTACCAGAAGAGGAACTGGCCGCGATTTTTCGCCCGTTCTATCGCGTTTCCACGGCACGCGATCGCCACTCTGGCGGCACAGGTCTCGGCCTAACCATTACCGAAAGTGCCATTCGCCAGCACAGTGGCACGATCGCAGCCAGCCGAAGTCCTTTAGGCGGATTGCGCATGAGTATCACCTTACCGATCAATGGTTAGTCTCAATTTGATGAACTAACAATAATTCGCACCATATTTCTAGAGTGAGTGATTAACAGCCCCACCCTCACTTTAGAAATTGGTGAGGCTTCGTAGAATACCCTTACAAAGATCAAAGTTGATAATAATTATCGTTAGCATTAAAGTGAATTTTCCAATTAAGGAGGATTTACTATGTCACATACATTTCCCGCTCTGCCTTATCCGTACGATTCACTAGAGCCGTACATCGACGCGAAAACCATGGAAGTGCATTACAGCAAACACCACAAGACGTACTTTGATAAGTTTGTAAATGCCGTTGAAGGGAGCGAGCTCGAAACTCAGTCATTAGACGAGATCTTTGACAATATCTCTAAGCTCAGTCCAGCAGTACGTAATAATGGGGGCGGCTATTACAACCACATCATTTATTGGAATTGCATGTCACCAAACGGTGGCGGAGAGCCTCAAGGCGCGCTTGCTCAAGCAATTAACGATAAATTTGGCAGCTTTGCGCAATTTAAAGAGGCGTTTGCCCAAGCTGCCATCAATACCTTTGGGTCTGGCTTTGCATGGCTGATCGTAAAAGATGGTGAGATTCACATTACGTCCACCAGTAATCAAGACAACCCTCTGATGGACGTAGTGGATGTGCGCGGTGAACCAATCCTCGCGTTAGACGTGTGGGAGCACGCGTATTACATCAGCTACCAAAACCGTCGCCCAGAATATATTGATGCGTGGTGGAACGTCGTCAACTGGCGAGCAGTTGAAGAAAACTATGCTCACGCTCTCTTATAAAGAGCATCACTACTTACGGTATTAACATCCGCGCTAATGCCTGCTTTCATACCCAGGTCAATCTTGCTGAATCTCGCATATCTCGGTGACTTGGGTATATACTGCCCCTCTCTTTGACCAACTCTATTTCAATACCATGTTTGATATCGCTTTATACGAACCAGAAATCGCGCCGAACACCGGCAACATCATTCGACTATGCGCCAACTGCGGTGCAAACCTTCACTTAATTGAACCTCTGGGTTTCGATCTTGAAGAGAAAAAAGTCCGCCGTGCTGGTTTGGATTACCATGATTTAGCTCGCGTAACACGCCATAAAAACTATCAAGCGTTCTTAGAGTATTTAGAGAAAGAGAAGCAAGGTAACTATCGATTGTTTGCCTGCACCACCAAAACCACAGGTCACCACGTTGATGCACAATACCAAGCGGGTGATGTTTTGATGTTTGGTCCAGAAACTCGTGGCTTGCCTGCTGAAATCATCGATAGCTTGCCAATGGAGCAGCGTATTCGCATTCCAATGATGCCAGATGCGCGCAGCCTAAACCTTTCGAATGCCGTTGCGATCATTGCTTTTGAAGCATGGCGTCAAATGGGCTTTGAAGGCGCATTGTAAGCAGCACGAATTCCAAATACAGAAAAGGGCGCTTGGTGCGCCCTTTTGTTTTCTTTACTGTCTAACTCAATCAGTTGAGCTTGTTGCGATCATCATCGTCTTTACGCTCGTATTCCCCTTCGAAGGTCTTGCCATTATCTGACTGGGAATCAAATGGGTCACGACGGAACGGGTCTTGCTCAAATGGCCCCTGGTTAGAGAAACCACCTTGGAAGCCACCACCATGCATGGTTTTCACCACCATTTTGCTCATCAAGTATTTAGCTATCGCGGCGCGTGGCGCAGGAAGCAACACCAACATACCAAGGGCATCGGTCATAAAGCCCGGGGTTAACAGTAGCACGCCAGCCACCGCTAGCATTACGCCTTCAAAAATTTGCTGGGCTGGAATTTCACCTTGTTCAAGACGCCCCTGTACTGACATCAGTGTTTGTATACCTTGGCTACGAACCAACGACGCACCAACAAATGCCGTGATTAAGACTAGTGCAATGGTCGGCCATAAACCTAAAAAGCCGCCCACCTGAATAAATAAGCCGATTTCAATGATCGGAACAAAAATAAACGCTAATAATAAGATAGGAAACACACGCCCTCCTTTGTTTAATTCAGTGTAATGGTAAAAGCAGACTAAGCTCAAACGAATCGTTGTAAAAAAGCGTGTTCATACTGGTCTCCTTCTTTTTTAGACAAAGTAGCGGGAGCGCGTTTCATTCAATTGCATACCGATTTTTTCGTGCTTTTAAAGTGCTAATTTCGAACTCTAAAAACTCATGTTTGTCGAGGAAAATCGAGTACCCATAAAGGGTTATTAATAACCCGTTCATACTTTGCAAATTATTGACTCATGAAAAACGAAAAAGGTGATCTAGTTACTATTTTTATGCGCTAGGTGCAGTATCATGTGCCACATAAGTCAGGACGGATTTTCCAGCCAAAAATTCTGATGAATGGATTCTAGATTGCAGAAATGGCTAATAAATAACTTTATTATCAGAATTATCATCTAAGGATCCTGCTATGGCTACCCTATCTGATGCTCCAAAAACAGCAAACCCAGCCACTCGTATTGAAGAAGATCTATTAGGTCAACGTCATGTCCCTGCAGATGCGTACTACGGTATTCATACGCTACGTGCGATCGAGAACTTCAACATCTCTAATATGACCATCTCTGACGTACCAGAATTTGTACGCGGCATGGTAATGACCAAAAAAGCAGCAGCGTTAGCAAACAAAGAACTTGGCGCTATTCCAAAAGACGTTGCAAACTACATCATCGAAGCGTGTGATTTGATCCTAGAAACTGGCAAGTGTATGGATCAGTTCCCATCAGACGTATTCCAAGGCGGTGCAGGCACTTCAGTTAACATGAACACGAACGAAGTGATCGCAAACGTTGCGCTTGAGTTGATGGGTAAAGAGAAAGGCCAATACGAATTTGTTAACCCAAATGACCATGTAAACAAGAGCCAATCAACCAACTGTGCGTACCCAACAGGTTTCCGTATTGCGGTATACAACAGCGTACACAAGCTAATGGAAGCAATTGAGTACCTAAAAGGCGCATTCGAACTTAAAGCCGTTGAGTTTAAAGATGTACTGAAAATGGGCCGTACTCAGCTTCAAGACGCGGTACCAATGACAGTTGGTCAAGAGTTCCATGCGTGGGCGGTAACACTAAACGAAGAGATTCGTGCTCTAGATTACACATCTAAACTCCTCCTAGAAATCAACCTAGGCGCAACCGCAATCGGTACTGGTCTAAATACACCAACTGGCTACCAAGCGCTTGCAGTAAAACACCTAGCGGAAGTAACAGGCCTTGATGTTGTTGCAGCAGAAGACCTTATCGAAGCAACGTCTGACTGTGGTGCATACGTAATGACTCACGGCGCGCTAAAACGCCTAGCAGTGAAACTATCGAAGATCTGTAACGACCTTCGTCTACTTTCTTCTGGTCCTCGTGCGGGTCTAAATGAATTGAACCTACCTGAAATGCAAGCAGGCTCTTCAATCATGCCAGCTAAAGTAAACCCAGTTATCCCAGAAGTAGTAAACCAAGTTTGCTTCAAAGTTCTCGGTAACGACAACACGGTTTCTTTCGCAGCAGAAGGCGGTCAGCTACAGCTAAATGTAATGGAACCAGTTATCGCACAAAGTGTGTTTGAGTCTATCTCTCTACTACACAACGCGTGTGTGAACCTACGTGATAAATGTATCGACGGCATCACTGTGAACAAAGAAGTTTGCGAAAACTACGTTTACAACTCTATCGGTATCGTCACTTACCTAAACCCATACATCGGCCACCACGAAGGTGACATCGTAGGTAAGATTTGTGCGGAAACTGGTAAAAGTGTTCGTGAAGTCGTGCTAGAGCGCGGTCTGCTTACAGCTGAGGAGCTTGATGAAATCTTGTCAGTAGAAAACTTCATGCATCCTACTTACAAAGCAAAACGTTACGAGTAATAACGAATCCGAAGGGGGCCACTCAGGCCCCTTTTTTAGGCTCTCATACGGTTAACCACATTTTTTATATGCTTTTATTGCCGCTAAACCACTAGGTTCTCATTCTCTGAGCATTTACTCCTGTTCCTGAGTGTTCAAAAAATCAGAATCAAATAAAAAACTAAAGAGGTATCAATATGGTCATGGTCGAACTCTTCGTGGTTCTGCTCTTCATCTATTTGGGGGCAAGAATCGGTGGTATCGGCATTGGTTTTGCCGGTGGTGCAGGGGTCATTGCGTTGTCTTTGATCTTGGGCGTACCAACAAGCCAAGCTTACATTCCCGTTGACGTAATTTTGATCATCATGTCTGTAATCACCGCTATCGCAGCAATGCAAGTAGCTGGTGGTTTAGACTGGATGGTGCAAGTTGCTGAAAACTTTTTGCGCAAGCACCCTGAGCGCATCACCTTTTATGCGCCTATCGTAACTTACCTAATGACATTAATGGCGGGTACTGGCCACACGGCATTCTCTACTTTGCCAGTGATTGCAGAAGTAGCGAAAGGCCAAGGCGTGCGCCCTTCTCGTCCACTGTCTATCGCGGTCGTAGCATCGCAAATCGCTATCACCGCATCACCAATCTCAGCGGCTGTTGTAGCGTTCGCGGCAATGCTGCACCCATTTGGCGTTGACTACCTAACACTACTAGCAACCTGTATCCCAACGACGTTCATCGCGTGCATGATCGGTGCGTTCGTGGCGAACTTCATGGGCTGTGAGCTAAAAGACGATGCTGAATACCAAGAGCGTCTAGAAAAAGGCTTAATCAAGCTAAATACAGAAGCAAAACGCGAAATCCTACCAACAGCGAAGAAAGCGACATTCATCTTCCTAGGCGCAATCGCATTTGTCGTGTGTTACGCAGCAGCAATTTCTGGCTCTGTTGGCCTTATCGAGAACCCTGCTCTAGGCCGTAACGAAGCTATCATGACGGTAATGCTAGCAGCTGCGGCAGCTATCGTAATGAGCTGTAAAATCGATGCTGGCAAAATCCCAGCAGCAGCAACATTCCGCTCTGGTATGACAGCGTGTGTGTGTGTTCTTGGTGTGGCATGGCTAGGTTCTACGTTCGTTAACGCGCACGTTGACGGCATCAAAGAAGTTGCGGGTGCGCTACTAGCAGACTACCCATGGATGCTAGCACTTGTTCTATTCTTCGCTTCAATGCTGCTTTACTCTCAAGGTGCAACCACGGTTGCGCTAATGCCAGCAGCACTTGCTATCGGTGTGGCACCACTTACCGCAGTTGCATCTTTCGCAGCAGTAAGTGCGCTATTCGTACTGCCAACTTACCCAACGCTACTTGCCGCGGTTGAGATGGACGACACGGGTTCAACTCGTATCGGTAAGTACGTATTCAACCACCCATTCTTTGTACCTGGTGTGGTAACCATCGCTTCTGCGGTAGCACTTGGCTTCGCATTCGGTGGTCTACTGATCTAGTAGAAACAGAGTCTTACTCGGGGAGCTTCGGCTCCCTTTTTTATTGCCTGTTGTCTTGATTTATGCTCAATAAATCTTCATTTTCATGAAACTTATTGACTCGCCTCCGGGTCTGATTGAGTTACACTAACGGCAATTATCTAAGATGAATTGACTCTTTTATGCGCGCATTACTTTCCGTTTTACTCTTAGGGCTCATTACCTTTTCCACTCCGTCTTTAGCTTTATTTGGCAAAGACCAGTTTAACAGTAGCCAGAACAACAGTTTTGGTAGCAGCAGCGACAGCTTTGTTCCGGTTGATCAGGCGTTTCCATTTAACTTCTACCAGCAAGATGACAAATTGATGCTCGATTGGCAGGTACGTGACGGGTACTACCTATATCAAGAGCGCTTGTCTGTAGCTGGTGAGAAAGTATCGCTAGGCGAACTGCAAATGGAAGACGGCACACCGCATAAAGATGAATTCTTTGGTGACGTGCATATCTATACTCAACCTCTCTTCGTTAATGTACCAATGCATGATTGGCAAGACGGTGCGCGCGTGGTGGTGCAATACCAAGGTTGTGCGAAAGCAGGCTTCTGTTACCCGCCAGAAACTCGCGTGATTCCTATCAACGCGTTTACTTCGTCGAACTCAGATTCAACAACGGCGACAACTGCATCAAAAGCAGAACAGGCACCAACAGCAACGCCACCAGCGGCGCAATCATCTACGTCTGGTGACACACCATCAGCGCCAGTAACACAGCAAGATAGCCTTGCAGCCAACCTTGCTGATAACTGGTGGACACCACTTCTGTTCTTGGCGCTTGGTGTGGGCTTGGCGTTTACACCTTGTGTGCTGCCGATGTACCCAATTCTGACCAGCATAGTGCTTGGCAGTGGCAAACTAAGCCAACGCCGCGCGCTAGGCTTGTCATTCGTCTACGTGCAAGGCATGGCGCTGACTTACACCCTACTCGGCCTTGTGGTGGCATCTGCAGGTATGCAGTTCCAAGCGGCAATGCAACACCCTTATGTGCTGATTGGTTTGAGCGTACTGTTCATCGCACTCGCTTTGTCTATGTTTGGTCTGTACTCATTGCAGCTACCAAGCAGCGTTCAAACGTGGTTAAACAACCTCAGCAACAAACAGCAAGGCGGCAGCAGTGCTGGCGTGTTTGCAATGGGGGCAATATCTGGCTTGGTGTGCTCACCATGTACCACGGCACCTCTATCTGGTGCGCTACTTTACGTGGCACAAAGCGGCGATTTGCTTACCGGTGGTATCGCGTTATACGCGCTGGCGATGGGCATGGGTATTCCGCTGATTCTTGTTGCGGTCTTCGGCAACAAACTGCTACCAAAAGCAGGTGGTTGGATGGACCGAGTGAAAACACTCTTCGGCTTTATTCTGCTTGCCGCACCTATCTTCTTACTAGAACGTATCATGCCAGAAATGTGGTCAACGATTCTGTGGTCAGCACTGGGTATTGCTGCTTTTGGTTGGCTATACCACATCAAAAACAGTCTAGAGTTTGGTGGCTGGAAACAAAGTGCCGTGGGCATAATCGCCGTCTTAGGTTTGCTAGCCTCAGCACAACCTATCTTAAATTACTGGTTTGGCAACAGCACAACACAAACTCAGCAAGCCACTGTTAGCTTTACTCGCATTGCTAACGTGGCGGAGCTTGAAGAACAACTGGCACTTGCGAAAGCGGCAGGTAAACCCGTCATGCTCGATTTCTACGCCGATTGGTGTGTAGCATGTAAAGAGTTTGAAAAGTACACCTTCCATGACCCAAGCGTCGAAGCCAAACTGCAAGACTTCGTTCTTCTGCAAGCGGACGTGACCAAAAATCAAGTGCAAGACATCGAACTACTGAAGCACATGAATGTACTTGGTTTACCAACAATTGAGTTTTGGGATGCCAGTGGCGAACACGTTTCAAACGCTCGTTTGACGGGCTTTATGCAAGCCGAGCCTTTCTTAGAGCATATCAAGCAGTTCTGATAACCAGATATTCAAACGCCAGTGATGTCCACTGGCGTTTTTTATTGCTCAAATTTGAATAAGAACATTGCGTTTATATGCAATTTTCCTAATAAAAGTCGATTTGGTTCAGACTTTTAGCGAATAAATATTGTCCACTCTCTCAAAGCTGGACAATAATAAATTTAACGAAATAGTCAAAAGTGTTTAACGTCATGGATTCGACCTACACCATCATTATTGCAGATGATCACCCACTCTTCCGGAATGCCTTGTTTCAATCTATCCACATGGCTATTAGTGGTGCAAATTTGCTGGAAGCGGACTCACTCGACGCACTTCTGGCTTTGTTGGAGCGAGAGGAAGAGCCAGATTTAGTGCTATTGGATCTCAAAATGCCAGGAGCAAATGGTATGTCTGGCTTGATTCATTTGCGAGCAGAGCATCCAGATTTACCTATCGTCGTCGTTTCAGCGAGTGAAGAGCCGGCGATCGTGACGCAGGTGAAAAGCCATGGTGCGTTTGGTTTTATTCCCAAGTCCAGCGACATGCGCGAATTAGTGAACGCGCTCAATCAAGTGCTGAATGGCGACCCATATTTCCCTGAAGGGTTGATCACCAATAACGCGGCATGTAATGACTTAGCGGAAAAGATTGCTGCGCTAACACCGCAGCAATATAAAGTGTTGGGAATGTTGTCCGATGGCTTGCTGAACAAGCAAATCGCTTACGAATTGAATGTTTCAGAAGCCACCATAAAAGCGCACATGACAGCGATTTTCCGTAAGCTCGGTGTAAAGAACCGCACGCAAGCCGTGATTATGCTGACGGAAATGAGCGACTAGATTGACGTCTTATCATCAGACTTACTTTTTTCGTTTGGCAATCGGATACCGACTTTAGTGACCTGCTGATCAACAACATCAGCGACGATCCAATGCAAACCTTGCCACTCGAAATGGTCTCCCAATACTGGCGTGCTACCTAATTGCTCTTCGACAAGGTTTCTCAAACTTTTATCCAGCGGTTCATCCCCCAGATTCAAACCATACATCACGGCAATATCGGCAAGCTTCACTTCAATATCGAGGAAGAAGTCACCGAAGAATCGCGCTAGCGACGCTTTCTCTGGGGCTTCACTAAACAGTAAGCTCAGTGCATCTAAATCCTTTTCTTGTGCTAATACACACAAGGTATCATCTTCCTCAAGACGCGTACTGCCGGATGGGTGCAATAGCTCTTTACTGCGAAATACAGCGGCGATACGCGTTCCTTCCGGCATCGAAAGACTACGTAACGGCTCACCAATGCACCATTTATCTGCTTTAAGTCTATAGATAAACAGCTCCCACTCACTGGTCGGGTAAATCTCTACACCCGTACGCGAAATTGGCTCAGGCTTAGAAGGTAGCTCGACCTTTGCAAGAGACATCGCCTTAGTCAACGTGCCCCCTTGTACTATCAAAGACACCATTACTACAAAGAATGCCAAATTGAAGTACAGTTGAGCATCTGGCAACCCTGCCATCATCGGAAATACCGCGAGGATGATAGGTACAGCGCCACGCAATCCTACCCAAGAGACAAACCACTTTTCACGTGGCGTGAAACTCTTGAATGGCAGTAAACCAATCCAAACTGAGATTGGTCGGGCAAACAAAATCATCCCGAAGGCAAGCGCAAGACCTGGCAACGCAATAGAGAGTAAATTGGATGGTGTAACCAACAAACCAAGTACCAAGAACATACCAATTTGAGCTAGCCACGTCATACCATCTAAAACATGAAGAATAGAGTGGCGGCTGCGTGTTGGACGGTTACCTAATAAAAGACCAACAAGGTAAATCGACAAAATACCACTGCCACCCAAAGTGTTAGATAAAGCGAAAATAAGCAAGCCACCACTGACCGTTAAAATAGAATACAGCCCATCTGGTAATTGATTGCGATTGATAACTTTCCATAAGATCCAGCCACCTGCGAAGCCAAGTAACGCGCCGATACCAAACTGCTTAAGAAAACTGAACGCCAAAAAGCCCGCACTTAAATCTGCGCCAGGGTTCGCTAAAATAGCAATCAGAGTTACGGTCAGAAACACCGCCATTGGGTCATTGGTGCCGGATTCAATTTCCAGCGTTGAACCAACACGTTCGTTCAGGCTACGACCTTTGAGTAGAGAGAAGACCGCGGCAGCATCGGTGGAGCCAACAATCGCACCAACCAATATGCCTTGCAATAAATCTAAGTCGAATAACCACGTTGCCATCAGCCCGGTCAAAATGGTGGTGATCGCAACGCCAAATGTCGCCAAAGAGACCGAGGGCCATAACGCAACCCTAAAGCTGGCGACCCGCGTTCTCATCCCACCATCAAGCAAAATGATGGCTAATGCGAGGTTACTAACCAAATAAGCGATGGAAAAGTTATCGAATAAAATGCCGCCTAAGCCGTCTTCCCCCGCCAGCATTCCAACGGCTAAAAATACCAAAAGAATTGGGATCCCCAACTTAGAAGACACTGGGCTTAAAAGAACGCTAAGTGCGATTAACAACGCACCTATTAGAAAAAAACTGTTAATGGTGTCTGCGTCCATTCTCACCCTCCCTTAATGAAAAACGATAATAATTGTGATGAGCAAGGCTACTTCGTTAATGAGGTAATGCCCTAATCCGCCTCCCCTTTACACCGTCTCAAAATGCGAGGTTGTACGAGAATGACTCAGTTATATTACTTTATTGTGAGTTAAAACGGTGATTTGATGCGAAAACTTTATGTAAATAAATTACTTGTGAGCTTTCTTATCTACGCCTTCTCTCATTGAGAGCCACAAGATCACCACCAATATTTACACAGCATCTCCAAATTCAATGAAGAAAAGATTAATGGCCAGTCTTAATCATGCTTGTTTATCCAATCAACCTTTAGACCTTTGGCTAACTTAACAGTTTATTAACATAACATTTTACCCCTTTATTCGCTGCAAAAGCCCATAGTATGGAGGTTCCTCATTTTTAACACCCCGACTAAAGTTGAAAAGAGTTATTGCCAACACCTTGCTAATGTACATATTGAAACATTTCATTAACAACAATACCAATCGTAAGGAGACGGCAATGGCATTTGAAAGCGAAGAAAGAGCCAAAGCCTATTGGGACAAAAACGTGAAGCTCATGATCGGCCTAATGGTCATCTGGTTCGTCGTGTCTTTCGGCTGCGGCATTTTATTTGTCGACGTACTAAATCAATTTCAACTAGGCGGTTACAAACTCGGTTTCTGGTTTGCTCAACAAGGCTCCATCTATGCGTTCCTAGGAATTATTTTCTATTACGCATGGAAGATGCGCCAAATTGACCGTGAATTCGGCGTGGACGAATAAGGAGTCACTCAGATGGATTTGAAAACTATTACCTACCTGGTCGTTGGCGCCACGTTCATCCTGTACATCGGGATTGCTATTTGGGCTCGCGCCGGCTCAACCAAAGAGTTTTATGTTGCTGGTGGCGGTGTAAACCCGATTGCAAACGGTATGGCAACCGCAGCCGATTGGATGTCCGCAGCGTCGTTTATCTCAATGGCAGGCTTAATTGCCTTCATGGGCTATGGCGGCTCAGTATTTCTAATGGGTTGGACTGGTGGCTACGTTCTGCTTGCGCTGTTGCTAGCACCTTACCTACGCAAATTTGGTAAGTTTACGGTGCCAGAGTTTGTTGGTGAACGCTTTTACTCCAACACAGCACGTATCGTAGCGGTTGTTTGTCTTATCATCGCATCAGTGACTTATGTTATCGGTCAGATGAAAGGCGTGGGCGTTGCGTTTGGTCGCTTCTTAGAAGTGGATTACTCCACTGGCCTATTAATTGGTATGTGTATCGTTTTCATGTACGCGGTTCTTGGCGGCATGAAAGGCATCACTTACACGCAGATTGCTCAATATTGCGTACTCATTCTTGCTTACACTATCCCTGCAATCTTTATCTCTCTGCAACTCACTGGTAACCCAATCCCACAAATTGGTCTGGGGAGTACCATGGCTGGTACCGATGTCTATCTACTCGATCGGCTTGACCAAGTGGTGACCGAACTCGGATTCAGTGAATACACGACCCAAGTACGTGGCGACACACTTAATATGTTTGTCTACACCATGTCACTGATGATTGGTACTGCCGGTCTACCACACGTAATTATCCGTTTCTTTACCGTGCCGAAGGTTCGCGACGCACGTACATCAGCAGGCTGGGCTCTGATCTTCATCGCAATCCTTTACACTACTGCACCAGCGGTATCAGCGATGGCTCGTCTCAACCTAATGAATACGGTAAATCCAGCTCCGGGTCAGCACCTAGCGTATGACGAGCGTCCTGCGTGGTTCAAAAACTGGGAAACAACTGGACTACTCGGTTTTGACGATAAAAATGGCGATGGCAATATCCAATACACTTCAGATGCGTCCACCAACGAACTGCGCGTTGATAACGACATCATGGTATTGGCTAACCCAGAGATCGCTAAACTACCAAACTGGGTGATTGCACTTGTGGCAGCAGGTGGTCTTGCAGCTGCACTATCTACCGCAGCAGGTTTACTACTCGCCATTTCTTCAGCTATTTCCCATGACTTAATCAAAGGGGTTATCAATCCGAACATATCCGAGAAAAAAGAGCTACTTGCTAGTCGAATATCAATGGCAGTAGCGATAGCAGCCGCAGGCTATCTCGGTCTAAATCCGCCTGGATTTGCCGCAGGTACGGTAGCACTCGCCTTTGGTCTTGCCGCTTCATCCATCTTCCCTGCATTGATGATGGGCATCTTCAGCAAGAGCATCAACAAAGAAGGCGCAATCGCCGGTATGATTGCGGGTATCAGTATTACGCTGTTCTACGTATTCCAACACAAAGGCATCCTTTTCGTTGCTGATTGGAAGTATCTAGAAAGCTGGGGAACAAACTGGTTCCTGGGTATTGAGCCAAACGCGTTTGGTGCTATCGGCGCACTATTTAACTTCATCGTCGCATTCGCTGTATCCAAAGTAACTGCAGAAACGCCACAAGAAGTAAAGGACCTAGTCGAACACGTTCGCGTACCAGTAGGTGCTGGTAGCGCAGTGGATCACTAAAAACTAATCAAAACCACAAAAGCCCCGTTTGGAACCAGCCGTCCGGGGCTTTTTTATTCTCACTTTTCAGTTACCATATTCGCAGTATGTCGTTGCAAGGAAGCCAAGATGTTCAAAAACAAGCACTTTATTCTCGCTCTACTGATTGCGCCAGTTCTCTCTTTGATCGCTTACTTCGGTACCGATATGGCCCTCAGCGAGAAACCCCACGCGGCGCAAGAAGGGGAAACTTACAAACTCGCGAGTAAGTCTAATTGTCGTTACACCAGTGGTCTGTGTGATATGGAAAATGGCGATTTTAAAGTGAAATTTCGCTCTGAAAAACTCACTAAAAATAACTTAGAATTGTCACTCAACGCCGCTTACCCACTTGAAGGGGTTAAAGTTTCTATTGTGAGTGACAAAGAGAAAAACGCTCAACCGATTGATATGAAGCCCGCAGATCAAGCAGGCCAAAGCTGGTACATCACCTTACCAAAGCCTGCATCTGCAGAAAGCTGGTTAAGAGTCGTCATTCAATCAGGCGGCACACTATATTATGGTGAAACACAAACCGCATTTGTGAAGTACGAAACCTTATTTACTGAATAACGGCGACAAGCTAATTCACCGGTATTCAAACGACAGTGACTTAGTTTCACTCAGCATAAATGAATTCCTACTCAGCCGACGCCTTTGCGTCGGCTTTTGTTTCCGTAAGTCTTTCTTCAACAACCTCTTACTCTAAAAAGGGTTGCCAACTCACAAGTTAATTGATAATAATTATCATTACATTTAATGAGAGGTGGTTATGGACAACAAACGGGACATCTTTAATGCATTTTTTAAAGCCCAAGATAGATTCCTTCTCGCCGCACCACATGGCTTTGAGCCAGACGTGATTCATGACTATATTCATTGGGGCATGGTGTTGTCTTCCTGTTATGAACACGATGCCGATGAAGAAAATCTATTGTTGTGTGAGCTGTTTTTACGTCAGGTTTATTTCCATTTACTAGACGCAATTCAAGACTCAACTCGCAGTCGCATCTTCCGTCGTGTCTGTCTCGATTCTATCCATACGCCATTATTCTGCCTCAAACGCTATTACTACCAGTTTGAACAAGGCGACGTGAAATTTCTCGCACTACAACAACAATTACGCCTGATTCAAATCTCACTCGATTAACCAAAAGGATCCCTACCATGAGCACCGAATTCCGCATAGAAACTGACAGTATGGGCGAAGTAACGGTCCCTGCAGATGCTCTCTACCAAGCTCAGACTCAACGCGCCGTCGATAACTTCTCATTCAGTCAACATAAAATGCCATCTGGTTTTATCAAAGCGTTAGCACACATCAAGCAGACTGCGGCACTCACCAACGCACAGCTAGGGCTGCTTGAGGGAGATATTGCCAACGCGATTGCTGACGCAGCTCAAGCAATTATCGAAGGCAATCATATTGAGCAATTCCCAATTGACGTATTTCAAACCGGATCAGGTACTAGCTCAAATATGAATGCGAATGAAGTAATTGCAACACTGGCCTCCCAGCATCTAGGCGGCACTGTCAGCCCTAATGATCACGTCAATATGGGACAAAGCAGCAACGATGTGGTACCAACGGCCATTCAAGTTAGCGCAGCATTAGCCATTGAAAAACAGCTCTTCCCGGCCCTGTCACACCTAAGCCAAACACTAGAGTCTAAGCAACAAGCATTGAAAGATGTTGTAAAAACCGGTCGCACCCACTTAATGGACGCGATGCCAATTACCTTTGCTCAAGAACTTGGCGGTTGGCAGTTCCAAATCGAGCATGCAAAACAAGCGATTGAACAAACACTTCCTGCTGTAAAAGCCTTAGCCCAAGGTGGTACGGCGGTTGGAACGGGGATCAATGCCGATCCACGCTTTGCAGACTTATTCGCTAGCAACCTAACCCAGTCAACTCGTATTCAGTTCACGGCCAGTGATAACTTCTTTTTCAATTTAAGCAGTCAAGATGCGATCGTCGCTCTGTCGGGACAGCTCAAAACAGCAGCAGTTGCTATCATGAAGATCGCAAACGATCTTCGTTGGATGAATTCAGGTCCATTGGCTGGTTTAGGTGAAATTGAATTACAAGGCTTGCAACCGGGTTCTTCCATCATGCCTGGCAAAGTAAATCCTGTGATCCCAGAAGCCGCAGCTATGGCATCAGCGCAAGTCATTGGTAATGACACCACCATTACCGTCGCAGGCCAAGCGGGCAACTTCCAGCTTAACGTCATGCTGCCAGTTATTACTCATAACGTATTGGAGAGCATCGAGTTACTCTCTAACAGCGCAACCGCTTTAGCTGACAAAGCCATTGCGACGTTTGAAGTTCGCCAAGATAACTTGGATGTTGCACTCGCCAAAAACCCAATTTTGGTCACGGCTCTCAACCCAGTCATTGGTTACCTAAAAGCGGCAGAAGTCGCGAAAAAAGCCTACAAACAGGGACGCGCGATTATTGATGTCGCGGAAGAAGAAACTGATTTGGATAGAGCCACACTAGAGCGATTGCTTAATCCAGCCAAACTGACCCAAGGCGGCGTCGCAGAATAAGCGGCAAACTCAGCCTATCAACGAAGATTACAAACATCGAGACCTCCATTCGGAGGTCTCTTTTTATAGCGATTTTTCAAACACTCCAATCCTAAGCGACTCGATTGAGCACCGAACGCAGCTTAAGCGGCTTAACTGGCTTAGCAATAAAGCTGAACCCATTTGCTTTGATACCATCAAGCATATCATCGGTACGATCTGCACTGATGATGACGCCTTCAAAGCTGTGGCCTAATCTCAGGCGGCATTGCTGTAGCACTTCTAAACCAGTACGACCATCATCAAGTCGGTAATCGGAGAAAATTACATCCGGAATCCAACCATCCTCAAGCGCTTGTAGACTTTCAACTAAATCAATCGCAACTCGTGTATCGCAACCCCATCGGGAAAGTAAGTTTTCCATGCCGACTAGAATGTCAGGCTCATTATCGACACATAGGATTCTCAGATGACCAAGTTCAGATTGCTTATTCATCGCCACGTGAACTGGATGAGGCTGAACATGATCAGCTTTATCTAGGGTGATGGAAAAAACACTGCCTTTTCCAACCCAAGAGCGCATCGAAATTTCATGCCCAAGTACCTGAGCAATTCCTTTCGAAATCGCCAAACCAAGTCCGAGACCTTGGTCGGAACGAACTTGAGTTCCGCGATTAAACTCTTCAAAAATCTCTTGCTGCTTCTCTTCTTCAATCCCCACTCCATTATCCCATACATCAATACGCACTCGCCCTTTCACGCGGCGAACACCGAGTGCGACTTTGCCATTCGGGTTATAACGAAACGCATTGGTCAGGAAGTTTTGCACCACACGGCGCAGCAGTTTGGGATCCGACTTAACCATGAGTGAGGACGGAATCATGGTGAACTCTATACCTTGCTGTTTGGCTAACGCACTAAACTCAGCATTCAAATTCGATAACACATCATTTAACGCAAAGCCATGCACGTTGACTTCCAACTTGCCCGATTCCAAGCGCGAGATATCCAGCAAATCTCCAATTAAGTCTTCGGCAGCCTCTAAAGCACTTTCAATGTGTGCTGACAGCTTTTTGGCTTCGCTGTCTTTGGCGACTTCCGATAGTGAAGATGCGAATAGACGCGCCGCGTTGAGCGGTTGCATCAAGTCATGGCTTACTGCCGCCAAGAACCGTGATTTGGACTTCGATTCCAAATCCGAGCGCTGCGTCGCTTCCACCAGCTGCTTGTTAAGTTGTTCTAATTCTCGAGTCCGCAGACGTACCCTTTCTTCCAATGTCTCGTTGGCGTCTTTCAGTGCTTGCTCTGCATCACGGAATACGGTGATGTCGGTAAAGCTCATCACAAAGCCACCACCTGGCATTGGGTTACCTTGCACCTCTATCACGCGACCATCGGGACGAACCCGAGAAGAGGTGTGCCGAGTCCCTTGCTCAAGGTGATAAACACGGCGACGGACGTGGTCATCAGGGTCACCAGGGCCACACAACCCCTGCTCTGCATTGTGCCGAATCACATCCGCAATCGGTCGACCTACTTGAATCAGGCCTGGCGGAAATTCAAAGAGTTCTAAATAGCGTTGGTTCCACGCAACCAAGCGTAGTTGCTTATCGACGACCGCAATACCTTGTCCAATATGCTCAATCGCGCCTTGGAGTAAACCCCGACTAAAATCGTACAGTTCAGAGGCTTCATCGACGATAGTCGCCACCTCTTCAAGCTGCATGTTTCTTCCTTGCAGAGCGGAAGTAAGTACTAACTTAGCAGAAGATGCTCCAAATACCCCTGCTAGCACACGCTCCGTATGCCGAATCAGAGAAGATGGCGCTTGTTGATTCGGCATCAACTCTTCTCGTTGCTGGCTCCAGTAGGCTTGAAACGCCGCTTTAACTCGCGTTCGTCCTACAAATCTGGATGCTAGCATTTCCAGTTCTGCAACCGTAACGCGGCTCTGGTACAGACTCATATTTTCGCTTTCAGGCAACGGTGTACCAACGAATGATGCCGATTGTAAGCGCTCACTTAGGCTTGGTCGGGTAGCCATAGAAACCACAACAAAACACACTGCATTAGCGACCACGCTGAGGATCATCCCCCAATCTGAAATCGCGATATCAAAACTAGCCAATACCTCTGGTGGCGTAATCAACCAGATCAGGAAGTTATTACTGGCGTCTCCGGCAAGCATGTCTGTTTGGCTCATTAACGTAATCAGCCAGGTAGCAAAACCCACCGCGAGGCCAACATACACACCTTTCTTATTCCCTTGACGCCAATACATACCGCCAACCAGCGCAGGAGCGAATTGCGTGATAGCCGCAAACGAGAGAAAGCCGATAGCAGAAAGTGAATGAATGGTGTCCAACGCTTGATAGAAACACCACGCGCCAATCAACAAAACTAAAATCAAACCACGGCGGATCCGCAGTAATAATTCAGAAAAATGGTGGTGGTTACGCTGCGTCAGTCGCATGCGACGCAATAGCAATGGCATAACCAAGTCATTCGAGACCATGATCGCTAAGGCAATCGTCGATACGATAACCATGCCGCTTGCCGCTGAAGTACCGCCTAAAAACGCAAGCAAGGCGATTTCACTCGCCCCTACCGACATCGGTACACTGATGACATAAGTATCAGGCGAAGCGCCACTCAAGAGACCTTGCCCTACCCACGCAATAGGTAAAACAAAAATCCCCATTAAGATCAGATAAATGGGGAACAACCAACGAGCCACGTGCAAATCTTGAGCACGTTCATTTTCCACCACCATCGTATGGAATTGTCGCGGAAGGCAAACGATCGCCAGCATCGTGAGTACAGTATGAATCAATATAGTCGGGATATTTGGTGACTGATACGTCTGCGCGGCAACATCAAGTAAGCTCAAACTCTCGGTGTTCATCGCCAACCAAACAATGAAGACACCAACCACTAAAAAAGCCAGCAGTTTGATAATGGATTCGAAGGCAATTGCCATCATCATCCCACGATGGTGTTCCGTGTTATCAATGTGGCGGGTACCGAATAGCATCGTAAAAATCGCCAATGCGACCACAACAAACCACGACACGCTATCGTTTTGATAACCAAAATCAGTAGCCAGCTCTGGAGCAATGATTTCAAGCCCCATAGTGATACCACGCAGCTGTAAAGCGATGTACGGCAAAATTCCCGCAACCGCTATGAGCGTAACAACCACGGCCAAACCCTGGGATTTACCGTAGCGTGCTCCGATAAAGTCAGCAATCGACGTGATGTGTTCCCGTTTAGCAATCAAAATAAGCCGAGCTAAAACGCGCCATCCGATGGTAAACACTAAAATGGGGGCAATATAGATGGGCAAGAAAGACCAAGGATTACTGCTGGCTTGCCCGACCGTGCCGTAGAAGGTCCACGATGTACAGTACACCGCAATGGAAAGGCTATAAATCCAAGGCCGCCAGCGCGCTAGCCACCTTTTCTGAATGTCGCCGTACCACGCGATGATAAATAAAGCTCCCAAATACGCTAAAGAAACGGGAACCACCAGCCATCCTTGCATCCGATATCCTTTCTTGCCTTTCTTGCTACTTTTAAAGCAAGAGAATAAAAAAACCTCTCCATGAGGGAGAGGTTTCATTTAACACTGCTTTGATAACGGAGACAAAGCTTAGTTTTTAACCTTTGTTACATAAGTCTAATTCTGTGTTTCAAGTGGCTTGTCTGATACATCAACCACCTGATGTGGGTCTTGCGAATCAAGCTTGATGAACAGAGCCAATAACCCCATCGCGGCCATGCCCCAGAACACAAGCGGTCCCCAGTGCTCATAACCCCAGCCACTCAATACGGTCATTAACGCGATAAATGCGCCCAACGGAATCGCGTTATACAACGCTTGCAACGCTACGATCTTATTTTCTTCGGAGTTTTGGATATATTGGATCGCGGCAATGTGCGCGGTAGCGAAAGTCACACCATGCAATAGTTGAACAACCACCAAAGCAATAATTGATGTTGTCGACGCCGTAATACCCCAACGCATCATTACACCAACGGCAGCAGCAATAAACAGCGCGCGTATTGACCAACCTACGAATAAGCGCTTACTCAATGCAAACACTGCCACTTCTGCGGCTACTCCTAAGCTCCACAAGTAGCCAATGACATCTTCCGAGTGACCAGCGGCCTTCCAGTGAATCGCACTAAAGCCGTAGTAAGCCGCATGACTGCCCTGAATTAGTGACACCAACACTAAGAATTTTAGTATCGGTTTGTCAGTCAAAAGAGCGGTCAGCTTTGGACGTTCTGCGCTTTGCCCACCATGCGTTACAGGCATTGGGTTAGTCGGTCGCATAGCAAACAACAACGAGATAAACACGCCGAACATCGCAGTGTACAAGATCATATCGGAGCCAAATTCAGCCACCAGGTAGCCCACTGCCGTCGAGCCTGCGATAAAGGCGATCGAACCCCATAGCCGCGTGCGGCCATAATCGAGCATTTTCAGGCGAGCGTAGTAATTTGCCATCGCGTCCGACAACGGAATAATCGGTCCACAACAAAGATTGAACAACACTGTCGCTAGTGCCATTAACCAAAAGCTACCACCCGTAAAAAAGTGAAATCCAACAAAAAGGAGGGCAGCGAAACTCAACCAACGTAAAGCAGGCATAAGATGTTCGACTTTGTGTACTCGTGGGGTGATCACGATATTGGCAACACAACGTGTCGCAAGGCCTAACCCGACCAGCAAACCGATATCTGTCGAAGATACGCCCTGATCCTTAAACCAAAGTGACCAAAATGGCAGATACACGCCATACGCAAAGAAGAATCCGAGAAAGTACTGGGAAATCCAGCCATACGGAGAAGGTTTCAACATTACTAATATCCTAAAACGGGAACACCAACGTTCGAGCCGGGAATTATGGATCGCCATGCGTATTATAAAAAGGGAAGAATAAGAAACTTATCGTTTCCTCGATGGAATACTAACTTTGCGACATTTGGCATCTTCAAGCGAAAACATCGTAATTTAGACCAAAGTCGTCTGGCTTCCGGTAAGAAATTTGTCAGACTTAGAGAGTGTTCCTTCCATCATTATTGGGTGTTCTCATGCCTGACAAATTTAACATGCAATCTCCACCGTTCGATCGCTTAACTGAAGCACAACAAACGCGACTGCGATCGTCTCTGGACGTCGCCTACTATCGAGCTCGAGATGTTATTTTATCCTGCGGACAGAAGAACCCCCACTTACATATTCTGATCAAAGGCGCGGTAGAAGAGCGCTCCAACGATCAACAGGAAGTGTTCGCACATTATGCCAACGACGATATGTTCGATGTACGCTCGTTACTTGAAGACAAGGTACGTCATCACTACATCGCGCTTGAGGACACGCTCTCTTACCTACTGCCGAAAGAAATTTTCCTTGCCCTTTACAACGAAAATGGCCAGTTTGCAGCCTATTTCGATAACAATTTATCGAAACGGCAAGAGCTCATCGAAGCGGCCCATCAACAGCAAAACTTAGCGGAGTTTATTCTCACTAAAGTTGACCGCAGCATTTATCACCCACCGATGATCCTTGAACCAAATACACCAATTAACGAGGTAACACGTTCCTTAAAAGAAAATGGGATTGACGCTGCATTGGTTCAACTCCATGGCGATGATCCACGATTGGAAAAATGGCCATCAGCCCACCCGTACGCAATAGTGACTCGTACTAATATGCTGCATTCTGTGATGATAGATGGTTGCGCGCTCGACACACCAGTGGGTGAGATCGCGAGCTTTCCTGTTTATCACGTTGATGATGGTGACTTTCTATTCAACGCCATGATCACAATGACCAGAAATAGAATGAAACGCCTCATGGTATGTGAAGGCAACAGAGCCGTCGGCATGCTGGATATGACCCAAATTCTCAGCGCGTTCTCAACCCACTCTCACGTGTTAACGCTCAGTATTGCTCGAGCAAGCAGCGTGGAAGAGCTCGCTTTGGCCTCAAACCGCCAACGTCAATTGGTCGAGAGCTTATTGAAAAACGGCATCCGCACTCGCTTCATCATGGAGCTTATCTCAGCCGTAAACGAACAAATTATCGAGAAAGCGTTCGAGTTAGTGATACCACCAGCCTTGCACGACCATTGTTGCTTGATCGTACTCGGCTCTGAAGGCCGAGGAGAGCAAATTCTCAAAACCGATCAAGACAATGCCCTGATTATTCAAGATGGTCTGGAATGGCCTCATTGCGAACAAGTGATGCAATCCTTCACACACACCCTACAACAGCTCGGTTATCCACTTTGCCCTGGTAAAGTGATGGTTAACAACCCGAAATGGGTCAAAACACAGCAAGAATGGATAAGCACCCTAAACCACTGGATAGCTAAAGCCGAACCAGAACAAATCATGGACTTAGCCATTTTCAGTGACGCCCATGCTGTTGCTGGGAATTGCGAGCTGCTGGCTCCAATTGCGGCGCATCTTCGTGACACAATGAAAGATCGCATGTTGATATTGTCTGACTTTACTCGCCCTGCCTTGCAGTTTTCGGTGCCCCTAACTCTATTTGGCAACGTAAAAAGTGCTAAAGACGGATTGGACATTAAACGCGGCGGTATTTTCCCAATTGTACACGGCATTCGCGCCTTGTCTTTGGAGTATGCCATTGAAGAGAAGAACACGTTTGAACGCATTGAAGCTCTGAGAAATAAGCGCATCTTAGAATCCGAAACGGCAGATAATCTCAACGAAGCACTTAAATTGTTCTTTAAACTTCGTCTTAATCAGCAACTCAAAAAGCAAGAAGCGTTGAATAACATTGATATTAAACAACTGGATAGAACTGAGCGTGATTTGCTTCGCCACAGCTTACATGTGGTGAAGAAATTTAAGCAATTTTTAGGCTTCCATTATCAAATTCGTGATTAACCCTGATTTTCATAAATCACAGAGGCGTAAGCAATGAACTGGTTACAACGCAAATACTGGCATTACAAATTGAAAGGCTCGCCTTATCAGTCGCTGTTTTGCACGCCAGATAAAACAGAATACGTCTCTCTTGACTGCGAAACCACCAGCCTTGACCCAAATCGCGCCGAGCTGGTGACTATTGCAGCCACCAAGATCATCGACAACCGCATCATCACCAGTCAACCATTTGAAGTCCGCTTACGCGCGCCGCAATCGCTCGACTCTGGCTCGGTCAAGATCCATCGAATTCGCCACCAAGACTTAGTCGATGGCATCAGTGAAAAAGAGGCGCTGCTCGAGCTGCTCGAATTTATCGGCAACCGACCACTTGTGGGCTATCACATTCGTTACGATAAAAAGATCTTAGACCTTGCTTGTCTGAGGCAACTTGGCTTCCCACTTCCTAACCCACTCATCGAGGTCAGTCAGATTTATCACGATAAGTTGGAACGACATTTGCCGAATGCCTATTTCGACTTAAGTCTGGATGCCATTTGTAAACACCTCGAACTTCCTATCCAAGACAAACACGACGCCTTGCAAGACGCGATTTCTGCCGCTTTGGTCTTTGTCCGCTTAACGAAAGGCGATTTACCCAACCTAACCGCACCGTATACATAAAAATCAGTTGACCTAGCTCCCAGAAATACTTTTGTTTCAGCGATTTCCCGGCGCTTCTATCACTCTCATCCTAAAGTCTAATTGTGGAAATACGCGCGGTGACTGACAGTTATAAGCACAACGTCGTCATTACCACGACCAAGTTATTTAGAACCAAAAAACAGCCCTACAAAAATATATTCAAAATCTTATCTAGATTGGTGTAAGGCCGAGAAATAAGGCACAAGGAGAGAAGCCATGAGCGAAGCCCACGTTTATCCGGTAAAAGAAAATATTAAAACTCATACACACGCGGATAATGATACTTACTTAGCCATGTATCAGCAGTCGGTAACCGATCCAGAGGGCTTCTGGAACGAACACGGCAAAATCGTTGATTGGATCAAACCTTTCACCAAAGTAAAAAGCACTTCTTTCGACACTGGCCATGTTGATATTCGCTGGTTTGAAGATGGCACACTGAACGTCTCGGCTAACTGTATTGACCGTCATCTTGCAGAACACGGGGATGACGTCGCCATCATTTGGGAAGGCGATGATCCAGCCGACGACAAAACACTCACTTTCAACGAACTGCACAAAGAAGTGTGTAAATTCTCCAACGCATTGAAAGAGCAAGGCGTACGCAAGGGCGACGTGGTGTGTCTATACATGCCAATGGTGCCAGAAGCCGCAGTGGCGATGCTCGCTTGTACCCGTATTGGTGCGGTTCACACCGTAGTATTTGGCGGTTTCTCACCAGAAGCACTATCCGGCCGTATCATCGACTCTGACGCTAAAGTCGTGATCACCGCTGACGAAGGCGTACGTGGCGGACGCGCTGTTCCACTGAAAAAGAACGTGGATGAAGCACTAACCAACCCAGACGTAAAAACCATCAATAAAGTCGTCGTGCTTAAACGTACAGGTGGTGATGTTGAATGGCATGAACACCGTGATGTTTGGTGGCACGAAGCAACAGCCAACGTTTCTGACGTTTGCCCACCAGAAGAGATGAAAGCCGAAGACCCGCTGTTCATCCTCTACACATCTGGCTCGACAGGTAAACCTAAAGGCGTACTACATACTACAGGCGGTTACCTCGTCTACGCGGCAATGACCTTTAAATATGTCTTCGATTATCAACCAGGTGAAACCTTCTGGTGTACCGCGGATGTGGGCTGGATTACAGGCCATACTTACCTAATTTATGGTCCACTAGCGAACGGGGCCAAAACCATTCTGTTTGAAGGTGTTCCAAACTACCCAAGCACGGCTCGGATGAGTGAAGTGGTTGATAAGCACCAAGTGAACATTCTCTACACTGCGCCAACCGCTATTCGTGCACTAATGGCAAAAGGTAACGAAGCGGTAGCAGGGACATCTCGTTCAAGCTTACGTGTGATGGGTTCAGTAGGTGAGCCTATCAACCCTGAAGCGTGGGAGTGGTACTACAAAACGATTGGTAACGAGAGCTCGCCTATCGTTGATACTTGGTGGCAAACAGAGACCGGCGGTATCTTAATTGCACCACTACCAGGTGCAACAGATTTAAAACCAGGCTCAGCAACTCGACCATTCTTCGGAGTCCAACCTGCACTGGTTGATAACATGGGCAACATCATTGAAGAAACCGCAGCAGAAGGTAACTTGGTGATCCTTGATTCATGGCCAGGTCAGATGCGTACTGTTTATGGCGACCACGAGCGCTTTGAACAGACCTACTTCTCAACCTTCAAGGGAATGTACTTTACTAGTGATGGGGCTCGTCGTGACGAAGACGGTTACTACTGGATCACGGGCCGTGTTGATGACGTACTAAACGTGTCGGGTCACCGCATGGGTACCGCTGAAATAGAATCGGCTCTTGTCGCACATCATAAAATTGCTGAGGCCGCTATTGTGGGCATTCCGCATGATATCAAAGGCCAAGCTATCTACGCTTACATTACCTTGAACGATGGTGAATTCCCGTCAGCAGAGCTACACAAAGAAGTGAAAGATTGGGTGCGTAAAGAGATTGGTCCAATTGCAACACCAGATGTACTGCACTGGACGGATTCCTTACCGAAGACTCGTTCTGGTAAGATCATGCGTCGAATCCTGCGTAAAATTGCAACGGGTGATACCAGCAACCTCGGAGACACATCAACGCTTGCCGATCCGAGCGTTGTAGATAAACTTATCGCAGAGAAAGCAGAATTGGCATAAATTCAACCAACTGTTTTAAAAGCACTTTAAAAACCGCCATCACTCATGGCGGTTTTTTGCTTCAGTGCACAAATTGGCCACACAAAAAATATGGCAATTATGTTGTTTTTGTTAACTTGGTTACAGAAACGAGAGTGGCTATTAGGAGATTAGACCAGTAAATTGCTGCTAATTGCTATGAATTAGCTATAATCTTGGTCGATTTTTTAAAATTTGCTCGGTTTTAACAAAAAAATCGTGCTGAACTATCGTATATTTGGGAATATAAACGTTCCACTCACGATAAGGGAAGATAGCAACACAATGTCTGCAAAGTCACGGATTCTTGTTCTAAACGGACCAAATCTTAATCTATTGGGTCTGCGCGAACCGACACACTATGGTCACAGTACCTTAGCTCAAGTTGTGGATACTCTTACAGAGCAAGCCCATAACGCTGGGGTAGAACTGGAACACCTACAATCAAATCGTGAGTACGAACTGATTGAAGCCATTCACGCTGCCTATGGCAAGATTGACTTCATCATCATCAATCCAGCGGCTTTCACTCATACTAGTGTGGCGCTGCGAGATGCATTACTTGGCGTCGCCATCCCATTTATTGAGGTGCACTTATCAAATGTGCACGCACGTGAACCATTCCGTCATCACTCTTATCTGTCAGATAAAGCAGAGGGTGTGATTTGCGGTTTAGGCGCACAAGGTTATGAATTTGCTCTGTCTGCAGCGATCAATAAGCTACAGGCAAAGTAACCCTAACACTCTGCAACCCTACGAGGGTTGTCTTAATCACAAGATAAAAGAGAAAGAAAAGATGGATATTCGTAAAATCAAGAAGCTAATTGAGTTAGTTGAAGAGTCTGGCATTGCTGAGCTAGAGATCTCTGAAGGTGAAGAGTCAGTGCGCATCAGCCGTCATGGCACTGCAGCCCCTCAAGCACCAATTCACTACGCAGCAGCTCCAGCGGCGGCACCTGCTCCAGTAGCAGCGGCACCAGTAGCGGAAGCGCCAGCAGCAGAAGCTCCAGCAGCAACACCTGCAGGTCACCAAGTTCTTTCTCCAATGGTTGGTACTTTCTACCGCTCTCCAAGCCCAGACTCTAAAGCATTCGTAGAAGTAGGTCAGAAAGTAAATGCTGGCGATACTCTATGTATTGTTGAAGCAATGAAAATGATGAACCAAATCGAAGCGGACAAATCTGGCGTTGTTACAGCAATCCTAGCTGAAGACGGCCAACCAGTTGAATTCGACCAACCTCTTGTTGTAATCGAATAAGCGGGGCTTGCCTTATGCTAGACAAAGTAGTCATCGCGAACCGAGGTGAAATTGCACTTCGTATTCTTCGCGCTTGTAAAGAATTAGGTATTAAGACCGTCGCTGTTCACTCAACAGCGGACCGCGATCTTAAGCACGTACTACTCGCAGACGAAACCGTATGTATCGGCCCTGCTCGTGGTATCGACAGCTACCTAAACATTCCACGCATCATTTCTGCAGCAGAAGTGACTGGTGCTGTGGCTATCCACCCAGGTTACGGCTTCCTGTCTGAGAACGCAGACTTCGCAGAGCAAGTTGAGCGCAGTGGTTTCATCTTCGTTGGTCCAAAGGCAGACACTATCCGCCTAATGGGCGATAAAGTATCTGCTATCAATGCAATGAAGAAAGCAGGCGTTCCTTGTGTACCGGGTTCTGACGGCCCTCTAGACAATGACGAAGAGAAAAACAAAGCATTTGCTAAGCGCATTGGTTACCCAGTAATCATCAAAGCATCTGGCGGCGGCGGCGGTCGTGGTATGCGTGTTGTTCGCGCAGAGAAAGACCTTATCCAAGCCATTGCAATGACACGTGCTGAAGCAAAAGCGGCGTTCAACAATGACATGGTTTACATGGAGAAATTCCTAGAAAACCCTCGTCACGTTGAAGTTCAGGTTATTGCTGACGGTCAAGGCGGCGCAATCCACCTTGGTGAGCGTGACTGTTCAATGCAACGTCGTCACCAAAAAGTAGTGGAAGAAGCTCCAGCACCTGGTATCACCGAAGAAATGCGTAAGTACATCGGTGAACGCTGTACTCGTGCGTGTATCGAGATCGGTTACCGCGGCGCAGGTACGTTTGAATTCCTATACGAGAACGGTGAGTTCTACTTCATCGAAATGAACACTCGTATTCAGGTAGAGCACCCAGTAACAGAGATGGTTACTGGCATCGACCTAATCAAAGAACAGCTTCGTGTTGCAGCGGGTCAGCCTCTGTCATTCACTCAAGATGATATTAAGATCCGTGGCCATGCGATTGAGTGTCGTATCAACGCAGAAGACCCTGAGCGCTTCCTACCATCTCCGGGTAAGATCGAGCGTTTCCACGCTCCTGGCGGTATGGGTGTACGTTGGGAATCTCATATCTACACAGGCTACACAGTTCCACCTCATTACGATTCAATGATTGGTAAACTGATCACTTACGGTGAGAACCGTGATGTAGCGATTGCACGTATGAAAAACGCACTGGGTGAGATGATCATCGAAGGCATCAAAACTAACGTGCCACTGCAGTTCTCCATTATGAATGACGAAAACTTCCAACACGGTGGTGCAAACATCCACTACCTAGAGAAGAAGCTTGGCTTACAATAAGCCTAAGCAAACGTCTTAAAAAATGCCCACTCCCGTGGGCATTTTTGTTTTATATGTACGCGAACGGCTCAACATATAAATTGGCTTATTTGGGTATATACTCAAACAAATCGTAGAGTTCTGGTAAACTCTGCGCCACTTCATTCACTTTAAGAGCAAAAACCAATGCCTTGGATTCAAATCAAACTCAACGCGACCAATGAAAACGCTGAGCAAATCGGCGATATGCTAATGGAAGAGACTGGCGCGCTGTCTGTTACATTCTTAGACGCGCAGGATACACCTGTATTCGAACCTCTACCTGGCGAAACTCGCTTATGGGGCGATACTGATATTCTGGCACTGTATGATGCAGAAGCAGACACTAACTTCATCATCGACCAAATTAAAGCGAGCAATATGCTGGCTGACAATTTTGCTTACAAAGTAGAACAGCTTGAAGATAAAGACTGGGAACGCGAATGGATGGAAAACTTCCACCCAATGAAATTTGGTGAACGCCTATGGATTTGTCCAAGCTGGCGCGACATTCCAGATCCTGACGCTGTTAATGTTATGTTGGATCCAGGCCTTGCATTCGGTACGGGTACTCACCCTACAACAGCACTTTGTCTTGAGTGGCTAGAAAGCATGGACTTAAGCGGTAAGACCGTTATCGACTTCGGTTGTGGCTCAGGTATTCTAGCGATCGCAGCGATCAAACTGGGCGCTGAAAAAGTGATAGGGATCGACATTGATCCTCAAGCCCTGCTTGCTTCAAAAGACAATGCTGAGCGTAATGGCGTTGTAGACAAACTAGAAGTTTACTTACCGCAAAATCAACCTGAAGGTCTCGTCGCTGACGTCGTTGTGGCCAACATCCTTGCAGGACCTTTACGTGAACTTGCACCTATCATCAAAGGGCTAGTTAAGCCAAATGGCGACCTCGCTATGTCCGGCGTATTAGACACTCAAGCTGAAGATGTTGCGAACTATTACCGTGACGAGCTTCACATTGACCCGATTGTTGAGCAAAGTGAATGGTGTCGCATCTCTGGTCGTAAGCAAGGCTAGACAAGGTTTTCAGAGCTAATTGTTTGAAATTCATACAATTTACAAAAACAATTTGTAAATGCTCAAATATTAGTCTTTTCACGCAGTGAAAAAATGCGTAAAATGCGCGCCCTTGCTGGTACAGAACTGTGATGACGTTTTGAAAATCGGAAACTATCAACTTAAGAACAATCTAATCGTAGCCCCTATGGCTGGTGTAACGGATAGACCGTTTCGCGAGTTGTGTCTTCGCTATGGTGCGGGAATGGCCGTCAGTGAAATGATGTCTGCTAACCCAAAACTATGGGGAACGTCAAAGTCGAAACAGCGCATGGTACACGAGGGCGAATCGGGCATTCGCTCTGTACAGATTGCGGGTTCCGATCCACAGCTTATGGCGGACGCAGCTCAATTCAGTGTTGAGAACGGTGCACAAATCATCGACATCAACATGGGCTGCCCGGCAAAAAAAGTGAATAAGAAGCTAGCGGGCTCTGCTCTGCTTCAATACCCAAACATTATCGAAGAGATTTTGAAAGCGGTCGTGAATGCAGTGGACGTTCCTGTAACGTTAAAGACTCGAACTGGCTGGGATACAGACAACAAGAACTGTGTCCAGATCGCTAAATTAGCCGAAAACTGCGGCATACAAGCTCTTGCTCTGCATGGCAGAACGAAAGCATGTATGTACAAAGGTGAGGCCGAATATGACAGCATTAAAGCGGTAAAAGAGGCGATTTCAATTCCGGTTATCGCGAACGGTGATATCGATAGCCCGGAGAAAGCCAAATTTGTACTGGAGTACACCGGTGCGGACGCTTTAATGATTGGACGCCCTGCCCAGGGTCGTCCTTGGATTTTCCAGGAAATCCATCACTATTTGGAAAACGGCACCACAATGGAGGAACTTCCAACTGAGGAAGTGAAAACCATTATGCTTGGTCATGTAAATGCTCTGCATGAGTTTTATGGGGAGTTCTTAGGTCCACGTATCGCGCGCAAGCACGTTGGGTGGTACCTGAAAGAGCATGAACAGGCAAGTGAGTTTCGCCGTACCTTCAACGCTATCGACGCAGCTCCGCTGCAAATTGAGGCGTTAGAAGGTTATTTTGATAACGTTGCATCATAATTAAGAGAAGAGCTAGACCGAATATGTTCGAACAAAATCTGACTTCAGAAGCATTAACAGTAACTACAGTAACGTCACAAGACCAGATTACTCAGAAGCCTTTACGTGACTCTGTTAAAGCGTCTCTTAAAAACTACCTTGCTCAACTAAACGGCCAGGAAGTAACAGAACTATACGAATTAGTTCTAGCTGAAGTTGAACAGCCACTACTAGATACTATCATGCAGTACACTCGCGGTAACCAAACTCGCGCAGCAACTATGATGGGTATCAACCGCGGTACTCTTCGCAAGAAACTTAAGAAATACGGCATGAACTAAGACCGTTTTTCAAAAAGTATTTGGAACAAGCCGTTACCTTTTTAGGTAACGGCTTTTCTTTATCTACTAAAACACTACGAATAACGCTCACTTTGTTCAGTATTACCAACTGGCTTTAAGATAACTACTGCTGAGCCAAACAATAGCAAAGCCACGAAAGCGACCCATTCATTGCCTACAGAATACGCGAAGCCCGCCAAGGCAGACCAAATCGCGACACCAAAGTGCATCATACTCATTCCAAAAGACATTAACACACCTCGATATTCATCAGATAAGCTTGCGATATGTGCTTGTAATGCCGGAGAACCAACCCCTCCAGCAAGAGACCAGAGCACTAGAGCTGGAAGATAAGCGGTCACCGCACTCATCTCACTTGAGAACACCCATGCACTGCAAGGTATGCACACCATTAAAGCCACTCGCATAACAGCTCGAGAGCTACCAAGCCAACGGCAAGCTCTCCCCACGCACATATTTCCAACCACACTCACGATCCCTAGAGCAGCATAAATAGCGCCCACCCAACCGAGCGCCAACTCGCTGGTACCTCGAATATGAAGGCCTATCAGGTTAAATACACCAATACCTCCCCCTAGGCCTAAACACATCGCTAGAATCGCCCTCAACGCGCCTGGAAGATGAATGACGTCTGTGATAGGTGGCAGAGTATCTGACTTCTTGGACTCATTATGCTTGTTGTTCATGGACACTACGCTCATGGCACCGACAAAAAGAGCCGCCACGCCCAAAATAATAAAAGCGGCACGCCATGATAAAAGCTGGGTCAACAATGCTCCGATCGCCGGGCTAGTTATCATACCTAGCGTTAATCCCGCCTGAACCATCACAATTTGACGCATCGCTCTATTACCCTTCGCGTCTCCCGCTAACGCGAATGCAATTGGTAACATGCCTGCACTTGCAATACCAGTGATCACACGAGTTGCAATAGCAAGTTCAAAATCATGAACTATGCCCGTCGTAATAGACGCAACCCCAAATACAAAGCAAGCAGGCACCATGATACGAATACGCCCAGCTCGGTCTGATAAACGGCCCAGGTAAGGAGCGAAAATTGCTATGGCCAAACTATATGCCGTAATAAATAAGGTAACCTGACTCGGTTGAACACTTAAATCATTTCCGATAGGTTCAAGAATAGATCCAAGCATCAACTCATCAGCACCAACAAGAAAAGCAACGAGAAATAGGATAATGGACCGCATCATAGCTCCACCTCCTGTTCTGTTTCCGATTCAGCACAAGTGAGCAACGAAATATCTAAAACTCTATCAGGCCAAGATTGCAAAAATGCCTTCTCATGAGATACCACAATCACGCTACCGGAAAAGCGCTGGAGAGCCTCTTTAAGCGCATTTTTACTGCTGCTATCCAAATGTGTTGTTGGTTCGTCCAACAGCAAAACATTGCATTTCTGAACCGATAAACAACACAGTTTCACCCGAGTTTGCTCACCACCGCTCAATGTATCTAAGTGGCGCTGCGTCTTATCCCCCATGATCCCAAAGCGAGCTAATAGCTTGCGTGACTCTTTGCTTGAGATTGTTGGCGCACAAGAGCACAGCTCCTGTTCAGGCGTGTTCTGAGGATGGCGCCAAGACAAACCTTGAGAAAAATAACCAATCATTGCACCTTTTGCCAATACCACCTCACCAGAGAGTGGCTCGATCTTCCCCATCAGGGTTTTAAGTAAGGTCGACTTACCCACGCCGTTAAAGCCAGCAACAACCAACTTTTCCCCGCGCGCTAACGTGATATCACATACTGGAAGCAGAGGCTGCTGATAACCGATCATCAACGCTTTTGCGTCAATCACATTCGGTTGCCCAATGGGCTGGTAAGCAAAGTCAAACGTCGATACTTTCTCTACATTATTCAGTTGAATACGTTCGATTTTATCCAGTTTTTTCTTACGCCCTTTAGCAAGACTGGCGTTAACTCCTGCACCATTTTTGGCAATAAATTGCTCTAGCTTTCGAATTTCACTTTGCTGAGCCTTATATTGCTTTTCTAATAAAGCACCGTCGTGCTGCTTTTGCTGCATTGCTTTGACATAAGTACCGCTGTATTTTCGAACCGTTTGATAATCAATATCACAAACACTGGTCGCTACTTGATTAAGGAAATCAATATCATGAGAAACCAGTGAAACTGTGCCAATGTAATCATTGAGAAACGTGACTAGCCATTCAATGTGCGGAGCATCAAGATAGTTTGTCGGCTCATCAAGAATTAACACATCGGGGTTGCGAAGTAACAACCTGCCTAAAAGGACTTTGTGCCTTTGACCGCCACTTAGCGAGACAAGCGGTGTATCTAAGCCAAATTGATAAATACCAAGACCTACAGCAACTCGTTCAATTTTGGTATTAATTGCATAGAAGTCTTCATCTTCTAAATATGCCTGTAGCCGAGCGACTTGGCTTAAAAGAGATGTAGAGTGAGACTCGGTCATCGCATGATACAAAGTCCAAAGCTTTTGCTCTGCAGCGTATAAACTCTCAAAAGAGCCCTTTAAACACTCATGAACTGTCAGCACATTATCGATCTTAAAATGTTGTTCTAAATACCCCACCTCAAGGTTTGGTAACCATTCAATGCAGCCCTTATCTGCAGATAATTCACCGAAAAGCAGTTTCAATAAGGTGCTTTTTCCAACACCATTCGCTCCGGTGATACCTATTTTCTCTCCCACGTTAATACGAAAGGTCACGTTGTTGTATAATGTCTTATCGGCTACCTGATAAGACAAATTTTTAACTTGTAAAATACTCATGTTTTCAACCAAATAAAAAAGGGCCGGTGATGAAATATCACCGGCCATCTCTTCTCTTTTATCAGGTGTACAAGCTCCTGCGTATAACTTCAGCGAAGCTACCCACACATAAAACACCTGATGAAGATAATTTAAGACTCCGAGCAACACTTCATCGCGTTTTTTGCACGGAGTTCAGCCTTCTTACAAAGCTTTTAAACAAGAGATATAACATGATTTACTGTCGAAAAAATATTCGATGTGAAGCGTACACCTTTAGAATAAAAAGTACCAGATAATTGTTAAAACTATCGTGACTTACACGAAGGTCCACAGAAAGAAGACTTTTCCTCAGTCAATGTGCCAGGTGAACTGCTTACTCAGCAAACACAGCTATGAAAGCACCTATACCGCTCACGTTATACGTACGTAGTGGTGGCTTTGAAGGTTAGAGAGGGTTAGAGGGAAGCAGTAGCGAATATACTTTAAGACACTGGCTTAAATAGATCGACAAAACAAAATCCATGTTTGAAAAGTTTTAAATGCGCTGAGTTTATATTAATAAGCGCCTATGGCTAAATCAAAACATCTAAAGCAGAGAAATCTCCCCCGAAAATAACATAACCTAGTGAATAAATTTTCCAGGTAATAATAAAGGAATAAAGGAAGCTTTGGTAAGTAAGCACAAGGGCTGAGAACTAGCGCTCGATACTAGGACCCGGTTCAGTAGAAACCACACAAAACTGCGTTCCACTTCACTCATAACAGGGCTTAGAAAGCATAGCCAGAGGGAAGCCTGCCTCTAGATGCAAGGTTTCAATATGAAAGTGAGTTTCAGGTAAGTCGGGGGAACCAGAACGAAAAAAGCCTCAGTCTTTCGACTGAGGCTTAATATAAGTGGCGGAGTGGACGGGACTCGAACCCGCGACCCCCGGCGTGACAGGCCGGTATTCTAACCAACTGAACTACC
>NZ_JAWPOT010000339.1:0-656 GCF_033344415.1 Vibrio sp. 1727
AAATAATAATGATATTGCGAATTCGTTACATTTAAAGCTATGATGATGACTTCATATCTAAAGGATGCATCATGAATACCTCTTCTCACGGCTGGAGAACGCCACAAAATTTCCTTCTGTTGATCTCGATTATTGTGCCCATTGCCTTTTCTACCTGGATGGCTTTGCTGAATAACTTTGTTATTGAAAAAGCGAACTTTGATGGGGCGGACATTGGCTTATTACAAAGCGTGCGTGAGATACCGGGCTTTTTAGCCTTTACCGCCGTGTTTGTGTTGTTGTTTATCCGCGAACAACGATTCATGTTGGTGTCTTTAGCGATGCTAACACTTGGTACAGCATTAACAGGTTACTTTCCCACTTTGTACGGTTTACTTTTTACGACCTTGTTGATGTCCACTGGTTTTCACTACTTTGAAACATTGAAGCAGTCCCTGTCTTTGCAATGGCTATCGAAAGAAGAAGCGCCAGAAATGCTAGGCAAGTTTATCTCGGTCGGCGCGCTGGCTTCTCTGTTTACCTACGGCGCGATTTGGATTTTTCTAGAGCAGCTTAAATTTGATTTCAAAACCGTGTATTTGCTGGCGGGTGGCGTTGGCTTTGTGTTGATCATCGTGATGGCACTGGCGTTTCCTCAGTTCAAAACAGCAGTGCCA
>NZ_JAWPOT010000340.1:0-656 GCF_033344415.1 Vibrio sp. 1727
TATTCCTGTTCACCTTGCTCTGAATACTTCAGGCATGGGTCGTAATGGTCTGGATCTGACAACGTATGAAGGTCAGGTTGAAGGTGTAGAAATCGCAAGCGATCCTAACCTAAAAATCGTAGGTATGATGACCCACTTCCCGAATGAAGGTCTTGATGAAATCCGCCGCAAGGTTGACCGTTTCAAAGTAGAAACAAAGTGGCTAATGGACAGCGCAGGTCTGAAACGTAAAGACATCACACTGCACGTGGCTAACTCTTACATCACGCTAAATCTGCCTGAAGCACATCTGGATATGGTTCGTCCTGGCGGCATGCTGTACGGTGACTCCCCTGCAACCCTACCTTACGAGCGCATCGTGTCTTTCAAAACACGCGTAGCATCACTGCACTTCTTCCCTGCAGGCAGCACAATCGGCTACGGCAGCACTAAAGTTTTAGAGCGTGACTCTATCCTGGCTAACCTGCCTATCGGCTACTCAGACGGTTTCGCCCGTTCACTAAGCAACAAAGCTGACGTTCTGATCAACGGTCAGCGTGCTCGCGTAATGGGTAAAGCGTCAATGAACACTACTATGGTTGATGTCACTGACATCATTGGTGTTCAGGCAAACGATGAAGTAGTTGTATTTGGTCGCCAAGGCTTTGAAGAAATCA
>NZ_JAWPOT010000341.1:0-655 GCF_033344415.1 Vibrio sp. 1727
GACGGGCGCGTTGGCGGGAATCGCGATCACAATGACGCTACTGATCTACTTATGTTATTTCCGCTTACTTCGATTGAAGTTCCAACCCTCGATTGCAGCGGTGACTTTTCCTTCAGTCATCAGCGCCATTGCGATGCACCGATTAACCTCTTTTTTCGCACAATCTCATCCTCAATGGCATTGGTTACACGATTTCGGCTTTTTAGAACTCAGTATCGCGACCGTATTGGTCGTTTGGGTATCGGCAGGTTATGTGAAAATGTACTGGCCAGAAATTGTAAGAACCCCGACCAAACAAGCATAAAAAAGGCCTCATTAAGAGGCCGTTTTTTATCACTATCAACAAAGTATTAACCCGTAAACTTCGCCATGAAGTTACCGACGTTAGTCAAACTCGATGCAGCCATCACGATAACAATCGCTGCTCCAGTTAGCGTTAAGTACATTGGGTGTTGGTAGTCACCGACGATATCTTTGCGTTTTGTCGCAACTAAGACGGTACCCAAAACGATAGGAAGGATAATGCTGTTCACTAAACCCGCTAACATAAGCAGAAGAATTGGCATATCCATGGTAACCGTGCCCAACGAGGTTAGGATAATGAAGCCGACACACCACGCTTTTTCGTTTCGCGCCACAACTGGGAAAAGCGTCT
>NZ_JAWPOT010000342.1:0-655 GCF_033344415.1 Vibrio sp. 1727
CGGGTCGAGTGCGAGAAAAAGCACGTAGCCGTATGGCCGCCATCTTGAGCCAAGGTGGTGAGTTTGCTTTTGTGATTTTCACCGCGGCAAGCCAAGAAGGCATTTTATCCAAAGAACAAGTGGCGTTTTTGTTGGTTGTGGTGAGTCTATCGATGGTGACCACGCCACTCTTGTTGATGGGACAAAAGAAGTGGTTCGCTCATACGCTGAATCAGGAAGAAGAGAGCGTCACCAGTCACGTGGTTGATCGTCGTCCTCGCGTCATCATTGCGGGTTTTGGTCGTTTTGGGCAAATCGTTGGGCGCTTAATGTACGCCAATAAAATCAAAGTTACGGTATTGGAAAGTGACGCCAGCCAAATTCACTTACTGCGTAAGTACGGTTACAAAGTTTTTTATGGCGATGCCACACAAATCGATTTGTTGCGCGCCGCTGGCGCAGACAAAGCGGAAGCGTTAGTGATTTGTACAGACTCGCCGGATGAAGTGATGGCGATTGTCGATATCTGCCGTACGCATTTTCCGAATCTCAAATTGCTCGCTCGTGCTCGAAGCCGAGTTGAGGCCTATCAGTTGATGAGTCATGGCGTGCAAAACTATTCGCGTGAGACTTTTTTAGGCGCACTGGATCTTGGTCGTCAAACTCTGGTTGAGTT
>NZ_JAWPOT010000343.1:0-655 GCF_033344415.1 Vibrio sp. 1727
ACCCATACTCAAGCGCGCTATGCATTGCCCGATGTCATCAAAGGTTTTACGGCACGTTACCCGAAAGTGTCTTTGCACATGCATCAAGGTACGCCTTCTCAAATGTCTGAAGCGATTGCAAAAGGTACAGCCAACTTTGCGATTGCAACAGAAGCTCTCCATCTTTCCCAAGACGCTATCATGTTGCCTTGTTACCACTGGAATCGCTCTATTGTAGTGCCCAAAGATCATCCGTTGGCGAAGAAAGACTTAGTTACTATTCACGATTTAGCTGCTTATCCTTTGGTGACTTATGTGTTTGGATTTACTGGTCGCTCTGAGTTAGATACGGCCTTCAACCGTGAAGGTTTGACGCCGCGAGGCGTGTTCACTGCAACCGATGCGGATGTGATTAAAACGTATGTGCGCATGGGTATCGGTGTTGGTGTGATTGCGAGCATGGCCGTCGATGAAGAGCAAGACCGCGATTTGGTTGCTATTGATGCGAGCCATTTGTTTGGTGCAAGTACAACAAGTATTGGTTTCCGCCGTGGCACGTTCCTGCGTTCTTACATGTTTGACTTTATGGAGCGTTTCGCATCGCACTTAACGCGCCCTGTTGTCGAACAGGCGATTTCTCTTAAGTCGAATGCTGAAATTGAAGAGATGTTTAAAG
>NZ_JAWPOT010000344.1:0-654 GCF_033344415.1 Vibrio sp. 1727
GCTTCCTTGTTGATTCTGAAGGTCTTTACCCACAATTCGACAAGGCAGATCACCACTTTAATAGCCAAATGCCAATGCTAGATAAATACCGTCGCATGCTGCAAACTTGGCGTAACTGCCCTCGTCAATATCACTTGTGTGAAAACGAGCTTGCACAAATTTTTAGTGCATAAGATAGCAAGTCTTTGATTAGGAGAGCATTCGCTCTCCTTTTTTATTATCTGTAATTTCTCTTCTGTGTGTTTTTTACTTGTTTGCATCACTTCTGGTTACACTCCTCTCACATTGAATACTTTCAATAAAGGTATTCACGCACAGCCACTTCTATATAACGTACTAACACTATCTTGGTTTCATATTTAAAGGCTTGGTGGTAACGTACCGTATTTACTTCATAGTATTAAGGGCACGACATGATTTACACAACAACAGATACGATTCCAGGCAAGGAAATAGCAGAAGTTAGAGGAGTGGTGACGGGCAACGTTGTTCAATCTAAGCATATCGGCAGAGACCTAATGGCTGGTCTAAAAAGCATTGTTGGTGGAGAGATCCGCGGATACACCGAAATGATGACCGAAGCACGTGACATTGCTATTCAACGTATGGTCGAGCAAGCGAACCAGAAAGGCGCCAATGCGATTGTAGGAATTC
>NZ_JAWPOT010000345.1:0-654 GCF_033344415.1 Vibrio sp. 1727
TTTTGAGTACGTTTACAAGAAATGCTCTTAATCGATGTTCAGTAATGGCTCAACGTTAATGTATTTACCCAACTCTTTGCGCTTCGCACTTGGAATGTAAGGGATCTCACCTAACTTCGGTTCATCAATGCGCGATTCAAGCATTTCAATAATGTCCGCGTAATGTTCTGTGCCTGGGTTAACTCGGTTCGCAATCCAACCCACTAGGTTTAGACCATCTGCTTTGATGATTTCCGCCGTTAATAAAGCGTGGCTCAAACAACCCAGTTTAATACCCACGACAAGTACCACTGGTAGCTGCTCTTGCTGTACCCAAGTAGACAAGCTGTCTGTGTCTGACACAGGAACACGCCAACCACCAGCACCTTCTACCAATACAACATCGGCTTGCTCTTTATGTTGAGCGAGCTTTTCACTCAGCAAATCGTATTCGATTTCAACCTGCTCGTGCTTGGCTGCGATGTGAGGAGAAGCTGGTAATTCCAAAGCGTATGGGTTCACATCTTCATAAGCCACTTCTAAGGTTGCGGCTTTTTGCAAGTGCAGTGCATCTGAATTGCGCCAACCTTGCTCTGTTTTTTCGCTTCCTGCAGCCACTGGTTTGTAGCCAATGGTATTTAGTCCTTTTGCTGCGAGTGCTTGCAAGACGGCTTT
>NZ_JAWPOT010000346.1:0-653 GCF_033344415.1 Vibrio sp. 1727
TAGAAGTGATTGACGTTGCGGTAAATGGCAGAGAAGCGGTCGAAAAAGCCAAAGCTCTCAAGCCGGACGTCATCACCATGGATATTGAAATGCCAGTTATGGATGGCATTACGGCTGTGCGTGAAATCATGGCTGCATCTCCAACGCCAATTCTGATGTTTTCGTCCCTGACTCATGATGGGGCGAAAGCAACTCTTGATGCGTTGGACGCTGGCGCTCTGGACTTCTTACCGAAGAAGTTTGAAGATATTGCACGTAACCGCGATGAAGCGGTTCCGCTGCTTCAGCAACGTGTCATTCAAATTGCCTCTAAGCGTGCTTTCATGCGCCGTCCTGTAGCGCGTCCAGCTGCTGCAACTAGTGCTGCGCGCCCACTGGCTTCAAGAACCGCTACGCCTGCCGCATCGGCTCCGGCTCGGCCGGCAGCAACCAAGTTCCGCGCATCGGGTAAGAAATACCAGTTAACAGCGATTGGCACATCCACTGGTGGCCCAGTTGCTTTACAAAAAATTCTTACTCGTCTGCCGATGAACTACCCACATCCAATCGTGCTGATTCAGCATATGCCTGCGACATTTACGGCGGCATTTGCAAGTCGATTGAACACGTTGTGTAAGATTCAAGTGAAAGAAGCACAAGACGGTGATGTGTTA
>NZ_JAWPOT010000347.1:0-653 GCF_033344415.1 Vibrio sp. 1727
GCGCATTCTTGAGAGAGCCGGAATGAAACGCCGTTTGTTCGGCTAGTCACTTGGATGAGAGGAGGTTGCTATCAACCTCCTCTTTACGTATTACTGGTTATCAATTATCAGCTTATATGGTTGTTCCTTAGTAGTACTGGAACATCTTCTGAACGTCTTGATAGTTCTTCGTTTGCGTGAGTGACAACATCAGCAAAATACGTGCTTTTTGTGGGTTTAGCGTGCCTGATGCAACAAAGCCGTATTTATCATCATCAATTTCTGCGTCCAAAGTCGTTGAGCCAGTTGGCGTGCGAGAGCTTCTGACGACAACAATACCATCTTTGCTCGCTTTTTCTAGCTCATCAAAGACCGTGTGGTACAAGTTACCATTACCCACACCAGCACTCACAATACCGTCAAACTTGGCATCAACCAAGGCTTTGACTGGCAAGCTCGACGCATTCGCATAATTATAAACAATGCCTACTTTAGGTAGTGTGTTGAGTTTTGATACGTCGAATGGGGTTTCTGTGGTGTGTTTACGTTCAGGGCTTCTTTGGTACTTTGCATCGCTGTTGTGAATGTAGCCAAGAGGGCCAAAATTTGGAGATTGGAACGTACTTACCGAGGTGGTGTTGGTCTTCGTTACATCTCGCGCATCGAAAATGGTG
>NZ_JAWPOT010000348.1:0-653 GCF_033344415.1 Vibrio sp. 1727
TGTTCGATAGTAAACATATCGTTTTTACCGATGGTATCTAACTTTTTATTATCTCAATCATAGATAAAATTTCAGTCATTGAGTAGAACAAATGGGTAGATAATCATGACTCGTAACGAACGAATTTTCCACGCAGTACTTTTTGAATTGATGGCGTTAGCGATCATTGTGCCTGCAGCTGCGTTGATCACAGGCAAAGGTTCAAGTGATTTGGCGTTAGTAGGGATCGGTTTGAGTTTGTACACCGTAGTTTGGAACTACATTTACAACTTGTACTTCGATAAGTGGTTTGGCAGCAACCGAGCAGACAGAAGTTTAGCAATGCGCCTTGGTCACACCGTTGGGTTTGAAGGTGGGTTGATCTTTATTTCTATACCTGTGATCGCATGGTTCTTGGAGATTACGCTCCTTCAAGCATTGATGCTCGAAGCAGGGTTTCTAGTCTTCTTCTTGTTTTACGCCACTGGCTTTAACTGGTTGTACGATAAAGTTCAACCGTTTGGGAAAATGAGAAAGTTACTGGTGTAGCCGAGTGAGATTCCCCAAATGCGATTGAAGTAACTAGAAAAAAGCCACCGTATTTCGGTGGCTTTATTGGTCAGTGGGCGGTAGTTATTCTGCAGAAAGTACGCGTAAGATTTTGTCTGCGTGTT
>NZ_JAWPOT010000034.1:0-38348 GCF_033344415.1 Vibrio sp. 1727
TGGTAGTTCAGTTGGTTAGAATACCGGCCTGTCACGCCGGGGGTCGCGGGTTCGAGTCCCGTCCACTCCGCCACTTAATATCGACAACCTCGCTTATGCGAGGTTTTGTCAAATCTAGAATATGAAAATTCTATAGGGGTGTAGCTCCAATTGGCAGAGCAGCGGATTCCAAATCCGCGTGTTGGGAGTTCGAATCTCTCCACCCCTGCCACATATCAGGCTCTGACTTAGGTCAGAGCCTTTTTTGTATCTGGTTTCTTCTCATTATTACAGCTTATTTCTACTCTTATCCCGTAAGTATGGCTTTCTGCTGTACTTTGGCAGCATTTAATCTACTGAACGAACGAAACTACAGTTAGCTGTAATGATCAGTGGCCCGAAATTTTAATAATAAAGGGGAATCACTATTTATATTTAGTTACACTCAACCGATCTGGATTAATGAGTAACTATGTATGGATATATCTCGTCGACGCTTTCTTCAATCATCCTTAGCAATCTCCGCGCTTACCGTTCTACCTGCATGTTCTCTATCTAGGAGCACTAATAAGCAGGGACAATATATATACGATATCACTGCAGAGCCTTCTACTGCAGAATTGATCCCTGGGTTTAATACAGACGTACTCGCATTTAATGGTTCGATTCCAGCGCCTACGATTCGTTGTCGCCAAGGCGAGAAAGTTATAATTAGGTTTACTAACAAGCTTTCAGAGCCGACTACAATCCACTGGCATGGCTTGCGAATCCCTATTGAAATGGATGGTGTACCTTTCTTAAGCCAGCCGCCTATCATGCCGGGTGAAACATTCGTTTATGAATTTACACCGCTAGATGCAGGCACGTTTTGGTATCACCCCCACATGAATAGCGTTAAGCAACTTGGTATGGGCTTAGTTGGGCTAATTATCGTTGAAGAGGCTGAGCCTGTTCTATTTGATGAAGAACAGGAAATAGTTCTAAAGCATTGGCATTTAGACAAACAAGGTCAGTGGAAGAACCTTATGGTACCGCGCTTGAGCGCTCGTATGGGGACTCCCGGAGAGTGGAGTAGCGTCAATGGTGTGCATGAACCTGTTTATACGCTGAAGCAGAATGCTACCACGCGATTAAGAATTGCTAACGTCGATAACACCATTACTTACCCGATCGCTATTGAAGGTGCAGAGGCTTGGGTTATTGCTATTGATGGTAACCCTGTTAAAACGCCTTATAAGCTCACTCAGCATAAAATTGGTCCAGGAATGAGGTTAGATGTCGGATTGATTGCTCCGAAGGCTGGAACACGTGTTTATGTGCGTCAAATGAAAGGACGCTTCCCATTCCCTTTGTGCGAGTTTGACGTTGTTGAGTCTGACTTGCCGAGCAACCAGAAACTGCCTTTATTACCTCTCAACCCTGTGCCAGCTCTCGATTTGAAAAATGCAGAGCAAATCGATTATGTGTTTGAGTGGGAGGGGGCGATCACTCCTGCTGATAAATCGGGCAAAGCGATACCTAAGTTCTGGCTGATGAACAAACGGGCTTGGGAGGGAATGAGCAAAGATAATATTCCAGCGCCGCTTTCAACATTGGAGATGGGAAAAACCTATATCTTCAACCTAAAGAACGTCACCCAATATCATCATCCTATTCATCTTCATGGACACACATTTACGGTTCTTGAGTTAGATGGAAAAAAACTCGACGAACCGTTTCATACCGATACGGTCTTACTTGGAAAAAACGGCAGTGCGAAAGCGGCATTTGTTGCAGATAACCCAGGGCGTTGGATGTACCATTGTCATGTAATTGAACATATGAAGACGGGTTTGATGGGGTACATTGAAGTAAAGTGACTCCTGTAACTTTTAAAATCTTGATAAGTTTTAAGCGCTATACTTTGCTGAATTCTAAGATTGTATAATCACTATTGCCGTAAATTTGATTACAATGTCGCCATTAACTTTTCTGGGGGAATTATGGGACAACTATCCGTTTTGGGTTTTATTGCATTGGGTGGTGCATTTGGTGCATGTTCTCGTTACTTAATTTCTGAACTTTGTGTCATTTTATTGGGGCGTGGTTTTCCATATGGTACGTTAACCGTTAACGTTGTTGGCTCATTTATGATGGGCTTATTGATAGCAGCTTTCGATAATGAACTTTTGGCAACGGAACCTTGGCGACAAGTGATTGGCTTGGGTTTTTTAGGCGCACTAACGACGTTTTCCACCTTCTCGATGGATAATGTTTTGCTTATGCAGCAGGGCGCTTTCTTTAAGATGGGGTTGAACGTATTGTTGAATGTCGTGTTAAGTATTTCAGCGGCGTGGATTGGCTTTCAATTATTGATGCGCAGCTAGCAAAGTAGTTAAAAATTGAACAGGTCGGCTTGGTTTCACCAAGCCGTTTTTATATACTGACATCACTTGTCGGAGTGCCATAAGGCTGAGACCGTTAATTCGGGATCCGTTGAACCTGATCAGATTAGAATCTGCGAAGGGAACAAGAGAAGATATTCACACCGGAGTTCTTTCTGGTTGACCTATCAAAAGTCGAATGTTGTTACAGGCAAATATCGTAAGCTTTAACTAGCCTTAATTTGACTCCTCTTGTCGCATCTATCCGCCAAGCATTTTTATCCAATTACTTTTTATCTAGTATAACAAAGCAAGGAAAAATGCTATGTCGAGTCGCAAACAAGCGAGACTGGAAGCAAAACAGTTCATTGATACACTCTCGGTACAACCGTACCCCAATTCAAGCAAAGTCTACGTAGAAGGCTCACGTCCAGATATTCGTGTGCCAATGCGTGAGATATCACTCGCTGATAGCCTTATTGGAGGCACAAAAGAAGCGCCTATATTCGAACCTAATGAGCCAGTACGCGTTTACGATACGTCGGGTGTATACACAGATCCAGAGCACACCATAGACCTCTATAGCGGCTTACCTAAGCTGAGAGAAGGGTGGATTGAAGAGCGTGCCGATACTGAGCTACTTGATGAAGTAAGCTCGGTATACACCAAAGAGCGCTTAGAAGATGAAACGCTAGACGATCTTCGTTACGGAAATCTACCACGTATTCGACGTGCCAAAGATGGCCATTGTGTGACTCAATTGCACTATGCTCGCAAAGGTATTATTACCCCAGAAATGGAATATATCGCGCTGCGTGAAAACATGGGGCGTGCCAAGTATCGCGATGAAGTGCTGAATCAACAGCATCCGGGTCAAAGCTTCGGAGCGAACCTACCAAAAGATATTACCGCCGAATTCGTGCGCAAAGAAGTCGCCGAAGGTCGCGCTATTATCCCTTCCAATATTAACCACCCAGAATCCGAACCAATGATCATTGGACGTAACTTTTTGGTCAAAGTGAACGCCAACATCGGTAACTCATCGGTCACTTCTTCGATTGAGGAAGAAGTAGAGAAGCTCGTTTGGGCGACACGTTGGGGTGGAGATACCGTTATGGATCTCTCTACTGGACGTAACATCCACGAAACTCGCGAGTGGATTCTACGTAACAGTCCGGTTCCGATCGGTACCGTACCAATGTATCAAGCGCTTGAGAAAGTGAATGGTGTTGCGGAAAACCTTAACTGGGAAGTGATGCGCGATACCCTGATTGAGCAAGCAGAGCAGGGCGTTGACTACTTTACTATCCATGCCGGTTTACTACTTCGTTATGTGCCAATGACTGCAAAACGCGTTACTGGCATCGTCTCTCGTGGTGGCTCTATCATCGCGAAATGGTGTTTAGCGCATCACCAAGAAAGCTTCTTATATACCCACTTCCGAGAGATCTGTGAAATCTGTGCTAAGTATGATGTCGCACTTTCTCTCGGTGATGGTCTGCGTCCTGGCTCGGTGGCCGATGCTAACGACGAAGCGCAATTTGCAGAGCTTCGTACCCTTGGTGAGTTAACCAAGATTGCGTGGGAATACGACGTACAGGTGATTATTGAAGGCCCTGGTCATGTTCCAATGCATATGATCAAAGAGAACATGGAAGAGCAGTTAGAGCACTGTCATGAGGCTCCTTTCTATACCCTTGGTCCATTGACGACAGACGTCGCTCCTGGTTACGACCATATTACTTCAGGCATCGGCGCTGCCATGATTGGTTGGTATGGCTGTGCAATGCTTTGCTACGTAACTCCGAAAGAGCACCTCGGTTTACCAAACAAAGAAGACGTGAAAGTAGGCATGATCACTTATAAGCTTGCTGCGCACGCCGCTGATTTAGCGAAAGGGCACCCAGGTGCTCAAGTTCGTGATAATGCGCTTTCTAAAGCTCGCTTCGAGTTCCGCTGGGAAGATCAATTCAACTTGTCACTCGACCCAGATACCGCGCGCGCTTTCCATGATGAAACCTTACCTCAAGAGTCCGGCAAAGTTGCTCACTTCTGTTCGATGTGCGGACCAAAGTTCTGCTCGATGAAGATTTCGCAAGAGGTACGAGAGTACGCGAAAGACACTGAGCAAGTTGCTGCGGACCAAGCTATCTCGATTAAAATGCTAGATGATCCTCTTGAAGGGATGCGTCAGAAATCGCAAGAATTTAGAGAGTCAGGTTCCGAGCTATACCACCCAGCAGCACATGCCGAGGTAAGTGACTAATGAGCAAAATCCTTATTCCGTCATCGTTGATTGAACTGACAGGTTTAGTTCAGCAATGTTTGTTGTTGGCGAAAGAACAGGGTTTTAGCATAGAAGACATTGAGTTGGGTGTGAGCCCAACTCAATCTATTCAGCTTGTTCGCGGCCAACAGACCACACACATAACGACTGATCTCATTGATGATTATGACTCTGAGCATGAGAGTTCATTTGTGCTCTATTACCGTTCTGCTTTGTCGGTAGAAGCGTGTGCTAAGCAACCGTCGAAAGCGATTTATATTGGTATTGCTGATACTCAGGTATCCGATGAAAAGGAGAAAGTGCTTCAGCTTGATATCTGGCGTCACCCAATTAACAACGAAGTGAGAGCACTTTCCGTTAAGTCCAAATTCAACGCAATGTTCAATCCTGAACATCACCTTGCTTGGATAGTAACGCTGACAGTACTCGATTTTCCTATCGAAGATGCGTTAACACTTGCTCGAGGAATGCTAACTCAGCAAGCGAATGTTTCACGTGAAACACTGTTGAATGACAACCTTGATGAGGGAAGGTCTACTCGGTGGGCTGACCAATTTGATGATTTCCCCACACCTGTACTGGAGGATAACCGACTAGGTATTCAAGTTGGTTGGTCTGCACAAGGCGAGAGCGTTAGCTTTCCAACTCTGACTAAGCAAAGTCTAGGGCTCTATCCAGTCGTTGATGATGTTGCTTGGATTGAGCGTCTACTGCCACTAGGCATCAACACTATTCAACTGCGAATCAAGAACCCACAACAAGCCGATTTAGAACAACAGATCATTCGAGCAATTGAGCTAGGTCGTCAGTATCAAGCACAAGTGTTCATAAATGACTACTGGCAGTTGGCAATCAAGCATGGCGCTTATGGCGTTCACCTAGGACAAGAAGACATAGAAGAATCGAATTTGGCTCAGATAACTAAAGCCGGCATTCGTCTTGGTCTTTCTACTCATGGTTATTATGAGCTACTGCGCATCGTACAAATTCATCCTAGTTACATCGCGCTAGGGCATATTTTTCCAACCACCACTAAACAGATGCCATCGAAACCACAAGGTTTGGTGCGCTTGGCTCTGTATCAAAAGCTGATTGATAGCATTCCTTATACAAACACAGAGTCGGTTTTCCGTCCTGCAAAAGACAAAGCAGGTAGTGACTATGTGCTTGGCTTTCCGACGGTCGCGATTGGTGGCATTGACCAATCTAATGCAGACCAAGTTTGGCAAACAGGTGTTTCTAGTTTGGCAGTTGTGCGAGCTATTACGTTGGCAGAATCACCTCAGTCCGTCATCGAGTTCTTCGCACAACTGATGAATGAAAGACAGCTAACGTTTACTGATCAGAGTAGTAAATTAGCGCATACCAAGAGAGGCGAGCATGCTCACGGATAAGCAGTTCCTTCGCTATCAGCGCCAAGTCGCTCTGCCTGAAATTGCCGAAGTCGGGCAAGAGCGTTTGAGCAAATCGCATGTGCTGATCATCGGTTGTGGTGGGTTAGGGAGCGCAGCGAGTTTGTACTTGGCATCAGCGGGTATTGGTAAATTGGTTGTGGTCGATGACGATGAAGTTGATAGCAGTAACCTACAACGTCAGATCATTTATCGTGAACAAGACCTCCAAGTTGCGAAAACAAAAGCGACTGTGAAGCAACTGACTGACCTTAATTCTATGGTTCAAATTCGTGCCCTCAATAAGCGATTAGACAAAGCACAGCTTCAGCTTGAGGTGATGCTAGCGGATGTGGTGCTCGACTGCACCGATAACATGCCAACGCGTCAGCTCATTAACCAAGTTTGTTTCGAGCAAAATACGCCGCTCATCTCGGCGGCGGCAATTGGTTGGCAAGGGCAATTCGCTGTCTTTGATTACCAAACACCAAGTGAACAAGAAGCGCAGAGTAAAGCGTGTTACCGCTGTTTGTATCCGTTCGACGAATTACCGCAAACGCAAAAGTGCAGTGAGAGCGGTGTCGTCGGTCCGGTGGTCGGCACACTTGGTAACTACCAAGCGATAGCAGCAATTCAAAAACTGGCGACGGGAAAGTTTCATGTCGAGACTGCCAAGTTGCATCTGTTTGATGGGTTGAAACTGCAATGGCAAACCATGGCGATAAGCAAAGATAAACAGTGCCAAGTGTGTGCTCAGATTTAGCTTGTGAGTAATGGGCAGAATTAAGAGAGTTGGAAGCAATGACGTTATCAGAACAACAAACAACACAAATGACCGCTGCTGACTTAGATGTGATCACTATTGTCATCAATGACCAGTCACATCAAGTTGCCAGTGAGTCGAATCTACAGCAAATCATTAGTCAATTTGCGCTGCCTGAAATGGGCTGTGTTTTTGCAATTAATAACAATGTTGTGTCACGCAGTGAGTGGGCTAGCACAGTTCTTTCACAGGGAGATAGCATCTCTTTGTTTCAAGCGATCGCAGGGGGTTAAAGTCGATGCTTAAAATTGGTGATAAACAATTCGAATCAAGACTGTTCACGGGAACAGGGAAATTTGCCAGCAGCCGATTAATGGCAGAAGCGATTCAAGTATCGGGTTCTCAACTTGCGACCATGGCGTTGAAGCGTGTGGATGTGAATGACCAACAAGACGATATTTTGCTGCCGCTAGTAAAAGCGGGGGTGAACTTATTGCCAAACACATCAGGAGCAAAGAATGCTAAAGATGCTGTGTTTGCTGCACAACTGGCGCGAGAAGCGTTGGGTACTAACTGGCTAAAACTGGAAATTCATCCAGACCCGAAGTACTTGATGCCCGATCCAATTGAGACACTTGCAGCCGCTGAACAGCTGGTTCGTGAAGGCTTCATTGTCCTTCCTTACTGTCATGCTGACCCGGTTCTGTGTAAACGATTGGAAGAGGTTGGCTGCGCTGCTGTCATGCCATTGGGTGCTCCGATTGGTTCCAACAAAGGGATAGTTTCTCACGATTTCCTAGAGATCATCATCGACCAAGCTAATGTTCCTGTCATTGTTGATGCGGGTATTGGTGCTCCTTCACATGCTGCGCGTGCGATGGAAATGGGCGCGGATGCCGTGCTAGTTAATACCGCGATTGCGACTTCGAGCGATCCCGTTGCGATGGCGAAAGCATTTAAGTTGGCGGTAGAGTCGGGGCGTATGGCTTATGAAGCCGGACTTGCAGGTAAGGTTTCTCATGCGGTTGCGTCGAGTCCACTGACGTCATTCCTAGATGAGCTTTAGTCCTAGATTGGTTTAGCTATTAAGCGAGGAAAACATGAGCTTCGTTGAACAATTTAAGCAGCTTAATTGGGATGACATTTCGATGTCTATCTATGCGAAAACGGCAAAAGACGTCGAGCGAGCATTGAATAAACCCAAGCGTGATTTGGAAGACTTTAAAGCGCTAATTTCACCAGCGGCTGAAGCGTACTTAGAGCAAATGGCGCAGCTGTCATATTCGGCAACTCGTAAGCGCTTTGGTAATACCATGTCGCTTTACATTCCATTGTACCTTTCTAACTTGTGTGCCAATGCTTGTACTTATTGTGGCTTCTCGATGGAGAATAGAATCAAGCGTCGTACCTTGAATCGGGACGAAGTGGTTGCAGAGGTCGAAGCAATCAAGCGCATGAAGTTTGATAGCGTATTGCTGGTGACTGGCGAACACGAAACTAAAGTGGGTATGAAATACTTCCGCGAAATGGTGCCTATGATTAAGAAGCGCTTTAACTATTTGGCGATGGAAGTACAGCCACTTGATCAAGACGAATACGCTGAGCTCAAGACATTGGGTTTGGATGCGGTGATGGTCTATCAAGAAACGTATCATCCTTCGACTTACGCCGAGCACCATTTGCGTGGCAACAAGATGGATTTCGAATACCGATTGGATACACCCGATCGTCTTGCAAAGGCGGGCATCGATAAGATCGGTATTGGTGCTTTAATAGGGTTGGAAGAGTGGCGTACCGACTGTTTTTATGTGGCAGCGCACTTGGACTATCTTGAGCGCACGTATTGGCAGACTCGTTACTCGATTTCTTTCCCGCGTTTGCGTCCTTGTGAGGGTGCGCTCCAACCCAAATCAGTCATGACGGATAAGCAACTTGTTCAGCTGATTTGCGCTTATCGTTTGTTGAATCCAGAAGTGGAGTTGTCATTATCGACTCGTGAGTCACCGAAGTTTAGAGATAACGCATTGCCTTTAGGCATTACCAGTATGTCTGCTGCATCGAAAACTCAGCCGGGTGGTTATGCGATGGATGATGTTGAACTCGAGCAGTTTGAGATCAGTGATGAGCGAAGCGCAGGTTCTGTGGAAGATATGATTCGAGCCAAAGGGTTTGACCCTGTATGGCGAGATTGGCACTCGGCGTATTCTGGTTAAGTAGCAAAGAAAGCCACTGGTCATCGTTATGTTTCACGTGAAACATAGGCAAAAAAAGAGGGTTGATGCAAAACATCAACCCTCTACTTTTTTCTAGCTTCTAGCTTCTAGCTTCTAGCTTCTAGCTTCTAGCTTCTAGCTTCTAGCTTCTAGCTATGTGCTACTGGTAGCGTTGCTTGACGAAGCCACTCTTTCACATCACCTTCAACAAGTGGGCTGATCTCATCCCATACCTTCTGATGGTAATCATTCAGCCAAGCAAGTTCTGGACGAGTTAGCATATCAACGTTGATATTTCGCTTGTCGATTGGACAGCGTGTTAGCGACTCAAATGACAGAACAGGGAAGTCACCGTTTGTTGCGGTTTCAACAACAAGCTCTAAGTTTTCAATACGAATACCAAACGCATCTGCACGGTAGTAGCCTGGTTCGTTGGATAGCACCATACCTTCTGTTAGAGGCACGTCGATTTGCTTCTTCGAAATGCTTGCTGGACCTTCATGAACACTTAGGAAGTGACCAACACCGTGACCAGTACCGTGATCGTAATCGTAGCCTTCCGCCCATAGGTGCTGACGAGCTAGCGTATCGATTTGGTAACCACGTGTGCCTTTCGGGAAACGTGCACGAGCAACACCGATGTGACCTTTTAGCGCAAGAGTGAACTGTTTAATCATCTCTTGTGAAGGCTGACCGATCGCAATGGTACGCGTGATGTCTGTCGTGCCATCTAGGTACTGACCGCCTGAATCCACTAGGTAAAGTGTGTTCAGTTCTAGCTTGCCAGGTTCAGGTTGGTTCTCGTGATTATAGTGACACATCGCCGCGTTGCCACCTGCTGCCGAGATAGTATCGAAGCTAAGATCCATAAGTGTCGGGTCTTCGCTACGGAACGCTTCCAGTTTGTCTGCCATCGTCGCTTCATCATGCAGGTTACCAGCAGCGACTTCAGCATCTAACCAAGACAGGAACTTACTCATCGCTACGCCATCGCGGATATGACATGCTTTCATGCCTGCGATTTCAACTGCGTTCTTTGCTGCTTTTGGCATTAGGCATGGATCAGCTTTACTCACCACAGATGCGCCTGCGTTTTGAAGCACCAGCTTAAACCACGCGTTACTTGTCGCAGGGTCAACCAGTACATTCTTGCCAGTTAGGTTTTCTAGTCGTGCTTGCAATGCTTCTGGGTGATGAACCGTCACGCCGGCACCAACATGAGCGTCAAACTCAGCAGGTAGGCGAGCAGGATCTAGGAAGTATTCCACGCTTGAGTCTGAGTGCAGAATCGCGTGAGAAAGCAGAACTGGTAAACGTGATACATCAAGACCACGAACGTTGAGTAACCAACAGATAGAATCAAGTGCTGTGATCACTGCGCTGTCTGCACCGGCTTTTTTCACGAGCTCTGCGATTTCTTGGCGTTTGCTTTCACTTGACTGACCAACTGCTTCTGTTGCCATTAGGCGAACATCAGAAACCACAGGAGCAGGGCGGTCGTGCCACAGTTCATCAATTGGGTTGCTATCGAGAATCTTAAGCTCAAGTGCGCCAGCAAGTTTTGCTTGTGCCATGTCTAGCCAAGCAGCGTTGTGCATGCGAGGGTCGATTGCCACAGACGCGCCATTTGCAAGATGGTCTTTAATCCAATCTAGTGCAGGCTCTTCAATCAAGTGACGGTATTCGAATAGATCAGCAGGAACCTGCTTTGTTACTTGTACTGTGTAGCGACCATCAACAAAGATAGCGGCTTTGTCTTTGGTGATTACCGCAGCACCAGCAGAACCAGTAAAGCCAGTTAGCCAATGTAAACGCTCGTTGTGCGCTGGTACGTATTCACCCAAGTACTCGTCTTCATGAGGGACAAGTAGGGCATCAATATTATGTTGTGCTAGCCATTCGCGAATTGCATTCACGCGGCTTTGGGTATCGTTGTGCATCTGTGTTATTCCTTCAAATTACCGCTCCTTCATGCTCAGGTGTGGGAGCTGTTTCCATCTGCTTCATGCAGTTTACGATTCCATTGAGGTTCGCAATCACTTCAATAGAGTCGGAGTACAACTAGGCCATAGATGAGCCAAAAAGGACTACGACAGTTAAGCTACTCATTTTAGCCGCTAAGCGCAAATTGAGTGCGGTGTTTTTATCTAAGGTGATCGGTTTTTTGTGTGATCATCGTACGTAGCCAGCCTAATGCAGGGTCGTTTTCTCTATCTCGGTGCCAGAATAAAGTGTAAGCCATAGGTGGGAATTCTAACGGTAGTGGCAGCACGACCAAATCAAGCTGTTTGGCCGCAAGTTGCACAAAATGACTTGGCGCAGTAAAGATAAAGTCGGTGTATGAACATAAACTTGCGGCACTGTTAAAGTCGGGCACAGTGACGGCAATATCGCGGTCGGCGCCAATATCTGCAAGGCGATAATCTAGCAACCAACGGTCGTTGCCATCACAACGCACCTGTACATGGCGTAGGGCGAGATAGGCTTCCAGATTCCAAGGTTGTTTTAGCGCAGGGTGGTTTTTGCGAATAATGCACATTTGGTAATCACGATAAATTTCCAACTCGCAAATGTCATCGGGTGGTTGAAGAGTCAGCTTGGCATCGTTTATATCGATATCTTTTCCAGTTAAGCCTAAATCCAGTTCGCCGCGTTGAAGCATTTTAAATGTATTATCCGACCACGGGTGTGTGCTAATTGTCACGCCAGGTGCTTGTTGAAAAATCGCCGGTAAGAAATGGGGTAGAATGAGAGGGTAGACACTCTCTACCGCTGCTATTTGAAAACGGTATTCACTGCTTTGCGGAGAAAACTCTTCGGGTTGAGTCAGCACTTCTAACTGATTTATCAACAGATCCAGTTTCGGTTTAAGAAACAATGCGCGCGGCGTAGGTGTTAATCCATGTGAGTTTCGAGTGAAAAGAGGGTCATCAAATTGAATGCGCAGTTTAGCCAGTGATTTACTTACGGCGGATTGGCTTAAGCACAATCGGTGGGCCGCACGAGTAACGTTTAACTCTTCAATCAGCACTTTAAAGCAGACCAATAGATTTAAATCGATACGAGCCAGTTTTTCGACGTTCACAGTGAATTTCCTCTGAGGAATAATGCTCATGATTATACATCATTTCCATTCATATCATCAGATGATTAAGCTTTACCCAAAGTTCTTTATCCAATTCGGAGTGTTGTGTGTCTAGCCAGTTTTCTAATAGTAAAAAACAGATGGCGTTATTGACCCTTTTGGTTCTTTTCAGTCCTTTAGCGATTGATATTTATCTACCTGCTTTACCTCTTATTGCTTCCACTTTTCAGGTCGATAATGCGCTAGCACAAGACACGATCACTTGGTTCTTATTTGCTATGGGTGTTGGTCAGCTATTCGCAGGTCCCCTAGCAGATAAACTCGGACGTCGAACTGTTGCATTGGGCGGTATCACCATTTACGCGATGAGCGCTTTATTGGCGTGGAGTGCTCAAAATATTGAGTGGATGTTGGTTTCCCGACTGCTACAAGGCTTAGGTGCGTGTGCGACATCGGTAGCAGCCTTTGCAACAGTTCGCGATATCTTTGGCCCGGAAAAAAGCGGCAAAATGATCAGCTACCTTAACGGTGCGATTTGTTTCATTCCGGCTTTAGCTCCAATTCTAGGTAGCTGGTTAACTCAGCAATTTGACTGGCGTGCTAACTTTAGCTTTATGGCGGGTTTTGCTGTGGTGTCTGGATCATTGATGTTTTTCATGATGAAAGAGACTAACCCGTCAACAGAAAAGCAAGCCGTGTTTAAGCTTAGTCGGTATTGGGCAGTGCTTAGCACACCATCTTTTGTTTTCCATGCGTCATTATGCTTGATGGCGATGGCGGTTATTCTTGCTTACGTTACCTCAGCACCGTCGGTATTGATGACGGGGATGGGGCTGTCGATGAATGAATTCACTTTCTGGTTTGGTGTAAATGCGGTGATAAACATTGCGGCATGTATGCTGGCGCCTAAGTTTATGGAGCGCGTTGGAACTCACAACACCTTGGTCACCGGGATCTCAACTCTGGGTCTCGCAGGTGTGATCATGCTAGTGATGAATGGTCAGAATACCGCGCTTTCTTTCATGTTACCTATCTTTATGTCTTCTGTAGGTTTTGCATTCATTCTGGGTGCAGCGGCAGGGAAAGCGTTAGAACCGTTTGGTGATAAGGCGGGCACGGCAGCTGCACTGCTTGGATTGTTCCAAATGAGTGGCTCTGGTTTGTTGGTGGGTACACTGCAACGCTTATCTCTGGATCCACAAACCTTGATCGCAATTCATATGTGGGTCCTATTACCTGCGTTGGTCGTTCTGTTTACAAAAGCAGGGAAGAACTGGCACTCGAGCTTTGCGAAAGCGTAAATCAGTGTAATTTAGTATTTTCCAATGTAAGTAAGGCGTGTATATTTGTCACTCAGACTTTTCCTGACACCATAACGGAACTCAAAAAGTAATGTCGTTAACCACGTATGAAATGGCTCGTATTCTAGAGCAAATGGAAGATTCACCAGAAAAGGTGATGTTTGGCAAGTTGCTTAATGAGCTGGGTAATCAAAGCTCCGAGCGTATTCGTAGTGCGGCTAAACAAGTACCTCTGCCAATTTTGCGTGATATCGTGTACCAATTTCAGCAAGTGATTGAGTCACGCAAAGATGAACAAGTCGAGCAGATGGCAAAAGACCTCGCTCAGCAAGGTATCTCAGCAGAAGAGCTACTGGCTTACTTGAATAAATAATAAAAAATCCCCGCATGATGCGGGGATTTTTTTAGCTCGTCATTTTCTTTTTCAGGATGTGGTCCAAAGACAGCGGTCCTGGCCCCCATACGATTACGATAAGAATCATCAATCCCCAAAGTTGGTGGTCATAAAAACCTTTCTCCCACAACAGTGGGTAAGAGATCACTGCGATGATGTTGAAAACAAACAGCATTGCTGCCATCGGGCGGGTAATCAATCCCAGTGCCAAGAACATCGGTAGAACCAACTCCGCAGCCGTACCTAAATAAGCCGCCAATTCCCATGGCAAGATTGGCACTTGGTATTCCAGCTCAAATAAGTACAGCGTGCTATCCCAAGATGAGATTTTGATTAGTCCTGAATTGAAGAACACCCAAGCAACCCAAAAGCGACAAAAGAGAAGTAGTAAAGGGACAAAGCCTGCTTGTAAGGTACTGATTAAATCGTCGTACCGATTCACTAAGTTTTTAACCGTATCCGTCATAGAGTGCTCCTTAGATTGATTGCAATGTAAAGCCGTCAACAATATCGAGTGCCATGATGCGATTGAGATGAGCGAGTAAAACGTCAGGTATTTCGCTCAAACTCTGCTTCTGCTCTAAACATTGCAGCAGTTGGAACACATCGGCATCGAGTGCGTGACACAAGGCTTCTCCATTGGCTTGAATCGAGATGACACCTTGCTGTAATTGGTTGATATTAAGTTGTTCGAATTGCCCAGTTTGAATCGCACTAAATAGATCGAATACTGCGTAGTTGGAGTCAAAGCTGCGGCAGCCCTTTTTAAGGTGTAAGACTAAAGCGGGTTGTTGCTCTTCACTCACTTCGCCAAGTAACGCAAGCGGTTTTAATTCCGCTGCATTGGATTGTTCATACTGTGCTTGACGAGCTAGGTCGATATGCCACTCGAAGCGTGCGACTTCAGGGCTGTAAGGTGCTTGTGCGATCACCTGACTGAACTGCATGATGGTGTCTTGAAAGCCTTCGCCATAATGCACCACATTTCCTTCTTCTAATGGGTAAGAAAGAACATGCTGGCGAGATATCTGTTCAAAGCATTCTTCACCAAGCAGCGCTTCAACCATCGGGTAGGTCGCGGATAACACCTCGCTTAAGCTGACGATAAAGTTATTGCGGTAAATCTGCATGCGTTCATCAGCGGTAAACGTATCACTGGCAATATCGCAATCTTCACCGAGTGCTTGATAGTGTAGGGCTTTAGCAAACTGGCTTTGTAAGGTGGCTAGATTCATGATGCCTTCCTTGGTTCGCTTTGTTCACTTGGAAGTGTGCCTTGCAACAGCAGTAGCGATGCTTTCTGTGCTTCTCCTAATAAGACTTCTGGCGCGGGGATATCCAAATCCCATTCAATCAACGTATGACGTGGACCGTGTTTTTTTGTCCACTGTGAAAACAACTGCCAAACTTCATCGCTAACCGGGCGGCTATGGGTATCAATCCATATCTCACCTTTGTCGAGTTGTTTAATGGTAAAACCTGCCAAGTGAATCTCATCCACTTTGTCGGCTGGAATCGCATCTAGGTATGTGTCGCAATCAAAACCGTGGTTGAACGCCGAAACATAAACATTGTTTAAGTCGAGCAATAAACGACAGTCAGTGCGCTTTTGCACTTCGGTAAGAAACTCCCATTCGCTGATGGTCGAATGTTGAAACTTCACATAACTAGATGGGTTCTCTATCAAGATCTCGCGTTGCAAATAATTCTGCACTTCATTCACGTTACGAGTGAACACGTTGAGCGCTTCTTCCGTATACGGAAGTGGAAGCAGGTCATTAAAGTAGTGACCGCCGTTTTCACTCCAACTTAAATGGTCAGAAACAAGAATTGGGTCGATTGAGTCAATCAGTGATTTAAGTTGCGCAAGATGCTTTTGACTAACACGTTCCACCGAACCTAGCGACAAACCAATACCGTGGCAGCTAATTTGATATTGCTCGCGAAGCGTTTGTAGCTGATGGCGCTCTGTTGCATTGGGTTGGAAATAGTTTTCACTGTGGATTTCTAACCAAGACAACTCAGGCTGGGATTGGCTAAAGTAATCGAGGTGAGGGGTTCTTAATCCAACTCCAACAAGGTCGTGGAAGGTGTGGTGTTTCACGTGAAACTCCTTTTCAAATCGTGCGGGAAGAGAAGGATGCGTCTTGGCTTTGCGTTGGTTGAGCGTCAACGCATCCTCACAATAGCTAGCGATAAAAGATTATGAAGAAGAAGTGCTACCGCCAGCGAGTTTGTCACAAAGACCTTTTGGTACGACTACGAATGCGTCTTTTTGGTTATCTTCTTTAGAAGTACCAGCGCATGAGCTGCTTTTTGTTGCACAGTCGTTTTTACCTGCTTTAGAAACGCCATAGCACTTTTCTTTTTCAGCAGCGACAGCTGGAGCTGCAGTTAGCATTGTGCCACCAAGAGCTAGAAGACCAGTAACAGCAGCAGTAACAGCTAGATTCGACTTTTTCATAATAAATTCCTCTGAATGATTTCCTTTACTTTAAGTTGGCAAGATGAATCACCTGTTTTGGCGTTTTTGTTATCAACTTGCTTAACTTAAAAGATAGGAAACTGGCTAAAAAACTTTCAGAAAAATTTCTGAAGTAAATGGGTTTGCAGGGTCAAATAGGTATAACTAATTGATGTGTTGGGCAAAAAAACATCGATTTTTTTATCAAGTTTTGTCTAAACAGCACCCGGTTGTTTAGGTTATAATCGGTTTTTATGTATAAATAACCAGTAGCTCTCATCATGATGGATCCATCTCTATTACTCGACGGTTTGAACGATAAACAACGTGAAGCCGTTGCAGCACCTCTAGAAAACTTGCTCGTTCTTGCTGGCGCAGGAAGTGGTAAGACACGCGTTCTTGTTCACCGTATCGCTTGGCTGATGTCGGTCGAGCAAGCTTCTCCGTTTTCAATTATGTCGGTAACCTTTACCAATAAGGCGGCGGCAGAGATGCGTGGACGTATCGAAGAGCTAATGATGGGCAGTGCAGGCGGTATGTGGAATGGTACTTTCCACGGCATTTGTCACCGTATTCTGCGTGCACACTATCTTGATGCGAAGCTACCGGAAGATTTCCAAATCATTGACAGTGACGACCAGCAGCGTCTGCTAAAGCGTTTGATCAAAGCGCAAAACCTCGATGAGAAGCAATGGCCTGCACGCCAAGTGGCATGGTGGATTAACGGTAAGAAAGACGAAGGTCTGCGTCCGTCGCACATTGATGCGTACCATGATCCAGTGACCAAGACATATCTACAGTTGTACACCGCTTACCAAGAGGCGTGTGACCGTGCTGGTTTAGTCGATTTTGCGGAGATCTTGCTGCGCGCACATGAGCTACTGCGTGATAACAAGTTCGTTCGTGAACACTACCAAGCACGCTTTAAGCACATCTTGGTGGATGAGTTCCAAGATACCAACAACATTCAATATGCTTGGCTACGTATGATGGCGGGTCCTGAGTGTCACGTGATGATCGTAGGTGATGACGACCAGTCGATTTATGGTTGGCGTGGTGCAAAAGTCGAGAACATTGAGAAGTTTACGCTCGAATTCCCAAGCGTGAATACCATTCGTCTTGAGCAAAACTACCGTTCCACTAAGACCATTCTGGAAGCATCTAACACCCTGATTGCGAATAACACCGAGCGTATGGGTAAAGAGTTGTGGACGGATGGCGTGGTCGGTGAGCCTATCTCGGTTTACAGCGCTTACAACGAATTAGATGAAGCCCGTTTTGCGGTGAACAAAATCAAAGAGTGGCAAGACAAGGGCGGTGCTCTGAATGACGCTGCGATGCTTTACCGTAACAACGCCCAGTCGCGTGTTCTGGAAGAAGCGTTAATTCAAGCCGGTCTGCCTTATCGTATCTATGGCGGCATGCGATTCTTCGAACGTCAGGAAATCAAAGATGCCTTGAGCTACATGCGTCTGATTGCCAACCGTAACGATGATGCGGCGTTTGAACGTGTGGTGAATACGCCAACGCGTGGTTTGGGCGATAAGACGCTTGAAACCATCCGTTTTGCGGCTCGTGATCGTGGTTGCACCATGTGGGAAGCGAGTGTGGCAATGTTGGACGAGAAGGTTCTTGCTGGTCGCGCTGCTGGTGCTCTGAGCCGTTTTATCGAGCTTGTCACCGCGCTAGAAGACGACACCTTAGAGATGCCGCTGCATCACCAAACTGACCATGTGATTAAATACTCGGGCTTGTTCGCGATGTACGAGCAAGAGAAGGGCGAAAAGTCTAAGGCACGTATTGAGAACTTGGAGGAATTGGTGACCGCAACTCGCCAATTCGAGAAACCAGAAGAAGCCGAAGACATGTCACTGCTGACGGCATTCCTAACCCACGCAGCACTAGAAGCGGGCGAAGGACAAGCGGACGAATTTGAAGATGCGGTTCAGCTCATGACATTACACAGTGCGAAAGGTCTAGAGTTCCCATTGGTGTTTATGGTCGGTGTGGAAGAAGGCATGTTCCCAAGCCAAATGTCGGCAGAAGAAGCAGGGCGCTTAGAAGAAGAACGCCGTCTGTGTTACGTAGGCATGACCCGTGCAATGCAGAAACTGTACATCACTTATGCTGAAATGCGTCGTTTGTACGGTCAGGATAAATACCATAAACCGTCTCGCTTTATCCGTGAACTGCCAGAAACTTGTTTAGATGAAGTACGAATGAAGGCGCAAGTTAGCCGTCCTTCAAGCAGTGGTCGATTTAGCCAAACTGTTGTGAAAGAGAGCTTTAATGAAACCGGCTTTACGCTAGGTTCTCGTGTGATGCATCCAAAGTTTGGTGAAGGCACCATCATCAACTTCGAAGGCAGTGGTCCACAGAGCCGTGTACAGATTGCCTTTAACGGTGAAGGCATCAAATGGTTGGTAACTGCTTACGCACGACTAGAGAAACTGTAAGGCTTGACCAAAACTCATCAACTTAAGAGCTGCTTCGGCGGCTCTTTTTGTTTGTACAGTTTTGGTGTCGCTAACGCAGTAAAAAATGGAATGATAAATGGAGTACAAAAGCGCGACTTAACGATGCCGTTTGAAGTGAAAGGTGGGCGTTGTGGGTGAATGCCTGTTTTCAGCAGATCTACTGAGAAAAACTTTAGGCAAAGAAAAACCCCGAGGGCTTGCGCCCATCGGGGTTATAGTCTTACTCGCAGCAATCCAGCTACTAAGAGTGCTCCATGCATCTAATCCATGATAGTGTGCTGAATCCGTCAGCTTAATCCTTACGTCGCCTTCCTAGCGGTGTCCTTAGTGACCTTATCCTGGTCTGCTAACTATCCTCGTTAGCTCTCATCACTTGTTCCCTGAGCGGTGTCCCTGACATCATCCTGATGTTCAAATCCTTGCCTCGTCCAGAGGTGTCCATTTCCCGTCCTTAGTAGCAACCATCCTAGTCACTATTGATTCCGTTCAATGTCCAATTTTGCAATCCATGCCCGACTATTCATCCTGAATAACCGTTTCTTCTTCCTGAAGTTCACCAAGTCCGTGGTGTTTCCTGTTCCGTGTCAGCATCCTTCCGACAGGTTTAATATTACGTGTTTAACGATTTCCAACAACGGGCTAATCTCACATTTTTTAACTCTCTTAGCGTTCAAAAAAGATACATGAGTATTAAATTCAATGGCTTATGATCTTTGCTGTACGGTTTTATCATTAAAAAAGAGAGGTTTGCTCAACCCTTTGTGAGAGATCTCGCACAAGGGGTCGAGCGAAAGACTCTTACTGCCCGATAGCGGCACCTTCACGTCTTGGATCCGCAGCGCCTTCAAGACCGTCTTTTGTTATGCGTATCGCATGCAGACCAGAGTTCAAATCCCGAACATCAGTTTTAAAACCCATCTTCTCCAGAGCAGGCTGTAAGCCCTCTGCGGCGGTACCTTGCTCAATATCTAAGGTGCCAAAACGGTTCAGCAATCGTGGCTGATTAATCGCGCTCTGGATGTCCATATCCCATTGCGTGTGGGCGATAATGGCTTGTGCGACGTAACCAATAATGCGGCTGCCACCCGGTGAGCCAATTGCCATGTAAGGTTTGTCATCCTTCATCATAATGGTTGGTGCCATGGATGAACGTGGGCGTTTTCCCGGTTCTAAGCGGTTCGCGATTGGCACACCATCTTGATGCGTGCGGAAAGAGAAATCGGTCAGTTCGTTATTGAGCAAGAAGCCGCGTACCATCAAGCGTGAGCCAAAAGCATTTTCAATGGTTGTTGTCATTGAAACTACATTGCCTTGCTTATCGACGATATTGAAATGGCTGGTGGAAGGCAGCTCGATCGATTGGTCCATGCTTAAGTTCATCGCGTGCGACCAAGGAGGATTGCCGGCGTCAACCTTACTCAAGGCTTTACCGACTTGGATAAGCTCAGCACGCTGTTTGAGATAGTCTTTATCAAGCAAGCCTTCGGTTGGCATTGGCACATAATCTTGGTCAGCCATGTATTTACCGCGATCCGCAAACGCAAGGCGAGACGCGTCGGCGATCACTTGCCATGATTTCGCGCTTTCGGCTCCCCAACCTTTAAGATCGTATTGCTCGGTGATCGCAAGAATCTGTCCAACCGTCAATGCGCCAGAGCTAGGAGGTCCCATGCCGCAGATGTCATAGCTTTGGTAAGCCGCACAAACCGGTTCACGTTGCTTGATTTGGAACGCATCAAAGTCAGGTTGTGCCAAAACGCCAGGATTGCCCGGTGCATTCTGTACTGTCTTGATGATGTCTGTGGCGATATCGCCTTGATAGAAAGCTTTTGCCCCTTGTTCTGCAATTGCCGTCAGAGTTTGCGCGTATTCAGGGTTCTTCAACAACGTGCCTTCGGTTTTTGGTGAGCCGTCTGGATTGAAGAAGTAAGCCTTAGTCGCAGGGAAGCGTGATAGGCGCTTAGCATCTTTCTCAATCAGACTCGCGAGGCGAGGACTGACTTCGAAACCTTGCTCAGCCAAGGTAATCACGGGTTGGATGATCTTCTTCCATTCCAACTTGCCGTATTTCTGGTGTGTGTCCCACAGCAGTTTCACTGTACCAGGAGTGGCAACGGAGCGCCCGCCGACAACCGCATCGTAAAATTGTAGGGGTTGTCCTTTTTCGTCTAAAAAGAGTTTCGGCGTCGCGGCGAGCGGTGCGGTTTCGCGTCCATCATACGTAGTCAGTTTTTGTTTCTCACTGTCCCAATACACTAAGAAGGCGCCACCACCAATACCTGATGATTGCGGTTCTACCAAGCCCAGCATCAGCTGCACGGCAACCATAGCATCAATAGCATTACCACCTTGGGCAATAACATCCGCACCAGTTTGGGTTGCAATTGGGTTAGCAGCGGTAACCATATAATCTTTCGCTTTGACCAGTTGTTTTTGCTCGAAGCCAGTGCTGTGCTCCGGCGCAACCGCATCTGCTGCTTGGTTAGCAAAGACTGAGGTAGATAAGATTAGTGGGGAAGTAAGAAAAAGACCCGTGGTCACGAGTCGGTTGAACGTCCAATGCATGATGACTCTCCATGTTGCCAGTTTTGTGCTTTGAGCTTGGCAGTTATGGAGAGTCACGTCGAGTCAGCAATCTTAGAAATGTCGATTGTGCTACGCTTTTAAATCAGTACTTTATCCGATAAAAGTATTGATAGTTTGGTATAGAATACTGCCGCCCACTAGAGTAAATACCACGCCGCATAGACCGTCGATGTAGATACCCGCTTGTTGCAATTTACGCTGTAAGCGCTGTGTCGACAGCATCCATGCAAGGCTAGAGAACCAGAATAGCGACAAGCCAAACAGGATGACCAGTGCAATACCTTTGCCAGTAATCGACATACCTGCTGGGACTAAACTCGACATCAAACTGACAAAGAACACCAGGGCTTTTGGGTTAAGAATGTTGGTCGCAAACCCTTTAGCAAACGCTTGACGCTTATTGCTGATCACTAGGTTATTTTGCTTCTTAGGTTGATCCGTCTGTGGGTTTTGGATCATCGAGATCACGGCACGCAATGCGCCAATTCCTAAGTAGAGCAGGTAACTACCACCGAGCAGTTGTACCACGGAATACAGCACTGGGTGCTGGTGGACGACAAAACTCACACCTGTCAGGCTGAACAAAGAGTGCAGCAAAATACCGACGGACAATCCCAACGCAATGTACAAGCCAGTTTGACGACCATGACGCGTCGCATTTTGTACGACCAGCGCAAAGTCCGGACCTGGACTCATTAGGGCAATAAAGTGAATGCTGGCGAGTGTCAGCAATATGGTGGATTCATTCATAACACATCTCAAATTTAACCAATGCGGCTATTGTCGTGGTAAGTCACCTGTGGCGCTTGTAAAAAACTGACAGCTTTCTCGGTAAATGAAATTAACGAGCCACTTGAGAAGGGGAAACGCCGTAGGTCTGTTTAAACGCTTTGCTGAAATGCGCTTGATCGTAGAAACCGATCTGGTGGGCGACGTCGGTACCACATTGACCAGCTTGCAGTAACTTCATGCCTTGTTCAAGGCGCAGGCGTGCGAACCACGCATAAGGCGTCATGCCGGTTTGCGCTTTAAAGTGGCGCTGGAACTGAGTTGGGCTCAGTTGGCACAGCTCTGAAAGTGAATCCAAACGCACCGCTTGGTCAAGGTTAGCCATTAGATAATCTTTTAACGTCCCAAGCGATTGGTTTCCTAGCGGCACCACTTTTTGTCGCTCAAGCGATCCGTAGCGATCAAAAAGTTGGTTAAATCCTTCAAAAGGAAGGCAATCTTTAGTGAGTTGGCTGAGGTTTTCACGACGAAGTAGCCCGTGTAAGTTACTAAGTTGTGAAAATATCTGGGGATCCGAGATGATCAGTTCGTTGAAGTGTATTATTTGACCGTTTTTCTTAAGATCGGCTAGATCGCTCAATAGGTGAGGTTCGATCGCAAACACATTTACTTCGTAGCCACTCTCGAGCTTAGATTGCCCGTCGTGCAGCTCATCCGGCGGCATAATCACAATTTGCCCGTGACCAACTTGGTGGCTGTTACCTTGGTATTGGAACTTCTGCGCACCATGCGTGATCAGGCCGAGATGAAAATCCAGATGGTAATGCCTTTGAAAAGCAAATTTCTGGTATTTCGCCTCTATTAGACTCAAGTTGTCATGGTCGGTTGCGTAGTACTGAATATGTTCCATTAAATAAAAAAGCTTGGTCACATTATGACCAAGCTTATCTGGCAATTTCTAACTTGTCTTGTAAAAAACGATCACTGTGGCTGAACGATTCGGCGTGAGCGACGGTTATTACGTAATCCATCAAAGCTAAACACGACTAGTGCTCCCCAAATAAAGACGAAAGTGATCGCTTTATCCATGGTAAAGGGTTCGCCATACATCAATACTGCAAGTAAAAACATTAAGCTTGGGCCTATATATTGGAAAAAGCCCAAAGTCGATAATTTGAGTCTTGTTGCTGCACCCGTAAAGCACAGCAGTGGCAGGGTTGTTATAACCCCAGCCGCGATCAACAAACTATTTAACGTAAGCGGATTCGTAAGCATATTTGAGGTTGGTGTATCGGCAATAAAAAGCAAATAAACAGCGGCCACTGGCAGTAGAAGTAATGTCTCGATAAACAAGCCAGTTTTTGCATCGACACTGACTTTCTTTCTTAATAAGCCATAAAAGCCGAAGCTCATTGCTAACGCCATCGCAACAACAGGTACGGAGCCAAATACAATCAGTTGAACGAGTACGCCACAACCTGCCAATACAACCGCGAACCACTGTAATTTACGCAGTCTCTCTCCCAAAAATACCATCCCGAGTAAGACGTTGATCAGTGGGTTAATGTAATAACCTAAGCTGGCGTCGAGCATATGATTCGAGTTTACCGCCCAAATGAAAATCAACCAATTGCCGCCAATTAACATGGAACTTGCGATCAGGTAAGCGATTTTCGTTTTGTCTTTCGCGATGTGGTAAGCCGAGCGCCAGTGACGGCCAAAATGGAGGAGTGCAGCAAGCAAAAAGAAAGACCATATCACTCGGTGGCTTAGAATTTCCAAAGGAGATACTTGTGCGATGGACTTAAAGTACATCGGCGCAATGCCCCACATGGTATACGCGCCAATCGCTAGCAAGATGCCTTGCCGCGCGCGTTGTTGTTCGTCTTCTGGTGTCATGAAGTGTCACCTAATTGTGTGTTTTATAGAGCAGAAAATCAGTATACGAGTCGTGATGCGAAACACCTAACAATTTGCGGTTTTATTCACCATGAAACCCCATTACAATGTGCCCTCACTTTGTGTGCCAGTGGTATGCATAAGCACCTCTTTTTTAAGACCCAATCTGAGATTTTTCATGACCTCTACCTTGTTAGCCGAACAATCAGACTCGCCTGTAACGCCTCAACGTGTGTTGGAGGATGTGTTTGGTTACCAAGAGTTCCGTGATGGTCAGCAGTTGGTGATTGACGCCGCGGTAGAAGGTCGCGACAGCTTAGTTATCCTGCCTACTGGTGGCGGTAAGTCGCTGTGTTATCAAATCCCTGCTTTGGTTCGCTCTGGTATTACTTTGGTGATTTCTCCGCTTATTTCGCTGATGAAAGACCAAGTGGACCAGCTTAAAGCCAACGGTGTAGCGGCTGAATGCATTAACTCGACCATGCCTCGTGAAGAACTGCTCAGCGTGTATAACCGCATGCACACTGGTCATCTTAAGTTGGTGTACGTCTCGCCAGAACGCGTATTGATGCGTGATTTCATTGAGCGCTTGGAAAACTTGCCGCTATCGATGATTGCCGTCGATGAAGCGCATTGTATTTCCCAGTGGGGACACGACTTCCGTCCAGAATACGCCGCGCTTGGTCAACTTAAGCAGCAGTTTTCCCATGTGCCATTTATGGCGCTGACGGCGACCGCAGATGACGCAACGCGCCGAGATATTCTTGAACGTCTGCAACTGAATAATCCAGAGGTTTACCTAGGCAGCTTCGACCGTCCTAACATTCGCTACAACTTAGTTGAGAAGCACAAGCCGGTTTCGCAAATCGTTCGTTATCTTGAAACCCAAAAGGGGAATTGCGGCATCATCTATTGTGGTAGCCGGAAGAAAGTTGAGATGGTGACCGAGAAGCTGTGCAACAACCACATTCGTGCTGCTGGTTATCACGCAGGTATGGATGCTGATGAGCGCGCTTACGTTCAAGAAGCTTTCCAACGTGATGACATCCAAATTGTAGTGGCGACCGTGGCATTCGGTATGGGCATCAACAAACCAAACGTGCGTTTTGTGGTTCACTTTGATATCCCGCGCAACATCGAGTCTTACTATCAGGAAACGGGTCGTGCAGGGCGTGATGGTTTGCCTGCGGAAGCGATGATGTTGTATGACCCAGCGGACATCAGTTGGCTGCGTCGTATGTTGGATGAGAAAGACGATGGTCCACAGAAGCAGGTGGAAACCCACAAACTGAATGCGATGAGTGCCTTTGCTGAGGCGCAGACTTGTCGTCGTCAGGTGCTATTGAATTACTTTGGTGAGTATCGTGAGAAGCCATGTGGCAACTGTGATATTTGCTTAGATCCACCGAAACACTTTGATGCCACGGAAGAAGCGCGTAAGGCGTTGTCTTGTGTGTACCGAGTGAATCAGAGCTTTGGTATGGGCTACGTGGTGGAAGTGCTACGTGGCATGCAAAACATTCGTGTACGTGAAAACGGCCACGATAAGATTTCTACCTACGCGATAGGGCGCGACCACAGCCACGATTACTGGGTGAGTATCTTCCGTCAGTTAATCCACAAAGGGCTGCTGTTCCAAAACATCACGCGTAACTCAACGCTGCAACTTACCGAAGAAGCGCGTCCGCTGCTACGTGGCGATGTGACCCTAGAGTTAGCGGTTCCGCGTTTAGACACCGCAGCACGTGCGGCGAAGTCGGACAAACTGACCAGCAAGAACTACGACAAAAAGCTGTTTGCTAAGTTACGTAAGCTGCGTAAGTCGATTGCTGATGAAGATGGTTTGCCACCATACGTGGTCTTCAGTGACGCGACTCTGATTGATATGGCGGAAATTCTGCCAACGTCTTACGGCGAAATGCTTGCAGTCAGCGGTGTTGGTCAGCGCAAACTAGAGAAGTACGCCGATCCATTCCTCGATTTGATTCAAGAACACATTACTCACCACGGATAAGGAACCAAGATGCAAAAGGAATTTGGCTTAGCGGATTACATGGCACAAGAAGGGCGCTTAATCATTACCGCGCCGAGCTTTGACCTTGATAGCTTTCCTGCTTTAGGTGAGCGTTTAGTCGGCTTGCTTTCTGCTACTGTGGTGGAAAAACAGTGGGATGCGGACATTCACTCTTGGTTGATTGACTTTGAAGGTTGCCGACTGTTTATGAAAGCAGAGCATTACAGCGAAGCGATTTGGTTTGAAGCGTTAGCGATTGAAGAGAGCAGGGAAGAGTTGGATTATCTTGCAGGGTTGTTCCAGCGCGGCTTCTAAAAATAGAATTTTTCTAGAGAGGGTGTTTCACATGAAACACCCTTTTTTATGCTTAAACGTTTGCGTCAAACAGACGACTTGCGGCGAAAAGTGGTTAATGTATAATCGCCCACCGCTTCGCTCAGAAAGAGCCAAGCCAGTTTATTTTTCATTTTACATTGTTGGTAAGAGCCACTTTATTCAGTGACTCGATTTGGGTTCCCTCACCCCCAAACCAAACTAAAAAGGTATCGCATGAGTAACTTTACCCCTGCGCAGCAGCGCAACGCCCTTATCTATCTGGTTCTATTCCACCTAGTCATTATTGCATCTAGCAATTACCTAGTTCAGCTACCGTTTACTATCTTCGGTTTCCATACCACTTGGGGTGCATTCACTTTCCCATTTATCTTCTTAGCGACTGACTTAACTGTGCGTATTTTCGGTGCTCAGTTGGCACGTAAGATCATCTTCTTAGTGATGTTGCCTGCTTTGGCAGTGTCTTACTTCTTATCGGTGGTGTTCTTCGAAGGTCAATTCCAAGGTTTTGGCCACCTAGGGGAATTTAACTTATTCGTTGCTCGTATCGCGATTGCTAGCTTCATGGCGTACCTACTTGGTCAGATCATGGATGTGCATGTGTTCAACCGCCTACGTCAAATGAAGCAATGGTGGGTGGCACCAACGTGTTCAACGCTTTTCGGTAATGCACTTGATACCATCGCTTTCTTCGCCATTGCGTTCTACCAAAGCCCAGATCCATTTATGGCTGAGCATTGGACGGAAATCGCGCTGGTGGATTACGGCTTCAAACTGATTATTAGTCTTGGTTTGTTCGTTCCTATGTATGGCGTACTACTGAATTACCTAATTAAGAAGCTGACTGCGGTGAACCCTGACTTTAAGGTGACCACAAGCGTTCAGTCTTAATATCAGTGGGAACCCCGAAAGCCGCTTGCTCAAATCAAGCGGCTTTTTTGTGCCTGTTTACTTGGGGTTAGAGGGTTTTGTACAGCATGGGGAGTAATTAGATCATGGGTGTCCAAAAGCTCCCTAAGCTGTACAAAGGTAAAAATGGAGTAATAAAAAAGGTCCCGAGTGAGACCTTTTTATCGAAGTTACGGAACGTAGAGGAAGCTAGTTGGTGAAATGGCTAACGGAGCATCTTCTCAATCAAAATGGCTTTTTGCGCATCGAAGGCGCCAAGTTGCAGGCCGTTCTCCCAACTGATGCTTTGATTGAACATCGCCAGCATCAAACCGACACTGCGTTGATTGGCGTCCTGCCAGCAATCAGATTCGCTGTACTCTCCATCATTTATCGCGTTGCCATTAACGAGAATGGGCTCGAAACGCCATTTTTCGCCGACACGGTAGTAGCCTTTACTGGTTAAGGTCTGGTTGGATTGAATCGTTAAAATGTGCTCGATGCCCGGCTCACCGGTTAATTCAAATACAAATCTTAGCTGGTGGTCGCCACATTGCAGCTCAACGATCAGTTGGCCGTTTTCCTCAATCAGTGTTGACTGAGAGTAGTCTCCGAAGCAGTGCAGCAACCAAGAAATAGGGTGACTGGCTGTTTCAAGAAACCACTCTTTGAGTGTGAAGGTGCCCGGTAGGTTAACTTGGGTGATTAGATTGACCACACAAGGTTGGGTTTGCGAGGTGAGCCATTTCTCTATCGTCTTGGCGGTCTCTAGCTGAGCAAAGGCGTAATTAACCAATAGGTTGGAGTTCGGTTGCTGCCAGTGAGTGATGTCGGAATTCAATCCCACCAATGGCTTTTCACAAATCAGCTTGGTTGAACCTAACGTCTTTATGATCTCTGCATGAGTATGCGCAGGTGTCGCGATGGTCCCGACATCGAGTTGTTTGAGTGCGCTGATGTTCGTTTCTGCCTTTAGGATTGCTTCCTCACTGCACGCTTGCTGAAGCGGTTCTATTTGGTTGGCGCATAACGTTGTGACCGATACACCATTGTTTCGATAGTGGGGAATGTGCGTGCGTCCCCAGTTGATTCCTATGATGCCAGCTTGTTTGATTTGCTCTGGCTTGTTGAAACGTTCACTCAATGGCGGCAAGGCAATTCGTTCATCTGTTAGACGTTGGTCATGGTGATAATCATTGCTTGGCAGCACTTGCCATGGCTTGTTGTAATGCTGCTTGAGTGCACAAACGAGTTCGTAGAAATTCCACTTATCCTTTAAGTTGCTATCAAAATGGTATAAACCTGCTTCGTTCCGCTCAATAAGCTGCAAAAAGGCGAGTGCAGTATCGTCCATATGAGAAGTCGCGGGATACCAAACTGTACTAGCGGTAATAACGCCGTTCTCTTCATATTGGCGGTCGAGATGCGCCAACATGTTATTGCCTTCTGCTTGGTGATGGAGCTGCCAACCAATTCGAGCAATCATCGCATCTGGGTTTGCTTGCCAGATTGCATCTTCACAACGAACTTTGTATTTGCCGTATTCATCTTGGGTGTTTCTTTCTTCAAAGATGCCATAAGGCCCATTTTTTGTGGCATCAAATACCATTGCTGTACTGACAAAAAGATAAGGAATGTTGCGCTGTTTGCAGTGCTCACCAAGCCACGCTGCCCACGCTTCACTCCCCATCGCCATGTGGCACACCGCATCAATGTGGTGCTGTTGCCAAAATTGCTCACTTTGCTGTGGATCATCTGGTGGGATTTGGTGGTGATTCCATTCCAATACGTTCCAGCCACGGAGGTGGAACTGATGAGCAACTTTAGGGGCGAGGGTGCCAGTTAAGCCAGTCATTAAAACGGTTTTCATTATGGTGCATCTTGGTTGGCTAAATCGTGCTTATCAATAAAGCATGGCTGTTTTTCGATGTAGAGCGGAGAAGCTGAGATTTTTGCTGGGCAGCACGTTTTGTAGGGGAAGTAGAAGCAAAAAAACCCAAGCGAACGCCTGGGCTTTAGTATTGTAAGGCAGTGATATTCGCTTATTTTGCTACGATATTTAATGGCCAGCCGATGTCTGTCTGACGGTTGGATTCAATTTCCAACTCAGCCGCAGTCAGTGGGTTTTTCTCTAGCCATTGCGCATCAATGTGTAACGTTAGATTGTCGCCTTCAACCGTTAGAGTCACATTTGGCTCTAGATCAGGATTGCGACGATGGCTGAGTAGAACCGCAAGACGCAACAGTCTCAATACTCGTTTGGCACTTGAGCCTGATAATGCATGCTGCTCAGGTAAAGAAGTGAGCTGTTCGCGATAGCGACGAGCCACTTCACCAATAAAGAACTTCTGCGCGCGCGTGTAACCAGGCAGATCCAAATTCTGCAGCAAGTAAGCACTATGCTCTCCGCCTTTTTTGAAATCGATAGTTAAACCAATTTCATGCAGTTTTGCGGCGGTCTCGAGTAATATCTTGCCCTGAGGCTCTGTAATCCACTCATCGCCCCCAGCTTGCTGTAAAAGCGTGTGTGCCAGAGTAGCGACTTGTTCGCCGTATTGGTGATCGAGCTGATAGCGATTTTGTACGCTAGCGATAGTGCGGGCACGAATGTCTTCTTGGCGAAGCTCTTCAACCATCTCATACACTAAGCCTTCGCGTAGTGCGCCGCCAGCGAGTGTCATAGCATCGATTTCAAGCAATTCAAAAACGGCAATCAAAATAGAGAGGCCACTAGGGAACACTAATGCCCGCTCAAGTGTTAAGCCTTCAATATCGAGCTCTTCTAAATGGTCGGCCAACATGGCTTGCTTCTGTAGACGCTTGAGTTTGGAGTGAGTGATTACTTCGTCCATGCCTTGCGCCAGCATTATCTCTTGCAATGCCTGAACAGTGCCTGATGCACCAACACACACATCCCAACCAATTTCTGTATAACGTTCTAAAATCGGCTGAATGGTCTGTTTCGCTCCTTCAATTGCCGCATCAAAGTTACGAGCATTCAATTGGCGATCTTTAAAGAAGTTTTCAAGCCAAGTCACGCAGCCCATTTTTAAGCTGGTCAGTGCTTTGGCTTCGAAACCTTCACCGATAATCAGTTCGGTACTTGCTCCACCGATATCGACTACAAGGCGACGACCACTACCGCCAGAGGTGTGAGCGACACCTTTATAGATAGTGGCAGCTTCTTCTTCACCAGTAATCACTTCGATAGGCTGGCCTAGAATTTGGTTAGCCTTTTCTAAAAACACATCTACATTGGTCGCGGTACGTAATGTTGCAGTACCGACGATGCGAATGTTTTGTTTAGGAATGTCCTGCAAGCGTTCCGCAAATAGACTTAAGCAGTCCCATCCTCGCTGCATAGCTTCCATACTAAGAGAATTATGTTCATCTAAGCCCGCAGCTAGACGAACTTTGCGCTTAATTTTAGCCATTGTTTGAACGCTGCCATCGATGTGACGCACAACGAGCATGTGAAAACTGTTCGACCCGAGGTCGATGGCGGCATATAGCGGTGATGATCCTGCTTGACTCATAAAACGAACTCAGTTTCCTATTACGATTGTTTTGGTGCCGATTGACGCGGTTGGCGTGGACGACGTCCCTGCGGCTTACGGTTACCAGAACCAGAACCAGAACCAGAACGGGTACCGCCAGTATTCGTGCGGCGCTGTTGGTTGCGTGGTGCACGCATACGAATCGGAGCTGGTAGATCTTGAATCAGTGCCGACGAATCGTACTCTGAAACTGGGATTGTATGCTCAATGTATTCTTCGATTGCTGGTAGGTTAACCGCGTACTCTTCACAAGCAAAACTGATCGAATGACCGCTCGCACCAGCGCGACCAGTACGGCCAATACGGTGAACATAATCTTCACAGTCGTCAGGAAGGTCGTAGTTGAAAACGTGCGTTACCTGAGGAATATGCAGACCACGCGCTGCAACGTCAGTTGCAACTAAGATGTCGACATCACCTTTGGTGAATTGCTCAAGAATCTTCTCACGCTTCTTCTGCGGTACATCGCCAGTAAGAAGGCCTACACGATGTCCATCGGCAGCCAAATGACCCCAAACCGATTCACACTTATGCTTGGTATTGGCAAAAATGATAGCGCGATCTGGCCACTCTTCTTCAATTAGTGTTTGAAGCAGCGCCATTTTGTCTTCATTCGAAGGATAGAAAAGCTCTTCCTGGATACGGTGGCCAGTTTTTTGTTCTGGTTCGACAACGACATGCTCAGGAGTATTCATGTGTTCGAATGCTAGTTCTTGAACGCGGTAAGAGAGCGTTGCTGAGAACAGCATGTTCAAACGCTCTTTTGGCTCAGGCATACGACGGAACAAGAAGCGAATGTCTTTAATAAAGCCAAGATCGAACATGCGGTCGGCTTCGTCCAGAACAACAGCTTGAATGTTGTTGAGGTTAAATACGCGCTGTTTGTAGAAATCGATGATACGGCCTGTTGTTCCGATCAGAATATCTACGCCGTCTTGCAGTTTCGCAAGTTGCTTGTCGTAGCTTTCACCACCGTAAGCTAGAGCGGTTTTTAGACCTGTGCTTTCAGTTAATGATTCTGCATCATTGTAAATCTGAATAGCGAGCTCACGTGTAGGCGCCATAATAATTGCGCGTGGCTGTGTAGGCTTACGACCTTCATGTTCCGGAGTCGTCAGAAGGTGGTTGAACGTAGCAGTAAGAAACGCGAGCGTTTTACCAGTACCCGTTTGGGCCTGGCCTGCGATGTCTTGGCCGGTGAGCAGGACCGGCAACGCCAAGGCTTGGATAGGGGTACAAAATTCGAACCCTTTTTTGTCCAATCCTTCAATAACTTGGGGCTTTAAGCCCAAATCGGCGAACTTTTGCTCTGTGATATGCGTCTTTTTCATGGCTATAGAATATCAGCTAAAGCTTGCAATACGAAAGTAAATACATTCCAATAGGGCATCTAATTACTGGTTATCATCCAACCAGTTTCGAAAAACACATTGGAGTGGAAGATGAGTGATAAGATTTTGCAGCTAACTGATGACGGTTTTGAAAACGATGTAATCAACGCTGCAGGCCCGGTTCTAGTGGATTTTTGGGCAGAATGGTGTGGTCCTTGTAAAATGATCGCTCCTATTTTGGACGAAATCGCAGACGAGTACGAAGGCAAACTCACTATCGGTAAACTAAACATCGACCATAACGCAGGTACACCACCTAAGTTTGGTATTCGCGGCATTCCAACGCTATTACTATTTAAAGATGGTAACGTAGCGGCAACGAAAGTAGGTGCTCTGTCTAAAACTCAACTGAAAGAGTTCCTAGACGCAAACTTATAATCACCAAGTGATTACAGATAAAACCGTGCAAAGTTACAATGCACGGTTTTGTTTTTCTAACTCTGGACTAGAATACTAATTAGTGCTAACTTATCGCGCGTTAATTGAACAAATTTCTCTTCTTGGTCGATCCTGAGACCAAATCCATCTTAACTAGAAAACAGATCTTATTTTGACTAAACAAGAATCCACCACCATGAACCTTACCGAACTGAAGAACAGACCTGTGTCTGACCTTGTAAAACTGGGCGAAAGCTTAGGATTAGAGAACCTAGCTCGCTTAAGAAAACAAGACATCATCTTCGCGATTTTAAAAGCGCACGCGAAAGGCGGCGAAGACATCTTTGGCGATGGGGTTCTGGAAATTCTGCAAGACGGCTTTGGTTTCCTACGCAGTGCAGATAGTTCATACCTTGCGGGTCCGGACGATATCTACGTATCACCAAGTCAGATTCGTCGCTTTAACCTACGTACTGGTGACTCTATCGCTGGCAAAATTCGTCCACCAAAAGACGGTGAACGTTACTTTGCCCTTCTAAAAGTCAATACCGTTAACGACGATAAACCAGACAACGCCCGTAACAAGATCCTATTTGAAAACCTTACCCCTCTACATGCGAATGAGCGCATGGTTATGGAGCGTGGTAACGGTTCAACAGAAGACATTACAGCACGTGTTTTAGACTTGGCATCGCCAATCGGTAAAGGTCAACGTGGTCTGATTGTTGCTCCGCCTAAAGCGGGTAAAACAATGCTTCTGCAAAACATCGCGCAAAGCATCGCGTACAACCATCCAGAGTGTGAGTTGATGGTTCTTCTTATCGACGAACGTCCAGAAGAAGTAACTGAGATGCAGCGCCTAGTTAAAGGTGAAGTGGTTGCGTCGACTTTCGATGAGCCAGCATCTCGTCACGTACAAGTAGCGGAAATGGTAATCGAGAAGGCAAAACGTCTTGTTGAACATAAGAAAGACGTAGTTATCTTGCTTGACTCTATCACTCGTCTAGCTCGTGCTTACAACACCGTAGTGCCTTCATCAGGTAAAGTACTAACTGGTGGTGTGGATGCAAACGCATTACATCGTCCTAAGCGTTTTTTCGGTGCTGCACGTAACGTAGAAGAAGGCGGCAGCCTAACTATCATCGCAACGGCACTAGTAGATACTGGTTCGAAAATGGATGAAGTTATCTACGAAGAGTTCAAGGGTACAGGTAACATGGAACTGCACTTGAACCGTAAGATTGCTGAGAAACGTGTATTCCCTGCGATTGACTTCAACCGCTCAGGTACACGTCGTGAAGAGCTACTGACGAAGACTGACGAACTACAGAAGATGTGGATTCTGCGTAAGATCGTTCACCCAATGGGCGAAATCGACGCAATGGAATTCCTAATCGACAAGCTAGCGATGACGAAGACCAACGATGAGTTCTTCGATGCGATGCGTCGTCAATAGTCTCAAATAGGCATTCTGCGAAAAGCCACCGTATATCGGTGGCTTTTTTATTGCTTTCTCCCGATAGAAGTATCAGAATGAAGGAAATGTTATCGGGAGGTTAACATGCAACAAGGAATGTTGTCGTCATTACTCCTGAGCTTGTCACTTATCACTCTACCTGCGACATTATCTGCCAAGGAAATGCATGAGTCTGTAGTAGAGCAGTGGCTTCAGGATACTCAAATACAGGCTAAAGTCTCTGAACTGCTTGATTACGCTGTCAGAGATGAAGTCGACTCGCTTAAATTTGCCCTTGATAGACTTGCTTTGCCTCAACAAGAGGTGGTGCGCTTTCAATTATTGGAAAAGCTTGAAAAGCAAGATGTAATTCTCACGCCTCGAATGGCTCTGTTTGTTGAGTCCCAGATCCGTATGACCCCGACTTATCAAGTGTTAGAGCGAGGTGATGGGTATGAATTTAGTGTACCCGCTTTTAACTTTCCCGTTATTGCGAGTCGCTTGATTAAGCGTTGGAAACAAGACCAAAGTACCTTGGACTTTGTCTTACAAGCTGAACGAAGAGAGCTTAACTTAAAGCAATGGCTTACAGGGCCATCTCAACAAGCTCAAGCACGTGAAGCGCTTTTGATTCGAGAGTTAGACAGCTTATCACCCAATGCGCTTGCTGCATTAACGGCCCAGTTAACCAAAGCAAATGTGACCAGTTGGTTACCATCGACGGCCGTGATAGTCAGGTTGGCACAAGTTAGTCAGGATGAGGAAGTGTACAACTTACTCTGGCGGATGAAAGCTGATTACAACAGCCAGTCCGAACTTGAGCGTTTAGCTGCGGTTGGAGACGTTTTTTCCATTCAGCAATTGATGAATGCCACAGTTAACCCATCACTCAAGCCAGAAGCTATTAGTCTACTTACAAAATCTAACCCTCTATCTCCGCAAGTAAAGCAGTTTCTAGTTAGAAAAATGGCGTTATCAGAAGAAGCAACCATGGTTGCTCGAGAGCTTGCTCAACAAGGGCATCAAACCTGGTTGGAAGAGTTAGTATCTTCGAACCATCAGGTAAAGACTCGGCAGATTGAACAAGTATTAAAGTAATCTGGCTCACATACCCACACAAAATAGGAGGATCTTAGCGTCCTCCTATTTGTTATACTGCGGACAGTTTAATCAGCCAGCATGAAGGCCTATGAGTTTTAAGGATTTACGCGAATTTATCGACCACCTAGAACAGAAAGGTCGACTTAAACGCATCACTCACCCTGTCGATCCCGCTTATGAAATGACAGAAATCAGCGACCGCACCTTGCGTGCTGGTGGACCTGCGCTGTTGTTTGAGAACCCAATCGGCTACGACGTACCTGTTTTGACTAACCTGTTTGGTACACCAGAGCGTGTCGCAATCGGTATGGGACGTGAAGATGTTAAAGAATTAAGAGAAGTCGGTAAGCTGCTGGCTTATTTAAAAGAACCTGAGCCACCAAAAGGCTTCAAAGACGCTTTAGAAAAACTGCCTGTGTTCAAACAAGTATTGAACATGCCGGCTAAGCGTTTACGTAAAGCACCATGCCAAGACATTGTTTGGCAAGGTGATGAAGTCGACTTGGATAAAATTCCGGTAATGAGCTGCTGGGCAGAAGATGTAGCGCCGCTGCTTACTTGGGGCTTAACCGTAACCAAAGGTCCAAATAAGAAACGTCAGAACCTAGGCATTTACCGTCAGCAGAAAATTGCCAAGAACAAAATCATCATGCGTTGGTTAGCCCATCGTGGTGGTGCGCTTGATCTGCGCGATTGGATGGAAACCAACCCAGGTAAACCTTTCCCAGTTTCGGTCGCGTTTGGTGCAGACCCAGCAACCATTCTTGGCGCAGTAACACCAGTGCCAGATACGCTATCGGAATACGCATTTGCAGGTTTGCTACGTGGAAGCAAAACGGAAGTCGTGAAGTCAGTCAGCAATGATTTGGAAGTGCCAGCAAGCGCGGAAATCGTGATGGAGGGCTATATCGACCCGAACGAGTTTGCTGATGAAGGTCCTTACGGTGACCATACTGGCTACTATAACGAAAAAGAAAAGCACCACGTATTTACTATTACGCACATTACTATGCGTAAAGAGCCCATTTATCACAGCACCTACACTGGTCGTCCGCCAGATGAGCCAGCTGTATTGGGTGTGGCATTAAACGAAGTGTTTGTGCCGATTCTGCAAAAGCAATTCCCAGAGATTGAAGACTTCTACTTACCGCCAGAAGGTTGTTCGTACCGAATGGCCGTCGTCACCATGAAGAAGCAGTACCCAGGACATGCCAAGCGCGTAATGATGGGCGTGTGGTCTTTCTTACGTCAATTCATGTATACCAAGTTTGTTATTGTGTGCGATGAATCGGTAAACGCACGAGATTGGAATGATGTCGTGAAAGCCATGTCAGAGCATATGGATCCTGTACGTGATACCTTGATGATAGATAACACGCCAATCGACTCGCTCGACTTTGCTTCACCTGTGGTTGGGCTTGGCTCCAAAATGGGCTTGGATGCGACCATTAAATGGGATGCCGAGCTGGCGACGCGAACCGAGGTCACTGAGCGAGACAGCAAAGCGATTACCGAAGCAGAACTGAATGAGTTGAAACAGCAACGCCCTGAGATTGTTGACGTCTATCTACCGGCTACAGCAAACAACCAATTTGCAGTCGTGACTATGAAGAAAGACCAAGCTGGTCAATCCCAAGAATTGATGGAACATCTATGGTTCTTCTTTGCTCAGTACACGGATAACAAATTCATCATTTTGTGCGACGATGACGTTAATGCACGAGATTGGAATGACATCATTTGGGCGGTGACAACTCGAATGGACCCAGATAGAGACACGATTCAAGTGCTTGGTAAGACTGAGAGTTCATCCAAATTAGGACTGGATGCGACCAACAAGTTCGAATCTGAAGTCACGCGCGAGTGGGGTACGCCTATCAAAAAAGATCCTAAACTTGTGGCTAAAGTCGATGAGATTTGGGACCAGTTAGGTATTCTATGAGTCATCAAGTCCACCTTCTACCAATGGACGTTACGTTCCAAGTAAAAGAAGGGGAGACGGTGTTGGAAGCTGCGCTCAACAACAATATTCGCTTCCCGCACCGTTGCCAAGTTGGCGCTTGCGCCATGTGCATGTGTAAAAAGCTAACGGGCGAGGTGAGCTATCACCTCGAACCGATGCTAACCGAAAAAGAGCAACAGCAAGGTTGGATATTCCCTTGCCAAGCCTATACAGAAAGTAATTTAGTGCTTACTTTTGACGAGTAAGCGAGAGGAACACCATGACCATCCAATGTAAAGTAAAGTCTATTCAGCCGTTAGCTTGTAATACTTACCAAATCCTTCTTCACCCAGAATCACCAGTGCCTTTTAAAGCGGGTCAGTACCTAATGGTGGTGATGGGTGAAAAAGACAAACGTCCTTTCTCTATCGCAAGCAGCCCTTGTCGTCATGAAGGTGAACTTGAACTGCACATCGGTGCGGCGGAACACAACGCTTATGCACAAGAAGTTGTCGAGGCAATGCAAGCGGCGCTTGAAACTGATGGTCAGATTGAAATTGATGCGCCACATGGCGATGCTTGGGTTCAAGAAGAAAGCGAACGCCCATTATTATTAATTGCTGGTGGTACAGGCTTCAGTTACGTTCGCTCGATTCTGGATCACTGCGTAGCGCAGAATAAAACCAATCCTATCTATTTATATTGGGGGGCGCGCGATAACTGCCAGCTTTATGCTAAAGACGAACTGGTCGAGATTGCCGACAAGTTTGCCAATGTTCACTTTGTGCCAGTAGTAGAAGAAGCTCCTGCAGACTGGCAAGGTAAAGTTGGTAACGTGCTACAAGCTGTAGCTGAAGATTTCGAAAGCTTAGAAAACTACGATATCTATATTGCAGGTCGTTTTGAAATGGCTGGCGCAGCACGTGAACAGTTCACTCAGAACAAGAAAGCGAAGAGCGAACGTATGTTCGCAGACGCGTACGCATTCATTTAAATACGGCTTTTAAGGCAGAAAAAGAGGGTTTTTTACCCTCTTTTTTGCTTTTTTGATGAAATAGTCATCGAACAGTCATTTTTTTCCATTTTTTTTCAAAAAAGGGTTGCGAACGGATCTGAGTTCCCTATAATGCGCATCCACCGACACGGCAGACGCGATAAGGCTTCAGCAAGGTCGGAGAGGTGAAAGCTTCTACGAAAAATAAAATTGAAAAAGTGTTTGACACTGTCAATTAAATCGCTAGAATGCACCTCCGCTTTGAGAGAAAAACTTCTCGCAAAGCAAGCTCTTTAACAATATAGACCTATCAATCTGTGTGGGCACTCGTTGATGATAATCCAAATAGTTTCTTCGGAAACA
>NZ_JAWPOT010000349.1:0-652 GCF_033344415.1 Vibrio sp. 1727
TGGTTTGTCGCAAGCTGATTGAACAGATCGAATCGCAAGTGGAATTGGTCTATCTACCCAATCCTGTGCTCAACGGAGAGCAATTACAGTTTGCCGTGGCAAGAGAGCTAGGTATTGATAATGACGATCCATTGCGCATTGTTTCTTTAATTCAAGAACACTTGATTCGTGTGCATTCAACCGGGAAGAAAACCGTTCTGATCGTCGATGAAGCTCAAGCTCTTTCTCCTGAGGCTTTAGAAACACTGCGCTTGTTCGGCAATTTAGAAACCGAGCAAGACAAATTGATTCAGTTGGTACTTTTCGGTCAGCCTGAATTGGATGAACGCTTGTCCATGCACGAATTACGGCAGTTTCGTCAACGCATTACGTTCAGTTGTGGGCTGCGTCCGTTGTCTGTCGATGAAGGGGTTGCGTACATCAATAATCGCTTAGACAAAGCGGGTAATGGGGCGCACATTTTCTCCATTGAACAGAAAAAAGCGATTTGGCGTTCAGCCATGGGCATACCAAGGTTGATCAACCAAATTAGTCATAAAGCTCTGTTAGCTGCGTTTAATGACCGTTGTACCTTACTGAAAAATCATCACGTTTATGCGGCTATGCACGATACGTTTGATGCTCGTAAACCTAAGTTTAAAACACCCGTATT
>NZ_JAWPOT010000350.1:0-652 GCF_033344415.1 Vibrio sp. 1727
ATCGTGAACTGAGGATGTTGCGCGGAAAAGATGGATACACAATTTTAAAGAAGAAATACGACTTATCAGAGCAAATCATGTCTGATCATCTGGGTGCACTAGAATTGCTAGACCTTGTTTACGTAGATGAAAACAAAAGTATTACGTTGCACGGCCCGCTGTACTACAGCTACGCAGAAAACTCGAAGTTAAACGATAAGTAAACCGAGATAATCAAAGAGCAAACAACGACACATGATAAATGCGTTCGTGTTGCTTTGGCGCGAATGAAAATTACGGAAGAACAGTTGCTGGAGCTTGAAGATCAAGTAGCGAAAACGGTGATTGATTTTCACTCGAAGAATGTTGTCGCTGAAAACTTTAATGTTTCCGACTTCACAAACGTAGTTCTACTTGCTGGGCCACATCAACCAGTGACATTCTCTGATGGAATTGTAGAAACAGAATCTCGTTTTATTGACGATATTCGCTACGCAATTGCAGCAGCAGGGGATAAACCAAGCCTTTCAATTTAATCCACTTACTTATCTCTCAGAGCCAATGGCTTGCATCTTAGGTATTGGGAAATATCGAGTTTGTAAGCTCTTGGCTTAACGTCTATCTCTCGCCTAAATCTTCAGCACATCAGTTTGTCTAGCCTTTGTTTTTGCAT
>NZ_JAWPOT010000351.1:0-651 GCF_033344415.1 Vibrio sp. 1727
ACAAGAAGCAGATATTGTTTGTTTTGACGAGTTCTTTGTGTCTGACATAACTGATGCCATGATTCTTGCCACATTGTTGCAAGAAATGTTTAAGCGTCAGATGGTGCTGGTGGCGACGTCAAACATCGAACCACAAAATTTGTATCGTAATGGCTTACAGCGAGCTCGTTTCCTTCCTGCTATTGATATGATTTTGGCGCGTTGCCATGTACTAAATGTGGATAGTGGTGTCGATTATCGTCTAAGGACGTTGGAACAAGCCGAAATCTACCATTATCCATTGGATGAGCAGGCTTCTATTAATTTAAATACCTATTATCAGCAGCTTACGGCTGAGCGTAAAAGCGTTGCTCACAAAATCGACATTAATCATCGACAGATTAACGTGATTGAAGCCAGTGATGGGGTGTTACATGCTTCTTTTGAGCAGTTGTGCCAAACCGCTCGAAGTCAAAACGATTACATTGAACTCTCACGTATTTATCACACGGTTTTACTGGCCGATGTGCGTCAGATGAATCGTAAAATTGATGATGCTGCGAGGCGTTTTATTGCTTTAGTCGACGAGTTTTATGAGCGTAACGTAAAACTGATTATTTCAGCGGAAGTCGAGATGGATGCCTTATATACCGAAGGACAACTGGAATTTGA
>NZ_JAWPOT010000352.1:0-651 GCF_033344415.1 Vibrio sp. 1727
CACCAGAGCATCATACTCATCATCACTGCCAACTCTTTGCTGGCGCGCAACATGGTCTCGCTAAAGCACAACCAGCAATCCCAGTGCCGTCATACACACGGGCCCATTATGATGATGTCTCAGAGCGCTCGCATCATGTAGAAGAAGTATTCAGCGCTGCGCGTGCACCGCCTTATTTTGCGTAAACACTCAAACACAACCCAATTACGTTATTTCCAACGTGTATAGACGCGTTTCAATAACAGAACGTCAAATGAGTACTAATCTGAAATCAACCAGATCTCGGATTTATCAGCAAAATTAGGAAAGTAAAATGCCATCTAAACAGGTTTTAGCGATCGTTATCGGTTTGTCTCTATCGACAGTCGCAACAGCAGAAGAATACCGCCAACACAGTGCGCACGTTCATGGTCATGTTGAATTTAATATTGCCCAAGACGGCAGTGACTTGCTGCTCGAAATCACAGCTCCTGGTGCAGATGTGGTCGGCTTTGAACACGCACCAGAAAATGCAGAGCAAGAGAAAACTCTGCAACACGCGGTCGCAACGCTAGAAGATAGCAACGCACTGTTTGCGATTAACCCACAAGCACAATGCGAAATTGAAGAAGTTCATGTTGAACACTCGCTTGGGGGGCAACATGAAGAACA
>NZ_JAWPOT010000353.1:0-651 GCF_033344415.1 Vibrio sp. 1727
ACTTACCAATAACGCTCATAGATAACGTGACCGCCTGTTCGAGTTCGATACTTTTCTAACCCTAGCACTTGCAGCACAGGCAAGGTATCTTTAATCATCTCTGGGTTACCACACAGCATCACAAAGCTGCTTTGCGGAGAGAAAGGCACATCCACTTTATTGGCAAGCTCACCAGACGCAATCAACTCTGGGATTCGACCTTGCAGTTTTCCGAGTGACGATTCACGACTCACGATTGGCACGTACTTTAAGCGTCCTTCATATCGGAATTGAAGATGCTCAATCAGGTATTTGTAGACCAAATCTTTTTCGTAGCGAACACCATGCACCAGCACGATACGATCATTGTGAGGAAGCAGGTTAATGTCATCCAGCAAAGATAAAAACGGGCCAATGCCAGTCCCCGTCGAAAGCAACCATAGATCACTCGCTTGCTTAGGAATGGTGTCGTGAATGAGATCGCCATGCGCGGTTTCACCCACATAAATCGGGTCACCCGCCTTTAGCTTTTGCAACCTTGGAGAAAGTTGCCCTTGAGGATCTGCCACAATGAGGAATTCGAGCCACTCGTGTTGCTCGCTTGGCGCATTAACCACAGAGTAAGCACGGCTGATAGGCTTGCCCTCATCATCGAGCAAAGCAAGCTTGGTG
>NZ_JAWPOT010000354.1:0-650 GCF_033344415.1 Vibrio sp. 1727
CACGGTTGGTAATTCTAGCTCTGGCGCAAACTCACAAGCCATGACCATTGGTGGCAGGTTTTTCTGTTCTGGCTTGCTGACATCAAATGGCAGGTCGGTGCCAAGCAGTAACATGCCATCGGCTTGTTTGGTGAACACTAGATTCACAAATGAGCTTTCACGCTTTTTCTGCTGGCCGCTGTCACCGAGCAGTACGAGGTAGACATGTTCCACAGCGGCGTCTTCGATACCACGAATGATTTCAGAAAAGTAAGGATCACAGATGTCAGGAACGATGGTAACAATCGTTTTTGATTCGTTTCTACGTAGATTACGCGCTAATGAATTTGGAGAATAGCCCGCTTCAAGGACGGCATCTTCGACTCTTTTTCTTGTTGAAGAAGAGACTTTTTCTGGATTCATTAATGCTCGAGATACCGTAGCTGTCGACACTCCCGCAAGCTGGGCAACATCCTTCATTGTCGCCATAGTGTTTAACCTCTCAAATTTTTGCCAAGATGACGTTATTCCCTGTCAGAAGTCGTAGGTCTTTATCACTGGTAATCAGTGCCTATCTAATCACGTTGTTAGTGGTTATTTTTAGGGAGTAGGCGATAAAGCATCGCTTGGCTACTGCTTCAAATTTTGGGAATAGTCATTGTTTTAATCTA
>NZ_JAWPOT010000355.1:0-650 GCF_033344415.1 Vibrio sp. 1727
GTGCCGACGCTTACCAAAGCCTAAATCAGCCGTTTGAAGCCAACCGCCAACTGGTAGCGTTTAGTCAATACGCGTCATCAGCAGAGCAACGCGAAATCTCAAGCCGAATTTGGATGAACTTTGGCAGTTACTCTGAATATGAACTGACTTCGCTACAAACTGAACCCAGCGAAGACGTGTTAGACGGATGGTTGCAATTAGCAGTTTACGCAAAAACGCTCTCCGGCAATCTGTCTCAGTTAAAAAATACCCTTGAGCGTTGGTTGAACGAGAACCCGTCACACCCAGCGGCAATCTATACACCAGAAGAAATTCAAAACATTCTGTCACTTGATATCGTAAAACCAAATAACACAGCATTGTTGTTACCATTAACAGGTAAGTTTGCGCCTCAGGCACAATTGATCCGCGATGGTTTTGTGTTCGCGATGATGAATGATAGAAACCGCGATCCAAGCGCAACGCTTACCGTCATTGATACGAATGCGTACAGCGCTGATGAAGTGAAACAACGTCTCATCAACGAAAACATCGATTTTGTTGTCGGCCCGCTGCAAAAAGAAAATGTCGAACTATTGCAAACCACAATGGATGGTTCAGCAAACAGTCCAGCCATTCCCGCACTGGCGTTGAATATTCCTGAAGATGTT
>NZ_JAWPOT010000356.1:0-648 GCF_033344415.1 Vibrio sp. 1727
CGATGCCAAGGAAACGCACAAGCTGCAACAATAGTTTTCGTCACAACGGAGCGAGATTATAACATATCGCTGATAATTTTCCTCATTTCAGTGACATTCGCCACCTTTATAGTTACTTTCCGCAATGATTAACTGCTCAATATCATTTCCACAGATAAAAGAGCGAATCGCGTTAAACTTAGCCTCATCCCAAGAATACATCTTAAGAGCCAATAACTTATCAATCGTCTCTGAGTCAAAACGAGTTTTGATCGGCTTAGCAGGAGCGCCCGCTACCACGGTGTACGGCGGCACGTTTTTCGTCACGACACTGTTTGCGGCAATCACCGCGCCCTCGCCAATCGTAACGCCTGGCATGACCATCGCGCGCATTCCAATCCAGACAGCATCTCCGATAATCGTGTCACCCCTGCTTTGATAGGAACGTTCGACATCATCAAGAAACGGATACAAGCAGAACCAATCGGTTCGATGATTGTGGTTGCCACCCATTAAAATCACCGCTTCTGCGGCGATACAAACATAATCACCAATATAGAGTTGGTCGACTTCCCAACGGGGTTGCCACTGCTTGCTGATTTCATCCCCCAGCAGATAACGAACGACGGATTCCTCAAAACCATTATCCCAGCAATCGCTGTAATAACT
>NZ_JAWPOT010000357.1:0-648 GCF_033344415.1 Vibrio sp. 1727
ACAGATGAGGTATTGTCGGAGGTTATCACTAGGATTAAACGCGATCTACTGCGTCAATCTCCACCCGATCAGGAAGATATAGACACATTAACTATGTTACTTGCTGCGCCGTAATTTTACAGATAAAAAAGCAGTCCATTTGTTTTCTTCGCCGCTCATTTGGCTCTTCCTGAACTTCAGCGTATTTTTACCATATCAGTAGCGCTTTGTGCCGTCATTTATACTCTGATTTTTTACATCTAGGTAGCATAAGCGTTTGCAATTGGTGTAATAAAACCAAATTTTGTTCCAATTCTATACCAGCTACTCATTTTCAACCCTCTTAAAAGTAAGCCATTTCCATATTTTTGTGCCTTTTTTACCCTTAAAATCCTGTTTTTCGCTAAAACGGTGAAAAAAACTACTTTTGTTTCTAAAGTTGGTTATTAATTTACAACTTTATTTTAAATATAGAGCCATAATCTACAAATGTTGTGATTTAATAGTGTCATTAACTGGTAATTAAGTTGTGTGGCAGTTAATCATATTTAGTTCTTTATTAATTGCAGTGTTTGATTTTAGGGGTTGTAAATGAAGTCTCGTGGACCATTTTGTATTCGTCATGCCGCAGCGGATACTTTTGCTATGGTTGTTTTTTGCTTTATTACA
>NZ_JAWPOT010000358.1:0-647 GCF_033344415.1 Vibrio sp. 1727
TGGATCGTACGCGGTAATCGCAAAACTTTTTGTACCCTTTGGAACGTCTTTCCACATCAGTTGTGGAGACTGGTTCGCACCATCACATCCCCAACCTGAATATTCAAATGTCTTCGCCATTGGATGACCTTCTTGAATATCTTTGCTCGTTAGTTCAAAAGCATGGGCAGAGCCGATAACCAAAACGCTAAGGGCCAAAACAGACTTGTGAATCGCTTTCATGTGTTTATTCCTTTCAATGAGTTCAATTCAAGTCTATTCATCAACCCAAGCCAAGATACATCAATAAGTATCACAAAATATAAAATAATCGTCCATTTTGACACTTTAAGATTCAAGAATAAATTTCTTATTATCTGAGTTGCATCTGGTTTATGCTAACTAATTGCTCAGAAAACAAGGAAGACAGAATAGAACTGGATATCTACGTCGTTGACGCATTTACAGACACGCAATTTAAAGGCAACTCAGCCGCAGTCGTACCCTTGCAAGAGTGGTTAGAACCAGAGCTAATGCAAAACATTGCAGCGGAAAACAACCTCTCTGAAACCGCGTTTGTTAAAACGATTGGGACGAATCAATATGAAATACGCTGGTTTTCACCACTTACAGAAATCGACTTTTGTGGACACGCAACGCTCGCCGCT
>NZ_JAWPOT010000035.1:0-37851 GCF_033344415.1 Vibrio sp. 1727
TGAGCCTAGTGCGGTGAAAGTTGCACGCTGGGTTCTTAGAGGGACGGCACTTGGTAACAAGTGTCGTCTACTCGACAGCAACGTTCACTAAAACTGACCGTGAAGTGGATACTGTATCTACCGCTTGAGCAGAATGACGATTCGCCATTATTCAGTTCATGCTGCAATGAGAAAAACACATTATTGTTTACCCACTATTACAGCCTGTTACTTATGGTAATGATTGCATTATACCGACTTTCATTACCAATTATAGTGATTAGGTGTCAAAAAATTCACTCTGCCGACATTTCGACGTCTATTTTCAGTTGATTAGCAGTTAAGATAACTACAATCGACTGACCATTTTCATAAGTGTAGTGACAGACATAACGATCAGTTTTGATGGCTCCACTGATATCTATTAACTTGTTGGTCATTATTTTACGTTGGGGGTAATGCACCGCTAGCCAATAACCACAATCTAATACACCTTGCTGAGTAAAGGGAGACACTAACCCGTCCTCAGTCATAGTAAGGTTAAAACCATCCATCAGCATATGCTCTGGCTCGCCTTGTACTAGCCAAGCTTGACGATAACGCTGAACACTATCTTGCATCCAAACTCTCGCCAACTTAGCCCCAGTTACTTGTGCTTGCTCGGTCACAGGACGTAATTTGACCGCCAAACCCACCGCCATAATCGTAGCAATAACCCCAAACACAATAAGCGTTGCTCGGCTTTGATTTTCAACCACCTATTAGCCGCCTTTGATGATGTCGAGCATTCCCCACATTGGTAAGAAGATACCCAATGCCAGCACCATGACCATGCCTGCGACAATCACCAAAAGTAATGGTTCTATTCTTGCGGTCAGCGTTTTTAGATCGTAATCGACTTCTCGATCGTAAAAGTCCGACACCTCCAGCAGCAACTCATCAATACGACCAGTTTCTTCACCTACTGCAATCATCTGAATCACCAATGGGGTAAATATTTTACTGTTGATGGCCGTCACTGAAATGGTGCTACCCGCTTCAATTGCGGACTTCATCTCAAGAATTCGGTTTTCTAAAAAACGGTTCCCTAATGCTTCCCCGGCCAAAGCCAAAGACTGGTTAAGTGGCACACCTGATTTCAGCATCAACGAAAAGGTTCTGGCAAAACGAGAAAGCTGCGCACGATTAACGATATCGCCTACAATTGGCAGCCGAAGCCGAAACTTATCGAACTTCTCCCGACCATCAGCCGTCGCCACCCACGCTCTGAATACAGTAAACGCGCCAATCATTGCCACAACCAGCAACACCCAATAATTAACAAAGAAATTAGAAGTCGCGATCAAAATACGCGTCGGCAATGGTAGCTCAACCCCAAAGCGCGTGAACATCGATGCAAACTCAGGGATCACCAAGATATTCAATACAAACATGGCGATGGTGATAAAGATAATGACAAACGTCGGATAACGCATCGCCGCTTTAATGCGTTTGCGAGTCTCAAGTTCCTGTTCGTAGTAATTCGCCAGTTGCAATAGCGCTTGGTCAAGCCGACCCGTATTCTCACCGACGTTGATCATAGAAACGAACAGTGGGCTGAATACTTTGCTGTGTTGCTGCATCGCAGAAGACAAACCTCGGCCATTACTCAGTTCAGAAACGACATCTTCTAGCGCCTCTTTGAGCTGTTTGTTTTCGCAATTTTGCAACAAGCCACGCATAGAGCGCAGCAAAGGTACGCCAGCTTTAGTCAAACTAAACAACTGGCGAGAGAAAAGAATAATTACTTCCAACGGAATAGCAGGCACAAACAGCTTAGATAAGCTCACTTGGCTTTTTGCCGACTCTTTCTCTAAACGTACATTGAGCGGGATGACCCCTTTGTTCATCAATGCTTCCGCCGCAGCTTCTGAGTTCACTGCTTCGATTTTGCCGTTAGTGGATGAGCCGTCTAGCGTGCGGCCTTGATAACGAAAAGTTGGCATTCACTTACCTATATGAAAATGGGATCAGTCTTACCAGAAGCATCACCCTCACCTAGGGTCATCACTTCGTCCAAACTGACGGTGCCTTGTAGCGCCAGTTCCATTGCAGAAGCAAGCAGTGGCTTATAGTTTTCTGAGCGGCGCGCGGCTTGCGCAAAGCCAACCGCATCATTAGCGCGCAATTTATCCATCATCTCTTGCTCAAGTTCGAGCATTTCAAACACACCGATTCGGCCTCGATAACCAGTCAAGTTACAGTTTTGGCAACCTGCGCCTTTATAAAAAATGGTGCTAACTTGATTTGGGAAACGCCCAGCTAACCACTGCTGGCGAGACTCATCTAAGTGATCTTCTGTTTTACAATCTGGGCAAACTCGGCGCACAAGACGCTGCGCCACCACGGCTCTGACCGCACTAGCAACCAAGTAACCCGGCGCCCCCATATCGATCATACGTAACGCACTGTCGACAGCATCGTTGGTGTGAAGAGTGCTCAATACTAAGTGACCCGTTAGTGCAGCTCGCAGACCAATTTCTACCGTCTCTTGATCACGCATCTCACCAACAAGAATGATGTCTGGGTCTTGACGTAAAAAGGTTCTAAGAACACGCGAGAAAGTTAGATCGATCTTACTGTTAACCTGTACCTGAGTGATGCGAGGCAGACGATATTCAACCGGGTCCTCTGCTGTAATGATCTTTTTCCCAGGTTCGTTGAGCTCACTCAATGCGCCGTAAAGCGTGGTGGTTTTACCTGAACCTGTCGGCCCGGTAACCAAAATCATGCCGTGCGGACGCGCCAACTGTCGACGTAAGCGAGCAAGCAAGTCTGGCGGCAAGCCCGACTCTTCTAACGGACGCAAACCTGCGGACTGGTTAAGCAGACGCATTACCACAGATTCTCCGTACTGCGTTGGTAACGTCGACATACGAATATCAATTGATTGGCCACGAACTTTGATATTGAATCGGCCATCTTGTGGCAAGCGCTTTTCAGAAATATCTAGGTGTGCCATCAACTTCAGTCGAAGAACCAAAGCCGATGCAATGTTCACTTCATTTAAGAGCGTTTCATGCAATACGCCATCAATACGCTGGCGCAAACGCAACACTTGATCGTCTGGCTCAATATGAATATCCGAAGCTCCAACCTGTACCGCATCTTCAAACATGGAATTAACCAGCTTTACAACGGTAACCTCTTCACTATCGGCCTCATCAATACCGTAATCAAAGCTTTGTACATCTTTATGCTCTTCATGCAGCTGTTCAGCAAAGGAGGCTATCTCTTTAGTACGGCGGTAATAACGGTCAAAGCTTGAAATAAGCTGACGCTCTGAAGCCACAATGAACTCAAGGTTGTATTGACCTAACAAGTTCATCAATGATTCTTGGATGAACAAGTCCGCAGGGTCACTCATAGCAACGCGCAGTGTGTCCCCATTTCGAGCAACGACCATCGCACGTAAGCGACGTGCGTGTACCTCAGGTAAAATCTGCACGGCTTCGGCATCCACAGGTGCACGACCAAGATCGATCAGTGGCAAACCAAGCTGCTGAGACAAGAAGTCCAACATTTGCTTTTCAGTAATAAAGCCAAGGTCAATTAACGCATCCCCTAACTTCTGCCCGGTACTGCGTTGTGCGTTTAGTGCTTGCTGGATTTGTTCTTCAGAGACGATACCTTCCTCAACCAGAAGATCGCCCAAGCGTTTTCTCAACTGAATTTTCATTGTGCGCTCTCCAACTCTTTCAAGATGCTCAAACGGTCACGGATAAATGCTTGCGATTGATTCGAAATGCCAACTTTACCCAGAGCTTGGTTGTAAGAGTTAATCGCGGCAGTAAAAGCCAGGGCGCGCTCTTGTTGAATAGCCAAACCTAACCACCAGCGCGCGTTTTCCGGCTCACGCTGAGTGAGGAGTTGATAGCTCTCAAGCGCAATGTCATTTTGCTTGTGTTTTTGTGCCAATGCCGCACGCATCGCCAAGTAATCTCGACTTGGTACTGGAGGCAAATGAACAAGCGGGCTCAGCGCCGCTTCAGGTTGATTAGCTTTCACTAACAACTTAGACAAGGCCAAGCGGAGTACTTGGTTGTTCGTATCTAGGTTGATGCCTTCTTGAATAATCTCATATGCTTTACGCGTGTCACCTTTACCAAAGTACAACGCTGATAACTTTTGACGCGTGTCTGCATTCATTGGCTCATAACGCAACGCCTCGGCATAAGCCGATAACGCCGTTTGCATATCGTTAGCATCGAGTGCCTTTTCCGCTCGGCTAACCGCTTTAAGAGATAATTGGCGGTGAGTAAGCTCAACCTGCTCAATGCGCATTGAACTGTTTTCTGATGTTGTGTGGGTTACGTGATCGTGTTGCTCCTCGCTCGGCATCGTTGCTAACTGCGCGAGTAAAACTGCATCTTCAGAGGCGATATTTATCTCAGATCTTGGCGTGAACCTATCAGTCTCTTGCATGTGAGGCTGTTGCGCTACCGGCTGTGTGGCTGGTTTGGTGTAAACCACTTGAGTTGTATCGGGCGTCATTTTACTCGTTGGCGAGTGAGTGCGCTCCGATGAAACAATTGGTGAGACATTCACAGACGACAGTGGCATAGCGTCGGTTTGAAACTGTGATAGCTCGCCTGAAGGGACAGGACCGCGAGAGACCGCCCAGCTACCAACCGCAAGGCTTAACGAAAAACCGGCGACAAGCCAAAGCCAAGGTTTACTGCGTGAGACACTTGGAATCTCCGCATGAGTAAGCTCTGACGGCGATGTTTTTTCAGCAAGTTCTGATAATGCTTTATTGATGGCACTCAAGGTTGACTCCATCCCCAAAATACGGGTGTTTTAAACTTAGGTTTACGAGCATCAAACGTATCGTGCATAGCGGCGTAAACGTGATGATTTTTCAATAGTGTGTAACGCTCATTAAATGCAGCAAGCAACGACTTGTGGCTAATTTGGTTTATCAAGCGCGGAATCCCCATGGATGAACGCCAAATCGCTTTTTTCTGTTCAATAGAAAAAATGTGCGCCCCATTGCCTGCTTTATCTAAACGATTATTGATGTAAGCCACGCCTTCATCGATAGAGAGAGGACGTAACTGGCAACTAAACGTAATGCGTTGACGAAATTGCCTTAGCTCATGGTTAGCTAATCTTTCATCCAACTCAGGTTGTCCGAATAACACCAATTGAATGAGCTTATCTTGTTCCGTTTCTAAGTTGCCAAATAGACGTAATGTTTCTAAAGCTTGTGGGGAAAGAGCTTGCGCTTCATCAACGATCAAGACGGTTTTCTTTCCCAAGGCATGTACTTGAATCAAGTGCTCTTGAATGAGGGAAACGATACGCAGCGGATCATCGTTCTCGATACCCAACTCTCTGGCGACAGCAAACTGCAACTGTTCCCCATTCAACACTGGATTGGGTAAGTAAATAAGCTCAACTTCAGATTCAATCTGCTCGATCAGCTTACGGCATACCATGGTTTTTCCAGTGCCGACTTCTCCCGTCACCTTAATCACCCCTTCTCCCATTTGCACGGCAGCTAGGATGGTTTGGATCGCCTCATAGTGAGGGACTAACCCCAAGAACATTTCTGTATTTGGGGTTAACGAAAAAGGCTGAACTCGGAATCCAAAGTGGGACAAGTACATACTCGAATCACAAACCTATTAAAAAACAGAACCTTTCCCAGCGCTTATTGCGCATCTGGGAACCACTCTTGCAGCAGATCACGAGAGCGCTCTAGCTCTTTCTGCCAAGAGTTCACGCCAACTACGGTCGGTTTTAGCAAGATGACCAATTCTGTTTTCTCAGTTACGTTATTCACGTTGCGGAACAAATGCCCCAGTGCTGGTACATCGCCCAAAAATGGGACTTTAGAAACAAGCTCACGATTTTGCTGTTTCATCAACCCGCCGATAACCACAACATCGCCATCTTTAGCACGAATAACCGAGTCTGATTCACGAATAGAGCTTTTCGCTAATGGCAGTTGGATGTTTTGGAAATCTCCGCCCAAGTTCAATTGCTTCACTTCTTCCGTGACTTCAATAACTGCGGGGTGAACATGCAGGAACACATTGCCTTTGTTATCAATTTGCGGAGTCACATCAAGGGAAATACCCGAGAAGAATGGCGTCAGTTCCACTTCAGGAACCGCATTTGAGTTTTCACCGTTGCCTGCATTGCTCGATAGCTCGGTAACAAAGTACTCATCGGTACCCACTTTGATAACAGATTTTTGGTTGTTGGCAGCGGTAATACGAGGGCTCGAAAGGACGTTCAAGTCACCTTGCGTAGACATGAAGCTCAATACAGCATTGAAGTTACCATCCGAAATAGTCACGTTAGTTTGACCGCCCAATAGCGTGCCAATCGCATCCAATGGTGGTAATGTCGACGCAGGGCGGTTGACTACGATACTACCCGAGTTACCAATTGATGCCGATAAGTTTGACCAGTTGATGCCTTGTTGGTAGCCATCATTCAACGTCACTTCTAGGATTTTAGCTTCAAGAATGACCTGGCGCTGCATGCGCTCCTGCGATACACCTAAGAACTCGCGTACTTCGCGAATATCATCTGGAAATGCTCGAACCGTAATAACTCCCGCTTGTGGCGTTACAACCACACTTTGCCCTTTGCCTGAACCAATTAGATTCGCAACGGCTTGCTGTAGCATAGGCCAGAAGTCACTTTCAGTGATGGTTTCGATGCGTGTACCACCCGTAGATGTGGTTGAGCTATCGTTGTTGTTTCCATTGTTAGAGTCTGACGAGTCAGAACTGTCTGAGCTACCACCAGAATTAGACGTACCAGCCGAGGTTACAGAGCCCGTAACAATGCTGGTTAACGAGCGACCAGAACGCTTGAACTGTAGGTAATCGACTGGAATGGTCACAGTACGCATACCTGCTGGGTAGATTTGAATAACTTTGCCAGACTTCACCACGTCATAGCCATACATATTCTGTACGACATTCAGAACTTCATCCAATGTCACATCTGACAAGTTGACGGTGATATTACCTTGTACCGATGGGTGAATCGCCACGCTGTACTCTGTGCCTTTCACCAACGAGGCGAAAAAGCTTCTTGCATCGACCGCATTCGCTTGAATACGAAAACGCTTCGAGGTGCCTTGCTCTGATGCAACGTTCGAGTCTAAATTTGGCATCAAGTCTGCCTCAACAGAAGAAGGGATTTCTTCCAATGTGCGGCTGTTCGCTTGATTGATCGATTCATTGAGCGCTTCTTTAACTTCCACTGGATTCCGATGACCCATTGAACATCCCATTAAAGAAGCAATCGTTATTCCTACAACTAATTTGCGCATATCTGATCGGGCTCTGGTTATTATTGTTTTACGTTTAAATCAAAAAGCTCTAGGTCCCACTGACGGTTACCACGCTTTAAAGTTACAAATTCACTATTAATGCTCGCGACGCGATAACCCTTAAATAGCTCGCCTTTTTCGACAAGTTTGTTATCCATAATCGCGATACAATCAGTACTTGGCTTACACACAATACTGTTGAGCTTAGGCAGTCGATACCGTTTAACTTTTGGTTTCGCTGACGTTTCAACCGCTGGCTTTTCCCAACCAAGTGGGGCCGTTGGGTCCTGGTTTGCCCAAGCGGTTCCTGCCGCTGCCATAACAAGCAATGAGATGATGAGTTTGTTAACCACCAATAAACTCCTCTCTAGATCCTAGTGTGTAGACTTCTAACACAAGCTTCGCTTTCGGGTACTCTTCGACTTTATAACTAAAGCTGCGCCAGTAATAACTCGCAGGAAGGCTCTCCAATTTATTCAGATAATTAGCAATAGAAAAATAGTCACCAGTCAGTTCCATACGAACAGGATGCACGTAGTAACCAGAGTATTGCGATGCTTCTTTATCTTCCGTTATTGGCTCAGATGGCAAGGTTTGCAGAGACAAAAGGTGAATGCCACTTTGCTGCTCCAACACATTTTCAAGCAGCTCAGCCATTTGCGAAGGTGTAATAAGATGCTCGATGATCTCCGCTAATTGCATCGAAAGATGCTGACTCTCAGCTAACAGATTAGATATCGCGCGATCAATCTCAGCATTTGGATCTTTCTTAAGTTGCGCCTGAATACGTAGCGTATCGATTTCAATCTTTTGATTGGCTTGCTTTAAATTACTTAGTTGCCTCTCATTACTGATGATCTCGTTAAGCTTTGGCTCCAATACCAGCGTAAAGAGCAACATGATCACGACAACTAAACCGCACAATGCGGTGAGCACTTTTTCACGCGTACTCATTTCGCCAAAGCGCCCTTCTAATGAGAGCCAGAATTCGTTCATTTCTCTTTATCCTCGCGCGTTTTTAGTTCAAACGTCACAATATCCTTATCATTTCGACCTATTTTGACGTCATCAAACGTTCGGCCAACCAAGCTAATTTCATTTTTAAATTGGCTGACCCAATTGGGCACTGAGCTCGGTTTTTTCGCTAGTCCCTTCAGGTCTAAGGTATGGGTATTGATTCGAATTTCGGACAAAGAAATTTCTTGGTTTCCTAGCTTCGCTAATGATTGCATCACGCCAGAGTAACCCGTGCGTTGCGAGTCATCGTATTTCCCGACAGCTTTAAGCGAGTCTCGCTTCGCCTTGACTTCACGCTCTAAGCGGGCTTTAGCTGCCAGCTTATTATTGTCAGGTTGATGCTTACGTAGCTTGACTTGATAACGTTCAAGCTCTGACTTCATGATATCGCCTTTACTTTTTACAATAGCAATCTCATCTTCCAAACCGCTGCTCTGCCAAGTGACATAACCGTAAGAAAATAGAATTGCAGCCGCCGCAACGCCCCAAGATAACGCGATATTTTTTAGCGTCAGGAGCTCTTTTTTCGGCTTTAAGTAATCGGGATATAAGTTGACGCGTCGAGTATTTGAAGTAGCCGCAGTGTCAGCCAAAACATGTCCTGATAGCTCATGTTCTGGTGGTAATAACGGTGAAACCTTAGTACTTAAACGGTAGTTCAGAGCCTGAACAAGCTCGCTCTCATCCTCTTCATCACAGCACACTTTCAATTGATGTAATTGCACGTGGCGTAACTGAGATGAAAGATAGTCAATCGAACGTTGCAGTTCTAACGACAGACTGTCCATCTGTAAATCGCTAGACGGAACCCCCGTTAACGGTGGCGTCACACTGCGAATAGAGCGGTGGAACGCAATAGTATTTTCGACAAAAGCGCTTATACGGAAATGACCACGCACACTGCGTTGTAATAATAGGAAGTTTCCTAGTTCACCCGCAGTCTCTCCCCAAATATCGTCTTCAGGAAGAATGGCTTCTAATGGTAACTGGGCTCGACTGGCCAGTAACACAATCTTATCCAATATTTTTTCGCGATAAGACGTATGCTTGCACTTTGGTTAAATTCGGTAACTCGACCGCATCGGCAATAATGTCGATGGCACGCTCAGAGATCAGTTCTTTCAACAAAAACGGTAATGCGGCTGGCCATTCTTGACGCGGCATGACCGGTTTGTCGATTTGGTACATCTGGTAATAGTTATGAGAAAGAACAACCGTTAATGAATCATACGCACTCGCTGCAACGCTCAATGCTTGCTCGACGGCTTTTTCCCAATTGGACTCAGAAATATCAAATTGGTATGGACGACTACTTTTGATTGAAGATGATAAATAAACGGCGTCTGGCTGAATAACCAAAAAGCAGGAGCGATCACCACTAGATGATCGCTTAAGCTTGTCGAATAGTGCTTTGAAATCCATGATTATTATCTTTATTTTTTCCGCCAGCGATTTCGTCTTCCCAATTTAACTTGGGATTCTGATTGAGAATTCGGCAACGCTTGGGGACGAGGAAGAAACTGCTGCTCCGCAGAAAAGTAACGTCCTTGCCCACCATAAACCCCGAGCTCAATTAATGTGTTGAGCTCGTTCTGATTCTCAATTCCCACTGCTATAATTTTAGTTTTACTGTTTGCCGCCGCACCTAGCATACTGCGGACAAATAGTTGGTTTTCATGTCGTTGGTCGATTTTTGCTACTAAACTGCGATGAAGTTTAAGGTAACGAATGTCCACTTCTTTTAAATAGTGAGTGCTGACGATGGTACGCCCAGCCTGCCCAACCATTAAGTGGCACCCTAAACCGGCCAGCATTTTAGCGACTGGTCGCATAAAGTCTAAGTGTCTTACAAATTGTGCTTCAACAAACTCAAAACTGAGACACTTTCTCTGCTCACGTGACAACTGTAAGAGTTCATCACGAAACCATTTAAAGTACTCTCGGTTAGAAAATGGCGTTACATTCAAATTGAGCGCATACGATCTTGAGTTATCAAAATTATCCTTAAACTCTCTTAAGAATTTATTAATAACCGACTTATCCATTTGCGCTTCATAACCAACCTGTCTGATCGCAGAAATGAACCGAGACGCTTTAACAATCCCATTCTCAGGATCGCGAATCCGACATGTTAACTCTTCATATAATGATTTTTTATGCGTCGCGTCACTTATTGGGTGCACAGATTGTGCGTAGAGTATCACACTTTCAGGTGTAAGTGCTGTGTCAAATAACGTTCTCCACCTCACACTTCCGCGAGCTTCTTCATCGTGGTTCCATTTTTTGAAGCGACTCCAATTATTGTTATTTTGTAGTTGCGCACTACGCAAAGCAGTCTCGGCTTCATCAATGATTTGGCTGTGTCGCTCACCTTCTTTATAAGTGGTGATGCCAATATGGCACCAGTTGTCTGGATCAAGTGGCTCTGGCGGCATTAACTTTTCTAACTGGCGAATGCATTGCGAGGCAAGGTTAGCCACATCTTTCGCACTTTGGTGCGGTAGAAAAAGCGCAAAATCAGCATCGTAATAACGGGAAAATACAACATCTGGGTATCGTTGAACTAAATTGGACAATAAACTCCCAACTTCAACAATAAACTCATCCGTAATTTGCTTATCTTGCTCTTCTTCAACCAGTTTCCAGTCTTGAATACGCACTAGCAACACGGCGCCGCGAGCCCCACTTTCTAGTAACGCCGATTCCAACTTGCTATCAAATAACACTCGGTTAGCGGTACCGGTTAGCTTATCAAGGAAGGTTTGAGTTCGAATAAAGGTATCAAATCGGCTTCGCTCTTGACGCGCATCTTGTAACTCTTCGATTAATACATCGAGCGCTTCACTGGCGGTGTAAGGCCATTCTTTTTTGTCACCTTTGGCATACTGCTCCACCCTACCAGCCAGGATCATTCTGCCTCGCTCTTCGAGCATTTCGGAGCCTTCTAATTGTTCCTTAAGCCATGCTACGCCGCGCATTAAGCAGAAGATGATCAATATAACGGCAAGCGTGATCGACCAAAGCGCCTGCATTGAGTAGCTGTAACCTAAGTAAGGGGGAATTGCTTTAAAGTGAATCGTGTAATCTTGATTGTGAGTCAGCTGGTACTCAGCCTCAAACAAGACTGACGCTTCCATTTGATGAGAAGTATCTTTGAAGCGATAAACAACGGCGTTGTTGGTCGACAACGTCATTTCGACAATATTGGAAGCCTGTAGCATTTTCGGCATCCAGCGCTGCATAGAATAAGCGGCGTCAGGATCTTCCATCTCCTTGTCGACCACCTCTACGATCCCTTCTAAATAATGGGTGAGATATTCCTGCCCAAGACGTTTAAAAGAGAGGGTGCCACCGACAAACAAGATAAACATGGCGCAGATAACGATCATGGTGACAAAGGCCACCAGCCGTGTGCTTAACTTAAGAGTTGGGGTATACCTCATGAATACCAAATTCCTTTTTTATTCATCATATACCTTATTGAAATATTTATACTTGATAAGAGTTCATCAAACAATCGGATTAGTCTGATAGTGAGAGGCTGGAGCATAAAGAAAATCACACTCATTGATAAGTTTTATTGTTACGCCTAACCTTGCCAAGATAAGCCTGTGAGATCATTAGATTGCGACAATAAAAAAGGCCGCGATATTCGCGGCCTTTTCGATTCAAGCATAAGCAGAATTTAAAACGGTTAACTAAGACAAACAAAACCAAAACAGGGTCAGTACAATTAAAATTTCCATATTAATCAACAATATAGAGATACTGACCCCATTTGAAAAATCAACCTTTCACGAGCTAAATGTGTAAAAACATCCGCATTTTTTACTTAATTCAGCTCTATTTAAGCATTTTTCAACATTTCTGACAAAGCTGTTTTGCGTGTATCCAAAGCACTGCGCTTGTTTATCCCATACTGAAAGTCATACTCCTTACCAATGATATGTACCTTACTTTCGGCTCGTGTTATGGCTGTATAAAGCCAACTTCGATCAAGCAACAAGCTTCGCTCCAGCAGCACGATTACATTCTCAGCTTGCGAGCCTTGCAACTTATGTAGCGTTAGTGCGTAAGCCAGCTCTATGTATTCGAATAGCTGCCAATCGACCTTTAAAGATCTTTTGCTTCCATCCTCGCCAATATCCTCTAGCTCAATGACACAAGCATACTCTTCGGTTGCTTCAGCGTTTGTTATCACGCCCAAAGTGCCATTTTGAACATCGTATTTATAGTTTGTCAGGGTTATAACTATTGGATCGCCTTCTCTGAACTCATAGTTTCCTTTAGTGATCGGCATATTTGTTAGATCAAGTAACCGACCATTAGGGTTCACCTCTGCTTGTAACTTGAGGTTAGCATTTCTTACGGTGGCATTCGTCGATGCTACAATCATCGCCCTGTCGTATTTCAAATACACCGACACAGCGTCCTGAAGCAGGTCATCACTTGATTCATGGAACGTAATATCAGACGTCGTTAAAGAAGATGGCTTATTGCCATTGCGTATGTCATTCGAATACGCAGGAATAGAACTAATAGCGCCTTGTCGCTTAACCACATCTAGTTCGACATGATTGATTACCCCACTCTTAATAACATCATGCAAAATTAACCCTGCATTGATCGGAGGTAACTGATTAGGATCTCCCACGAGTACGATCCTTGACTTGTCGGAGAACAAAGTAACCAAACGCCACATAGTGTAAGCGTCTAGCATCGACGCTTCGTCAATCAGTAAAACACTGTTATCTGGAATACTGTCTTTACGTAATAATCGCGCTATCGTCATACAATTAATGCCAATAGACTGCTGAAGGCGTCTAGCTGCTTTTCCTGAAAGCGCTACTGGATAAATACTAAAACCTAATTTTTGATAGGCATCAACGATAAGCTTCGTGGTTGTCGTTTTACCTGTGCCAGCACCTCCAGTGAGAGCAAAAATATGGCTGACTAATGCTGTCCTTACAGCTCTTGCTTGAGCTTCCTCAAGTTTCCAACCTTCAGGGATAGAAGTAGTGAACGCAACCTCTAGTTCACTTCGCCAAAGGCTTCCCATCTTGCTGAGTTTGCTGAATCGTTTGGCTATTGTTTTTTCAAAAATATAGTTGCCTGAGGCGTAGTATTTGTCATCGTGTTTTACAAAACCGATGATGTCGCCAGTTAACTGTTTAGCCCTTTCAATAAGTAACTTGTCGTTATTTAAGTAGGTGCGAATCGTATGTTCTATATCACGCCAAAGTGCAACCGTATGCCCTTTGTCACTCCATAGACGCAAAGATTGTTCAATTATAGCTGCAAGCCTTATTTCATCACTTGGTTCAACTTTGAAGTGCTTTTGTGCGATCTCGTCAACCTTGCTAAATCTCATACCCAAAGAGAACAAGCGGTACGGATTCGTTTTCAAAAATCCAATTGCATCCTTACCTGACAATCTAAAAAGTTGACGTTGAATAGGTTCTTCTACCTCCCACTCGACTAACTGGCTCGCATACTTGAGATTGGCATATTTTCTAAAACCTTGATAAAGCGCATTTACCGTCCCATCACTCCTCAAAACATCCTTGATCGCTTGAAAGTTACTTATTGATTTATCATGTTTATATGGTTCATCTTTTTCGCATTCGAGCATGGTGAAAATGTCACTACGGAATTCAGCCCAGAGTAATTGTGCTTTCACCCTGCCAATACCGACAAACTCTTTCTCAGAGCTTAAAAAGTTAACGAAACCAATACCATTGTCAGGCATCACACACTTAAGTTTGGGTTGCATGAAACGCCACACGTCCACATAACCACCCACACTAACTGGCTGTTGTCGCACACTATAGTTATTCTCTTTTAATATCTCCCATTGCTGCCCTACTTGCGGCTTCATATTTAGCTGGTTTTGAGTAGTTAGCAATACGATTCGGTGTGCTCCAGCGTTTTGGTTAACAAACACAGCTCCTAACTGAACATTATCAGGATGATATTGATATATCTGGGTAATCCGAACCAAGAAAGTACCGTTACTCATTTCCAAAGCCCCATTTCAATGAGAACTTCTTTAAATTCAGATAGCCTAGCGACTTCGGCGGTAAGTTTTGCATTCTCAGCTTGTAACCGAGCATTGAACCGCTTTAAGTCACGAACCTTGATGCTATCTGTTATACCCTCGTCCATATTGTCCTGGAACACTCCCCTGACTTCAGCGCTCTGTTCTTCCAGTGGCAGATTCTCTTTCCGTTTTTGATACACCCCCTCTGTTGCAAGCTCTTTCTTAAGCTCATCGAATAGTTCGAAGAGTTTTTTGTTTCTAGATGCTTTGAATGCAGACGAATCAAAACCAAGCTCATCTGCTATCTTTTTGGGACTTAAAGTATCACCATGCCAGTAATCCAGCCAATTCGGAGGGTTCTTGGCCTTCATTTCATCAACCCACGCAATGAAGAGATTTCTATTTCTTTGTCCTTTCTCTTTGCTCAACTGGTCTTCTCCTAGATTCTATTTGCACCAATCCCCAAATCCCGATATTTCAAATTAAAGACGCGATTTAAACAGACTCTCTTGTTCCAAATCTGGTGCCGCATCTAGATATCTGTTGAGCGTTGGCCTAGAAATATTGAAGTGCTTAGCCACATCAGATTTTTGTACTGAGGGATCTTGTAGCATCGATTTCGCGAGCTTAATTTGCTTATCTGTGAGTTTTTGCTTCCTGCCACCTTTTCTGCCTCGCGCTCTTGCAGCTTTAAGTCCAGCCTTGGTTCTTTCCACGATAATATCTCGCTCAAACTCAGCTATAGCTCCAATCACGTTAAACACTAGCTTCCCTGTAGATGTTGTTGTATCAATGTTTTCGGACAATGATTTAAACTGAACTCCGTTGCTCTTAAACATCTCAAGCAAAGTAATAAGATCTTTAAGACTGCGTCCAAGCCTATCGAGTTTATAAACTACAACTATGTCATCCTGGCGAAGGGAGTCTAGTAATCTAGTAAGTTCAGGGCGATCTTTGGTCTTAGCTGAAGCCTTTTCTATAAAGATTTTTTCACAGCCAGATTTGGTTAGTTCATCAATCTGATAATCACAGTTTTGATCTGTAGTGCTTACTCTCGCATATCCAATTATCATGAAACACTCCCATGCGTTTATGTTACATAGTTTAGTTTACGAGTTTTGTTACGGAAAATGGAAGGATATTCATTAAAATATGATGAGAAAGGAGATGTAACACAAACCTTCGTTTTATTTACATCAAAAAACGGAAAGAACTACACGGTACTTGAAACACTTTTCAAAGGGTAAAATTGTTGCCCATGACGATCTCGAACTTCGTAAACAACGCTATTGGTCGAGATTCCATTCCCCTCACATCTAGATAAGCAAAGCCCTTAGATGAAAGAGCTTCGAAAGCATCAGTAACATCCTTGATACTGCGCCCACTCATTTCAGCAAGTTCATCAAGACTGTTTGGCTTCTCGCGAGCAATCAAATTCAACAGTTCAACATTTTCGTTAGACAACAGTTGTGAAAGCGCAGCCAGTGACTCAAACAAAAATTGAGGGTAAGGTTCTTCAGACGTCACTTTTCCTTCTGCAATACGAACCATACGCTTACGAGCAAGCTCTTCTGATAGAATACCGATTTTTGCTTTCATACCATCCACACTCCTAATAGTCGCCATCTAAATCGACTAAATAATCGCCGACGATCACATCTAATTCTTTTTTCATTTCTTGGGAAGAAGCAATCAACAGAAGTGGTTCTTACACGAAGTTTCTGTCAGACCACGGATCTTTTCTTTTTCGCGCTTCATTGCTGGCTACTCCCGTTTTTTATTGACGCAATCACTTTTAATAAGTCGGTCGTGATTGCTGGGCATTTGTCGTTCATAAAAACCGTTACTTCATCTCCAAATTTCATCGTTACGATTCCATTCTTATCGACACTTAACAGAGCGAAAGACTGCCTCAAATCAAGAGTCGTGTTACTTCCATTGGTCGTGGTTTCAGCCATATTTCCCCTAACTGCTAACGAGTATGTTTACAACATGGGCAACAATTGTTACCCCAGATGTTTACTTAATTGTTCTGTTTAACTTTTCAACGATTTCAGTGGCATGTTGAAATATTGCGTCCTTTACTAACGCGAACTCCTGTCCAGGGAATCTTTTGTCTATGGAGCTAAGTGCGCTACTAAATTGAGCGAGAAAGGTAGAGACGATTTCATGGCAGTTCGCATTGCTGATACCGAACTGAGCAGCTGTCTGCTCTATATGGCGTAAGCAAATTTTGTTGATATGGTATTTGTATCCTCGTGATGCTTTCAGTCCCATAGCTAGCTTTAACTTTCGCTTATTTAACCCAGAGGCACCGACGGCAGGATAAGCTGATAGCAAATCGTAGAACGGTGCGAGCTGATAGTGTCCGCCAGGAGCAATATGCACGGAAAAGTTCTTGAGATGACCGTCAGTGGCACCAAGAAGGCACTGTAAAACCATGAACTTAAAAAAGTCATGATTGTTCGCCTCGCTTTGCGCAGAGAGACTTAAAACATCAACAATTTTGGAGACACCTAGGTTGTTCTCCGATTGATATTTTTGATGTTCAGGTACACCAAAAATCTGGCAGAAATCTTCTTGGTGTCTACGAGTCACAGCTCCGTTACCAAAACATCGGTCGAACCGTTCCACAGCAAGGGCTTTAGCTCCTGATTCAGTCGTTATTATCTCTATATTAGGAACGTTAAAGCCAAGTTTCTTCGCAATTTGAGTACAGATGAATTCATTCTCAACACTGCTGCTCATATCTAGTACCGAGTTGCTTTGCGCAATCGCATCCATTGGATATTTGATAATGTGGCTACTTAGTGTTTTCTCTTGAGGTACATACCATTTACCATTCAACTTAGTTAGAGTTGTTTTTCGCTGTGTTCCCGAAATGCAAGGTCGATAATCCCCAAAAAATGGAAGAAATGACTTACGCTGGGTAACGAGTTCATTTAATTCACTTGCCGAGATCTCTCGATATTTCCACCCTATCTTTGGCGTATCCCTACTCTCAGTAAATGAAATACCGCCCGTGCAATCGTGACCAATTTTTGAGAGTAAGGTGAATACATCTTGGGATTGCACACCGACCGAGTGAGCCAGACTTAATCGTTCTTCTTTCAAGTCAGGAAGCAGGTTGTGAATAAAATTCAGTGCATTAAATGATGAACATTCTCCCTTTACAAGCGGCAGGCTTAACGAGATCGGGAAAGCTGAATCATATGCTAACCATTGTTCAGAATACGAAAATGACCAGTAGGTCTTCGACTGTTGGACAAACTGCCCCACGAGCATGTTGTTATTTGTGACATGTGCGTAAACTATAGAATTATGCAAATTAGCTCCCACTTTCTTCTAATTGAGCTGTGTTTTTGTAGAAGGTAATTGCATTTTCTACTGCCAGCATTTCGGCTTTGAGATCCAATCTACGATTGTCATGCTCTGAGATGTATTGCTCTATGCATGGCCTAAGCTCGGAGTATTGCGCACACAACCGATTGAAATGCCTCCATGCCCTGCTGTGAAGAGAATAGGACTCTGACAGCTCTGACTGTTTATCTTGCAAAATCGTCAAAAGGCTTTCTTTTTTAAGAGAAAGGTAGTTGGAGTCCTCACTGTAGTTGTCGTAATCTACGACCTCCCAGTCGATATGGTTAAACATAAAACCTTTGGAAAATTCTTCATCACCATGCTTATCGAAACCACACGAAAGGACTGCACCGATAAGCGACATCTCCTTCAACTTTTTTTCGACGTATTCATCCGATAAGTATTCTTTTTCATCACAGTCTATTGGAAAGGACGTTAAGTCATTAGCAGAGAAATGTTCATTGTAATAAATGGCGAGAAATAACTCTTTTCTGATCTTTATCTTCATGTGTTCAAAAAACGGCCTTTATTGATGAATTTGAGGATTATAATCCGTGGAGTTATATGCCGCAACTGTGTAATTGTTCAACAAATTAATTGCATAAATAAAAAACATGAACAAGAAGCTTGCAGCACTTGTGGGCAAACGCATTGTAAAAATGAGGAAATCCAAAGGGTTAACTCAAGATAAGCTCGCGTTGTTCGCAGAGATAGATAGAAGTTATGTGGGACGCATTGAGCGCGGTGAAGTCAATATCACGATTGAGAAGTTGTATGAGATTGCTGAGACTTTGGGCTGTGACGCTAAGGAGTTGCTGCCATAGTTGTGCAAGCTTTCATCCTTAGCATCAAGCCCGTATCCCGTATAAATCGCTGCAACAATAAACGTAAACCTGCGATTATACCTCCTAGCCTAGGATATTAGACGGTAAGAGCCAAAAGACACAAAAAATGTAGGTGTTCTCATGGTTCATTACAAACGTTGAATATACAATGCAACCAATGTCATTTGAGCAGTAAAAAACATGAATAGCGTACAAATAGAAGAAAATGTTAAGAGCTTGGTAAAACAAGTATCAAGCCAAGAAATCTCAAAAGATGCTTTTATCTACGAGCTATTGTTGGCTTACGGACATCGTAAGTCAGTAGTCAGCCGTGTTAAGTCAGGTGAACGTAATCTTGCTAAGAGTACTGGTGAGGTGATTTTAAAGCGTCATCTGTACTTCAAACCATGTACCTCAAACTTGTTCGCTGAAATTGATGCGCTCAAGAACAGCAAAACGGTTGCTACTAATAAGATTCGTTTTGTTGTTGTTACTGATTTCTCTCAGCTCATTGCTATTGATACCAAGACTCAAGACACGCTTGATATCGAGCTTGGTCAACTAGCGAAGCACTTCGATTTCTTCCTGCCTTGGGCGGGGATGGAGAAAATGGTTTACCGTGGTGAGAACCCTGCGGATGTTAAAGCTGCTGAGAAAATGGCAGATTTCTTTGACCACATCAAGGCCACTAACTACCCAGTAAATGCTACCAGAGAGCAACTCCATGAAATGGTGGTCTTCCTCAACCGCTTGCTTTTCTGCTTCTTTGCCGAAGACACCAAAATCTTCTCTGAGAACCAGTTTACGAATCTTTTGAACCAACACACTCAGGAAGATGGATCCGATTTGGTTGGTGTGTTTGAGCGCCTTTTCGATGTGTTAAATACACCTGCGCATCAGCGTAACGATTTACCTAAGTATCTTAATGACTTCCCCTACGTGAACGGTGGTTTGTTTAAGAAACAAATAAAAGTACCTACGTTTGATGCCAAAGCTCGTCGAATGCTACTGGATTCAGGTTCTTTAGATTGGTCTGATATCAACCCAGATATCTTCGGTTCTATGATTCAAGGTGTTGCCGACCCAGAAACCCGTAGCAAAATGGGGATGCACTACACATCGGTATCAAACATTATGAAAGTGATTGAGCCGTTGTTCTTGAACGATCTTTATGAAGAGTTTGATAAGTGTAACGACAACATCAACAAACTAAAGAAACTTCAGGTGCGTCTAAGCCGAATTAAGTTCTTTGACCCAGCGTGTGGTTCAGGCAACTTCTTGATCATCACATATAAAGAAATTCGAGAGTTAGAAATTGAGATCCTAAAGCGCATTCGTGAGCTTGAGGGCGAGTCGGACTCAGGAATGATGGGGTTATTTGACGAGTCTCATTCGGCAATCCGTCTTGACCAGTTTTATGGTATTGAGCTTGATGACTTCGCTCATGAGATGGCAATCCTTTCTCTTTGGCTAGTCGAACACCAAATGAATATGGTGTTTGAGACCGAGTTTGGTTACACGGCACCAACGCTGCCATTGAAGCAAAGTGGACGAATTGTTGCGGGGAATGCGGCTCGCATTAGCTGGGAAAGTGTATGTCCTGCTTGTGATAGTGACGAAGTTTATATTTTGGGTAACCCTCCTTATCTTGGAACTAGAAACCAAAATACTGAACAAAAAGAGGATATTGACGCAGTTTTTGGTTCATTCAAGAAAAGAAGAAAACTAGATTACATCTCAATCTGGTTTATGAAAGCGAGTAATTACATTAAAAACAATAAGTTAAGTTCTTGTGCGTTTGTTTCAACCAATTCTATTTGTCAAGGTGAGCAAGTACCTATCTTATGGCCACTCCTTTTAGATGGTTTGAGGATCAGGTTTGCCTATAAGTCATTTAAATGGAAAAATAATGCAAGGGATAATGCTGGGGTAACGGTTGTTATTGTTAGTTTATGTGGAGTTGAATCAAATAAAACTCAATTATTTGATGACAGCATTATTTCAACACCAAAAAATATTAATCCTTTTTTGTTAGATGCCCCCACATTATTTATCGAGGCTAGAACTAAGCCTATTTCAAATGTTCCGAAGATGGTTAGAGGTAATTATACAGGTTGTTGTAATGCTTTGATTTTAAGTAAAGATGAATATTTATCCTTGGTAAAAGAGTATCCAGAAGCCAAAGTGTTACTAAGGAGGATGATTGGTTCTTCAGAATTAATCAATGGTACAGAAAGATATTGCTTGTGGATTCATGATAGTTCGTTGGATGAAGCTAAAGCAATACCTCCAATTAATTCAAGAATAGAAGAAACCAAATTGGAAAGGGCTAATAGTAGTGATAAAGGACAACAAAAAATTTCATCACAAGGTCATCAGTTCAGAGAATTTCACTCAACGAAAGAAAGTTCGATCGTCGTTCCTGTAGTGTCTTCTGAAAGAAGGAAATATTTGCCCTGTGGGTTCATAAGTTCTGAAGAAATCGTACCAAACTCCGCGCAGGTTATTTATGAGGCACCAGCATGGGTGTTCTCTATTCTAATGTCTGAATACCACATTCTTTGGGTTAAATTATTGTCTGGTAAGCTAGAAAACCGCATTAGATATTCTTCGTCATTGTGCTGGAATACTTTCCCAATTCCTGATTTATCCGAGATAGATAAAGAACGATTGGAAAACTCAGCTTACGCAATTTTAGAAGCAAGGGAAGATTACCCTGAGTTATCTCTCGCTGAATTATATGATCCAGACAAAATGCCTAGTTCTTTAGTAAAAGCTCATGAGGCAAATGATAGATTGGTTTCTTCAATTTACTCGAGTAAGGAATTTACTAACGATGAGAGTAAGTTGAAAATCTTATTGGAACAATATGGAAAAATGGTGGGTGGTAAAAATGCCTGATTTAGTCCATGTAACCTATGCGCAAACAGGTGAAAGCACTAACACCAACGATATGGGGATGCGAGCCATGCAGGCTCGCGCTTTTGAGCAGCGTGCAAGCCAATATCTATTGATTAAAGCGCCACCTGCTTCTGGTAAATCTCGTGCTTTGATGTTTATTGGCTTAGATAAGCTTCATAATCAAGCTATCAATAAGGTTATTGTTGCCGTTCCTGAACGTTCTATCGGTGGCTCTTTTGGCTACACCGAGCTAACGAAGTACGGTTTCTTTGCAGATTGGAACATCAACCCGCATTACAACCTATGCACGTCTGCCAGCAATCAAAGCAAAGTTAAAATCTTTAAAGAGTTTTTAGGTAGTGACGAGCGCATTTTAATTTGTACTCACGCTACCTTGCGCTTCGCTTATCAAGAGTTGGAAGACACTGCTTTTGACAGCACCCTACTGGCAATCGATGAGTTCCATCATGTTTCTGCTGATGGTGACAACGTGTTGGGTGATGTGCTGCGTGCGCTTATCGAGAACAGCACTGCACACATCGTTGCGATGACTGGCTCTTACTTCCGTGGGGATAGTGTATCTATCCTGACCCCAGAAGATGAGATGAAGTTTGACAAGGTTTCTTTTAACTATTATGAACAACTGAACGGCTACCAGTACCTCAAGTCTTTGGGTATTGGCTACCACTTCTACAAAGGGCATTACCTCACTGCAATAGAAGAGGTGCTGGATACCGATAAGAAAACGATTGTTCATATCCCAAATGTAAACTCTGCTGAATCAGGCAAAGATGACAAGTATGAACAGGTAGCAGCTATCTTAGATATTATTGGTGAACACCAATTCACTGATCCTGAGACTGGTGTCATTCATATCAAGCGTAAGGAAGATGGCAAAATCATCAAAGTTGCAGACCTCGTATGGGATGAAAAAGACAGAGAAAAAACCCAAGCGTTTTTACGTGACATTGAGCATGAAGATGACATCGATATCATTATTGCGCTAGGCATGGCGAAAGAAGGATTTGACTGGAGTTTTTGTGAGCATGCTTTGACAATTGGGTACCGCAACTCTTTGACTGAAATCGTACAGATTATTGGTCGTTGTACTCGTGATAGCCACAATAAGACTCACGCTCAGTTTACCAACTTGATTGCGGAGCCTGATGCTTCAAGTGATCAAGTAAACTATGCCGTGAACAACATGCTCAAGGCAATCACTTGTTCTCTTCTCATGGAGCAAGTGTTGGCACCAAACTTTAAGTTTAAAGCAAAAGATCCAGCCGATAAGGAGCCAACACCGCCTGGAGTGATCAGTATTGGTGGTTTAAAAGAACCAAGTACCAAGCGTACTAAGCAGATATTAGAAACAGACCTTGATGATCTAAAAGCCTCTATTTTGCAAGATGACAACATCGTGAAAGCCTCAGCAGCAGGTCACGATCCTGAAGTTATCAACAAGGTGTTGATCCCTAAACTTATCGAGAAGAAGTATCCAGATCTTTCTAAAGATGAGATCGAGGAGATTCGTCAACGAGTGGTTGTGGACTCAGCGATCTCAACTTCTGAGGTTAAAGAAGAAGGGGGCAAGAAATTTGTTCGTATGGCGGATAAGTTCATCAATATTGATGAGCTACACATTGACCTTATCGATCAGGTCAACCCGTTCCAGAAAGCATTTGAGATTCTGTCAAAAGCAGTTAACACCGACACGCTTAAGTTGATTCAAGACTCTATCGAATCAACTCGCATGCAAATGTCCAAAGAAGAAGCCATAGCACTGTGGCCGAAAGTTCAAGAGTTTGTGAAAGAACACAATCGACATCCAGACCTTAACTCTCGCAATGGTCGTGAGCGTGAGTTGGCTCAGTGCATTATCTATCTGCGCCGCCTCGCTCAAGAACAAGCGGCACAAGCACAGAAAGAGGTAATGTAGATGGAAGATTGGCTGAAAGATATTATTGCTTCCGATACGTTAGGGTTATTAAAAACAAAACCTAAATCATCGGCACCAACCGCCGATGATCACTTAATTGCTAAGTTTAAGCAGATTAACGAGTTTTTTGATAAGAATGGAAGAGAGCCGCAAGCGAATCGCAGCAATCCTATAGAGCTGATGCGCAGCAAAAGCCTGGAGTCTATCCGTAGCAACGAACAGCATTGTCGTGCGCTAGAGCAGTACGATATTCATGGACTTCTACCACGGTTTGAAGAACCGAAACCAGACTCTATTGAAGCGATACTTGCTGATGACATGTTAGGGATATTGGAATTACCTGATGACAGCATCTTCAATCTCAAACACGTTAAGAAGACCCTAGAAATGCCTCGTCATGTTGCCAAGCGTAAGAAGTGTGCCAACTTTGACGACTATGAGCCTCTGTTTAAACAGTGCCATACTGACCTTAAAACAGGCGAAAAAGAAGCGGTTCAATTCACTGGGGAGCAGCAAATTCAAAAGGGTATGTTCTTCATTCTTCATGGCATCACTTGTTATGTCTCTGACATGGAAGAGAGGCAGAAGAAGAATGGTAAGGTAAATGCTCGATTACACCTGGTTTTTGAAAACGGCACGGAATCTGACATGTTGCTGCGCTCGCTAGCGACTGAGCTATACAAGGATGAGACGGGACGTCGAATATTAGATAAAAGTGATAAAGCTTTAGATGAGTTGCTAAACATCACTAGTGACGATCAAAAGTCTGGTTATATCTATATCCTAAAATCTTTAAGTTGTGAGCCTGAAATCAGCAGTGTACGTAATCTATACAAAATTGGTTATTCAACCACACCTGTAAAACAACGTATTGCTAATGCCGAGAATGAGCCAACCTACCTAATGGCACCAGTTCAACTAGTGTCAGAGTTTGAGTGCTACAACATGAAAGCTAATAAGTTCGAAGGTTTGTTGCACACTTTCTTTGGGCATTCTTGTTTGGATGTGAAAGTGGCAGATCACAAAGGGATTGCCCATACACCTAGAGAATGGTTTATTGCTCCTTTAGAGTGCATTAAACAGGCAATACAGATGCTGATCACGGGTGACATTGTTAACTATCGTTATGATGCTATAACTCAAAATATTGTTGAGCGTTAAACGAGTGAATGAGGCATTAGATATCCAGATAGATAATGCCTCATTTGGATAAGCTGCTAGATCTGTACAATTCAGGACTGAATTAGTTGTAGTACACCTTATATGGACTTGGCAGGCAGACCATCATCAAGTGTAGAAACTAACTTATTGAGATCGACGCCGTCCATCTTCTGAAGGTTGTATTGCCATCTCGCAAATCTCTCAAGCAACATATCATTTTGAGAATTAAGCCTTTTATTTTCTGAACTAAGCCTTTCATTCTCTTTTTCAAGTTTTTCTACTTGCTTGATTAATTCTGCAATCGCTACGTCATCATTCCCTAGATTAGAGATAAGATCACTTAATTTGTCAGTGCTTTCGAACAACGACTTGGCATCTTGGATAGCTTCTGATTTCTTTTGCCTTAGCTGCTCTTTCTTCAAATCAAAAGCATGCTTAATTTCATCATACTTGGTGAATGTAAAACGTGATGGCGGCTTTTTTAGGCCAAGTTCTAACTGTAATTTCTCAGCTAAAAGCTCATAACTAAGTTTGCCAGTCCACCCATCGATGATAGCCAGTATCGTTTCTTTGTTATCTGGAACAAAAGCCATTATGCCTCCCTCATATCAGATAGTGCTAAAGCCATAAGATCAAACCCTTGGATAGCGCTTTGTTCATTTATATTCAGTGAGCGCTTCACAGGAGATGGTGATAGCTCATCAGGTATTCTAACGTGTGCGCCATCCGCTTTTTTTGGATCTTCAAGAAGAAAAATGAGTGTTTTTATCTTAGACAATCGAAAGCCCAGAGCTGTAACCCATCTATCCGCTCCAAAAACCTGATCTTCTGCGGCGGCTTTTGCATGCCTCAATTGCTCTTCATATAGCGCTTCAAGAGTTTTTAACTCATCAAGAGAGTGAGGCATACCTTTAAGGCAAACATGTTCATTACAGACCTCACAGTCACCATTTTTAACACATGGACTTTCGGCATAGTTATGAACACAGAAGCCTAACCCCGTGAACTGAGCAACACCATCCCTATCAACCCCAAGAGCTTTCAGTGAGATGGGAAGTCCAAGGTCATGTAAAACCATTGGCGGTGGCGGCGCTTCGGCAGTGTAAGGTTCTAACAACTGGTTAGCTTGAGCAACAGTCATGACACCAGATCCAATCGTAACATGCCCAATACGCTGAGTTAGACGTGACTTTTGCTTTTCAGTTCGTCCGTCGTAAGCTTTGTTTTGCTTGATATCAGCTCGCCCTGACCATTTGGCGATAAGCCAATCAGCTTCACCTGCTAACTTTAATTTCGTGTTTAACCAGTGACGAAATTGGTGACTATTTAGCTTGAGAGGTGTCCCATCTTCATCTGTGATACCTAGCTCATCAAAAATTGATTCTATGCCTCTGTCAGAGCCGATAGCATCACTCAGAGAGCCATGTCCAAGATGAACCCATGAGAAGGGCTTAACCGCGAATTCCTTGTGAAATTCATGATCTCTGACTAATGTGATGCAATCCCATACTTTCATGTCGCCATAATTTGGGAAATCCAGCGTCTTATATTGTTCATCAATAACAGAACGGAGATCCCTGTAACTAGGAAATCGAATGACGATTCCTGTTGGCTTACCAGTGTATCTATTTACGATCTCATTGTTCGGGAGAACGATGTGTCCTTGACACAAGTCCTTTTTCCAATCGTTCACATTGTTCAAGTCGCTAATTAAACGATTTAACCACTTGACGTTGCTACCATACGTCGTCCAAGTGATGTCGGTTCCTCTTTCTGATTTACCTGTTTTAAATCCCATTACTTTCGCGAACTGATTATATGTCAAAGGCTTGTCTTGAGAGCTTTCTGAGTCACTAGCCAACATGAACAGATCAGGATTGTCGTACGCAAATTTTGCAGCAGATCTAGCTGGAGCAGAAATCTCAACAAGTCTTTCAAATGCTTGTTTAACAACGTCTTCTAGCAAAGCTGGCACCCACTTTCGAACGGCATCCCCTCCTTTGGCAGGATGCCACATCAAGTACCAACGACCTTTATCACTTTGCTGTAATGAATTGACAGTCAAACCATTCAATTCGGTATTTCGGCTGGGCTGGCACATCAACATAACGCAAAGACTACTAAAATACTTCTGGCGTGGTGTCTTCGCTTTATGAAAAGCGTCTGCTACTTGCAACATCTGATAATCTGACGGGCATTTATCTTCCATTTCCTTGCGACTTTTTTCGTCTAGTTTTATGCTCGCGTCAGATTGACGAGGAAACGGGTTCGACCAATCTTGTAGATCTAGTTTAAATCGTTTTTCTTTGATGAATTTCAATACCTTTTCGAACGAAAGGCCGATATTGCGTTTGCCGCCAGCGCCTAAATCACTGCTCCGTATCTTCTGCTCTACGCGATCAATCACATTATTGTTGATGTTCATTATATCAACTGAAGATTTATCATTGTGAGCAGCGTGCTCTTCTAATGCTTGATAGAGGAATACAAGTGATGAAGCCCAAGTAGTTGAATCTTTCTTGTTAAGCGATTGCTGGTAGCGAACATATGCTTTCGCAAAGTCAGAAAAAGGAAGCTGGAAAGGTGTATATTTTGAATGATTCTGACTTGCCCCAAAAACAATCGTCAGCTTTTTTCCTTTTTCCGTCTTCCACGACCACTTATCACATTCCCAGCCATTCTGAATAATGCCTTCAGGGGTTTTGAACTGAATGTCTTCAAACAGACTCAGGTCATTTTTTGCAAAAGCGATAAAATCATCATAATTTTTTTGAAAATCAATTTGATGCTTAGGAGTAAACAGCAAAACATTAGACATTTAACGCTCCTTCATTTTCTAACTCTTGCTTTCTTGCGTTGCACTTTAGAATGACCGCCTTAATAGCATTGATACTGCGGTTATGTCCTTGCAAAACAAACTCACTGGCTCCCATATCACGCTTTCGATCTCGTTTCAAAACGACGCTTTTCAGCATTTTTTCATGAGGAGCATTTAACCAAGGTTGAAATTTGTTACATGTGTAGCAATGTACAGAGCCATTAGCGCAAAAGCCGAATGTTCCACAGTTTCCTAAAGGGTTGCCTTCGTCATTGTTAATTCTACTTCGAGGATCGTTAGCTCGAATTGCGTCTTTTTCACTGTCTATTAACGTGCCAGAAAAAGCTTGAGCTAATGGGGTAAGATCGGTAGCTAGCGCCTCGTCGATTCTATCCGCCATCTCTTCATTAAACTCGGTATACACGGTGACATGTTGAGTATCTTCATGCCCTAACTCCTCAGCTATCGTATGCTCGCTGGCTCCAAGCATAGACATGTTCGTCGCATGAGTGTAACGAAATCGACGTGGATTAATATGCAAATCTCCATAATCCCCACCCACTTTAATTCGGGTTGTTTTTAAGGGGCAAAGCCGAGCTAATCTTCGTGTTATTTCCCCTACTGATGGATTTGCACCTCTCGTCCGTAAGCACAATAAATCAGGCGTTTTCTGTTGTATTTCTTCGAATGCACTAAAGTCAGTGAGATTCGATATCTCTCGGTCATTAATAAAAATGGGGATATGCTTTTTCTGCTGACTAGTAAGGCTAACGTTGAAATGTTCTTCAACCATTTTTATTGATTGTTTTGCCTGTGCAGTCAGCACCAATATTAGGTCTTCACTCACATCTTTTTTGATTTGGTAAGACCCTCTAAACGTTTCATTACGTTTTTTGGCGTTAGGTATTCGTAAATCAAAGTGCTCAATGCCAGCCTCTGTTCTTGTGAGTAGATCCTCATAATACAGATGGGTTAATTGAAGAGACCGAGCACCTGTGTACTGCAATGCCATGATAAATGCATAGTCATATAATGAAATGAGCTGCTCTGTAAATGCATCTACGTACCACGTAATGAATGCGGATTGCTCCTCCAGTGTATAAGCACCGCTAAACGGGCAACCAAGTGCAACCGCTTTCCCTTTTTCATTTCCTGAAATTTTGAGCGCTGAGAGCAAGCCAACAACTTTCTTATCAACACCGTAGATTTCCTTGTCATGCCAATCAAGCAAAAAAGCACGGATACTCCCTAGCTTGTATTCTGTGTTTTTAGTCAAGCTGCTCTTAAAATTGACGACGTGCTTCTCACTGATTTTATTTGTCACACCAAAAGCAAAGAGAGCACGACACTCTCGAAAAATATTGGACGTGTAAGAAGATGAAAACTCAGCAGCGTAGTCCGCTAAAGCAAGTCTGAAACACTCAGAAAACTTAGGAGTAAGACTTAATGGTTCTAAAAGAGTCAAATTCAAACGCACATTGGTATCCAACTGCCAATTATCAGAATAAACGTCAAACTCATAGTTAGCTTTACTTAGTCGCTTGTCTGACTTTGACTTTATATCTCTATAAGCACTGTTTTTTTTCGTATTAATAGCCATAAACACCTACTTCAGCCTTATGTTTTAAATTTTCATGCATCTTTCTCCGCATCTTATTGGCTTGTTCTATAACTGTTCGTTTCAAGTAAGGTCTGCCAGAGTTTAGGTCGGAATGTCCATTCTTCTCAGCTCTAATCTCTAGCTCACGCTGTTCGGTGATTTTATTTTCATCTGCATATAGTTTGGCTGCTTGGGGCTTCCCTTCGGCTTCTAATCGCTTCACTTCTTCCTCAACCGCTTTTTTTTCTTGGTCAATACATTTGGATAGCTGATGGTTGAAATAATGCCTAAAGCTGTGTGGCGTGATCCCCCAAAAACGTTCAAAATTAACCTTGCGAATACGATTAAAAATATCGTTTATCGTTTGTTTTACAAGCGGTTGACCTGATTCATGGCTTCCACTTTTGGCTTTGTGAGAGACAAATATAAATGGATGTTTTTTGGCCGCCTTTGTATGAAAACGATGTGTTTTAACGTAGATATTTAGCAAATCTCTCAGTTCTTTCGAGATTGGGACGGTTCTACCAAGCGTCTTCGCTGTAGGCTCATCTAAACGAGGATCTTCTTTACTATTATGTCTGCGTACAATTGATAAAGTGGGGTTGTCAGTGTCAGTACCGATGTCACCAATTCTTAGAGCTGCTAGTTCACTGCGTCTAAATCCCGTTTCATACAAGATTTGAACGATGAGGTAATTTCGAAACCGAATGACAGGGTTACGAAAGGGATTGTGTTCAGAGTTGGGTTTGGCCACGGCAACAAAATCTTCAAATACATCATCTGGTATCCCTGATTTATCTAAAGCCATTTGCTTACTTTTTAAGCGATCCTTCGGCATGTCGCTTTTTAACTGCGTCTTCATTAAATTAAGCGCATCAGATAACTGCACAGCGGAAGGTTTCTTCTTAACTCGCTCTATCCCACAAAAGTGCAGATATTCAGTAATGTGAGCTATGCGAGAGATATACTGAGACTTTGTGACGGTAGGCTTATCTTTTGATTTAGAAAGATGAAATTTCCCCATATCGGTAACATTTGTTTTAGTCTGATTTTTGAAGACGGTAGCTCGATAGCTACAATGCTCTTTCAGAGCATTGATATCATCAAGAGTTGGAATGACACCATTGTAAATTTCTTCAAGCAGATCTCTGCCATTTATACTTTCCCAAAGTTTTAAGTGTTTGATGGACTTTAGATACTGCTGAATTGAAGATGTCGTTATATGCTTTCGGAGTTTCATAGTGACAAAGTGCGTTACCCAAAAATCAGGCATGCCGTCATCGTCTAGTAAAAAGACATAACGCTCACCGCTCATAAACTTCTTTATCTCAATCTTCATACCCAACCCAAAAAAATCAACATAAAAACTTGTAAGTTAATAATATACACGTTCAACCTAAAAAATAAACACTTTTTTTCAGCCAATAAAAGAAAAGGCCGCTATTAGCGGCCTTTAGTGTATTTTTCAACATTTTTTATTTTGTCTTAGTTCAGAACGGGATATCGTCGTCAAAATCCATTGGTGGCTCATTGTACTGCTGCTGTGGTTGCTGCGGAGCCTGTTGTTGTGGTTGCTGTTGCTGAGGCGCATTGTACTGCTGCTGAGCTGGCTGTTGAGGCTGACCCCATCCACCTTGTTGCTGCTGTTGACCGCCCATTGGTGCGCCGCCACCTTGAGCACGACCGCCAAGCATTTGCATCACACCATTGAAGCCTTGAACAACGACTTCAGTTGAGTAGCGATCTTGGCCACTTTGATCTTGCCATTTGCGAGTTTGCAGTTGCCCTTCAATGTAAACTTGAGAGCCTTTACGCAAGTACTCACCTGCTACTTCCGCAAGTTTGCCGAACAACACAACACGGTGCCATTCCGTTTTTTCGCGCTGTTCGCCAGTCGCTTTATCACGCCATGAATCAGAAGTCGCAATAGTAATGTTTGCTACTGCACCGCCATTCGGCATGTAACGAATTTCAGGGTCGTTACCTAGATTCCCCACCAAAATAACTTTGTTAATTCCACGGCTGGCCATGATGTGCTCCGTTTCACTCTGGATATATAAAATTTTAGCGCATTAGAATAGCACGCTTTAATGTTTTGATTAAAGTCTAATACCATTGTGATCTATTGAGTCACCCTCTAGAACCCAAATCGTATTTCAACTTACGTGTGTAGCATTTTTGATTCGCGTTGCAGACATCGTTTCGTGAAGCTTTGAATTCGAACGCATTTATTCAGTAAAGCGATGGTTATGGCCTCTCTTTAATGCCAGTTTATGGCTTCTATTGAACCCAGGGAGATTGGAACACGTGAGAAAGTCGGCTTACGCAAGAAAGCTATTTCTGATCAGTATGGAAGATAATGCGCAAAAAAAAGTGGCGGCACTCGAAAAGTACATTGATATGAGCATCCCGGTGATTTCAACCGAAGCACTCATGGAAGCCAAGCCACAACACCGTAATAAAATTCTACTGATCGACTTCAGTGAACATAAATCACTTGTTCAATCGATCAAAAACTTGCCTCTTGTATGGAAAAACTTTGAAACCGTTGTCTTCAACGTGCCTAAAAGACTAACCACGGATGAACTTCTTTCATTTGGTCAATTAAAAGGTGTGTTTTATTCTGAAGATACGCTAGAGCAAATTGGAGAAGGGTTAAAAGGCATTGTTAACGGTCAAAACTGGCTGCCGCGTAATGTAACCAGTCAACTTTTACACTATTACCGCAATGTCATTAATACTCATACTGCACCAGCTACGGTAGACCTAACCATTCGTGAGCTACAAGTACTGCGTTGCCTACAAGCTGGCGCCTCGAACAGTCAGATGGCCGAAGAGTTATTCGTCAGTGAATTCACCATCAAATCGCACTTGTATCAGATATTCAAAAAGCTATCCGTAAAGAACCGAGTACAGGCAATCGCCTGGGCAGACCAAAACTTAATTTCGTGATGCAATGTGAGCGGCTCTGATAACTGAAATGACGAGTCGCTCATCTTTTTTCCGCACCGAGTCTCACATTTTTTCCTACTTTATTCATGATTCATTGATACCTCTCGTGTTAAAGTTATGCGCAGATTCTTGATAAAAACGAGATAGGATATTCCCCCAATGATAAAAAAATGTCTGTTCCCTGCTGCAGGCTATGGCACACGCTTCCTACCGGCAACGAAATCTATGCCAAAAGAGATGATGCCAGTCGTGAACAAACCGCTTATTGAATACGGTGTCGAAGAAGCAATCCAAGCTGGTATGAACGGCATGTGTATTGTGACAGGTCGTGGCAAGCACTCGATCATGGACCACTTTGATAAGAACTACGAACTGGAACATCAGATTAGCGGTACCAACAAAGAAGAGCTGTTGGTAGATATCCGTGAAATCATTGAATCTGCAAACTTCACTTATATACGTCAACGCGAAATGAAAGGCTTGGGCCACGCGATTCTAACTGGACGAGAATTGGTAGGCGATGAGCCATTTGCTGTTGTTCTTGCTGATGACCTTTGTGTGAACGAGCAAGAGGGCGTACTGGCTCAGATGGTGGCACTATTTAAGCAGTTCCGCTGTTCTATCGTTGCAGTGCAAGAAGTACCAGCCGAAGAAACACACAAATACGGCGTTATCTCTGGTGAAATGATCAAAGACGACATCTACCGTGTAGACGACATGGTAGAAAAACCAGAGAAAGGCACGGCGCCTAGCAACCTTGCTATCATTGGCCGCTACATCCTGACTCCCGATATTTTTGAACTGATCGAAAACACTGAACCTGGTAAAGGTGGTGAAATTCAAATCACGGACGCGCTGCTTAAACAAGCAAAAGCGGGCTGTGTATTGGCTTACAAATTCAAGGGCAAACGCTTTGACTGTGGTAGCGTTGAAGGTTACATCGAAGCAACTAACTATTGTTTTGAAAACCTGTATCTAAAAGATGAAAAAACCTCTGAGCTAGGTAAGCACGCAACACAAAAAGCAGTATAAAGCATCGTCTTAGTACGAAATTACTGTATCGAAAGCCCAGCACAACGCTGGGCTTTTTACTTTACTGTTTTTTTATCCAGTAATTTTCTTTGCACATTTCTCACACTATGTAATACTTGCCCCACTTGGTTATACATAGAGCAAAAACGATGGATAAAATAGAAGTTCGCGGTGCCCGAACCCATAACCTTAAAGACATTAATCTTACAATCCCTCGCGATAAACTGATTGTCATTACTGGACTAAGTGGCTCCGGTAAATCCTCTCTCGCTTTCGATACATTGTATGCAGAAGGCCAACGACGCTACGTAGAGTCTCTCTCTGCCTACGCTCGTCAGTTTTTGTCTCTGATGGAAAAACCCGATGTCGACCACATTGAAGGGTTATCACCCGCGATTTCTATTGAACAGAAATCTACTTCTCATAACCCGCGTTCAACCGTCGGTACAATTACCGAAGTCTACGACTACTTACGTCTATTGTATGCTCGTGTGGGCGAACCCCGCTGTCCAACGCATCATGCCCCTCTTGCCGCGCAAACCATCAGCCAAATGGTGGACAAAGTCCTAGAGATGCCGGAAGGCAGCAAAATGATGCTATTGGCGCCTATTGTCAAAGAACGTAAAGGTGAGCATGTTAAAACGCTTGAGAACTTAGCGGCTCAAGGTTTTATTCGTGCGCGTATTGATGGAGAAACTTGCGATCTTTCCGATCCTCCAACCCTTGAGCTACATAAAAAGCACACCATTGAAGTCGTGGTAGACCGCTTTAAAGTTCGTCCAGACTTACAACAGCGCTTGGCCGAATCTTTCGAGACCACGCTCGAATTATCAGGCGGAATTGCGGTTGTCGCGCCAATGGATGGCGACGGTGAAGAGATTATTTTCTCCGCCAACTTCGCTTGTCCACAATGTGGTTACAGCATGCAAGAGTTAGAGCCGCGACTTTTCTCATTCAACAACCCTGCTGGTGCATGTGGCAGTTGTGATGGTTTGGGTGTGCAGCAATACTTCGATCCAAGCCGAGTAATTCAAGATGATTCATTAAGCTTGGCACAAGGTGCGATTCGCGGTTGGGATCAAAAGAACTACTACTACTTCCAAATGCTCACCTCATTGGCCGATCATTATGGTTTTGACCTCCATGCCCCTTTTAATTCTCTGCCAAAGAAAACGCAAGATGTCATTCTAAAGGGCTCAGGTCGTACTGAGATTGAGTTTAAATACATCAACGATCGTGGCGATATTCGCGTTAAACGCCATCCATTCGAAGGTATTCTGAATACCCTAGAACGTCGCTATCGTGATACAGAATCTAACTCTGTCCGTGAAGAGCTTGCAAAATACATCTCCACTAAATCTTGTTCAAGCTGTGGCGGTACTCGTCTACGCCTTGAAGCACGTAACGTGTTTATTGCTGATACGACACTACCTGAGATTGTTGAACTCAGCATTGCTGATGCATTGGAATTCTTCCATTCCTTGAAACTGGAAGGTCAACGAGCCCAAATCGCTGAAAAAGTGATGAAGGAAATCAACGACCGCCTGCAATTCTTAGTTAACGTCGGTTTGAACTACCTAAACTTATCACGCAGTGCAGAAACCTTATCAGGCGGTGAAGCTCAACGTATTCGTTTAGCAAGCCAAATTGGGGCGGGTCTTGTTGGTGTGATGTATGTTCTGGACGAACCGTCGATTGGTCTCCACCAGCGTGATAATGAACGCTTATTAAAAACGCTCACCCATTTGCGCGATTTAGGTAATACCGTACTTGTGGTAGAACACGATGAAGATGCGATTCGCTGTGCAGATCATGTCATAGATATTGGTCCTGGTGCTGGAGTACATGGTGGTAATGTTGTTGCGGAAGGCACCATGGAAGAGATAGTCGCGAATCCGAATTCTCTGACAGGTCAGTACTTAAGTGGTGTTAAAGAAATCGCAGTACCGAAAGATCGCACGCCGCGAGATCCGAAAAAAACGGTTGAGCTATTAGGCGCTACAGGTAATAACCTTAAAAACGTTAACCTTTCAATTCCTGTTGGGTTATTCAGCTGTATTACAGGGGTATCTGGCTCAGGTAAATCAACACTGATTAATGATACTTTCTTTAAAATTGCGCATACCCAACTTAACGGAGCGACAACGGCTCAGCCTTCACCTTATAAATCGATTAAAGGTCTAGAGCACTTCGATAAAGTCATCGATATCGATCAAAGCCCAATTGGCCGTACACCTCGCTCTAACCCTGCAACCTATACGGGGATCTTTACACCAATCCGTGAACTGTTTGCAGGCACACAGGAGTCGCGTTCTCGCGGTTACAAGCCGGGCCGTTTTAGTTTTAACGTACGCGGTGGTCGTTGTGAGGCCTGTCAGGGTGACGGTGTTATCAAAGTAGAAATGCATTTCCTACCAGATGTTTATGTGCCATGTGATGTGTGTAAAGGTAAACGCTACAACCGTGAAACTCTCGAAGTACGTTACAAAGGTAAAACTATTGATGAAGTGCTAGAAATGACGGTCGAAGATGCACGCACCTTCTTCGATCCAGTTCCTGCCATCGCTCGCAAACTACAAACACTGATGGATGTGGGTTTGTCGTACATACGATTGGGTCAAGCGGCAACAACACTCTCCGGTGGTGAAGCACAGCGTGTTAAATTGGCGCGAGAGCTATCCAAACGTGATACAGGAAAAACCTTGTACATTTTGGATGAACCAACAACCGGCTTGCACTTCCATGATATCCAGCAGTTGCTCACTGTACTGCACAGACTTCGCGACCACGGAAATACTGTCGTGGTGATCGAGCATAACCTGGACGTCATTAAGACTGCGGACTGGATTATCGATCTTGGTCCTGAAGGGGGTCAGGGTGGCGGCGAGATAATCGCTCAAGGCACACCGGAAGATGTGTCGCAAATCGAGGGATCGCACACAGCTCACTTCCTTAAGCCTATGTTGAAGTAGAAAAAACAGGTAAAGTACCGAGACCAGCAAGTGCTGGTCTTTTTCATTCAAAACAACGCAATAACTATGGCTACTATACATGTAAGTGGAACAAAGCTTTCTCCCGAAAAAGTACAGGTTCCCCTCAATCGCAAGTTTCTCATTGCCTTGGCAACACTATTTGTGTTGGCAATGCACTTTTTCATGCCCAACCCCGGCGGTTCGGGGCTTTCGCTTTCGTTCAATGTGACAACTTGGATTGCTTTTAGCTTTGCATTAGGCATTGGGTGTTACCAACTCGCGAATAATCGAGTGCTACGTTACTCAAAACTAACCATCGGCTTGTTCATTAGTGCTCTTATCATGACAGTGCCCATTCTGTACCCAAATGCGAATAGCAGCTTGGCAGCCAATAAGCTCATAGGCCTGTGGTGTGGTGTCCTGTTCTTTATTGTTTTACAACAATTTCATTTCAGTAATAAACATCGCCAACGCCTATTATGGTTCATTGTCCTTGCGGTTGTTATCGAAGCCATTTTTGGTTTGACACAATATCTGCATCTCAAACCAGGCAATCCGTTTGGTTACGACACGGTGGCCAATCGTCCTTATGGTATTTTCCAACAGCCCAATGTAATGGCCAGCTTTCTTGCGACAGGGTTGGTGATTGCCAGCTATTTACTTGCACGTCAGCCCTACAAATACGACCGTAAGTTAAGCGATGTTTACCTTCTCTATGCCGTACCAGTTTTAACTTTACCACTAATTGTGGCGTTGGCTTCACGCACTGGTTGGTTAGCCTCGGTCATCGCCGTGTTGTTGGTCATTCCATACATGTACCGCTTTGCAACCAAAGGGCGCTTTATCCGCTGGGTTGTGTCACTTGTAAGTGGGCTCTTACTCTCAGTCGTTGTCATGCATCTTGCCTTTCCTGATGGAGGTGGGTTAGCCGCAGAAAAAGTAAATATGGAGTCTCCTCGAGCGTATACTTTTCCGCAAACATTAGACATGGTGATTGAAAAGCCTTTTACTGGTTATGGATATGGCAAGTTTGAATCTGAGTACATGCTGTATACGGCTCGTCAACATGCCCTTAATGAGAATTACCCAGCAGGTTTGCCTGCCATGGATCATCCGCATAACGAGCTGCTTTACTGGGGAGTAGAAGGTGGCTTACTGCCAATACTCGGCATCTTCTTAGCGATGGCACTGGTATTGTATCGAATCTATCAAGCCAAACGCGGAACTCGTCTTGCGTTGCTGGCCTTGTTTATACCTATCGTATTGCACTCACAACTGGAATACCCTTTCTACCACTCTCTCGTGCATTGGTTGATCTTCGTTATCCTGCTGTACTGGGTCGATCAGCGCGTCTCTCGTTATCGACAAGTCGGCTTTAGTAATGTGACCAAAAGCTTGCTGCGTGTTTTTAGTTTGGTACTTCCCGTTGCGTTTACGTTTTACATGGTAAGCGCATTACATACGAACTATGTATTGACGAAGTTTGAGACCACTAGACCAACTAACCCTGATATTCTGAATCAAGTCAGTAACCCTGTGGTTTGGAAAGACAGGTTTGATTGGGATGTCTATAGCACGTTTTTAAACCTTGGGCTGTACCAACAAGACGCAACCTTGATTCAGCCTTATATCGATTGGTCGCTAAAAATCATCAAAGATAAGCCTCGTCCTGCATTTTATAATAATTTGATTTTGGCCTACCAAGGCTTAGATGACTCAAGTAAAGCGGAGCAAATTAGAGCTGAAGCGCAGTTTTTGTTCCCGAAGATTGATTTCAGTGACGTCAATTACCAACCACCTTCTCAAGCAATCTCTGCCTCACCAGTCCCCACTTCAGGAGCTGAGTAATATGACCCGTCCTGATATGGGTTGACACTTTTTAACTAAAACGCTCGATGTACTTCATCGGGCGTTTTGTATTTT